>URDM01000086.1 GCA_900546575.1 uncultured Prevotella sp.
ATACTATCAAAGAACTCTTTGGCTGGCAGCGTAAAACTGCTTAGCCTTTATCTCAAATTTTAACGAACTATTGATTAATTTAATTTGTTGAAATATTATTTCAGTGGAATCACGATGTCTTCGTAATCGCCCCATCCGTCAATCTTGACGTCGAAGCCTGAGCCTCCCTGCCATCCGTCCTCGTCGGATATTTCCAGACCCTTCACAATGATAACACCGCCTTGTGGCTGTTTCTCAATCTGATCGGTCACGTCGAAGTCGAAGTTCTTGATGAGTCCGTTCTTGAGTCTTACCTCTAAGTTCAGAGCATAGCTGCGCTGTCCACGTGTGGGCTGATAGAGTGAGTTGGGCCAGTCGGGCACTCCGAATGTTCTTACTATAGCCTGCGCTCCCCAAGGTTCGAGTGTGCAGTCGTAGAGCAGAGTGGCTGCCTCTTTTGAAGTCTGTCCGCTGTGCATATACACCGCTGCAGCCATGCCCGACAGTGCTCCGCGCACCAGTCCTACATATTCCAGACCCTTGCTGAACTCGTATCTCACTAAATACTTGAACACCAGCGGGTGCATCGTTACGGGCATTACTACCTCTTCGGTAGTGCGCTGCGACGTATACTTCTCGTTATAGTTGCCATAGAGCATATCGGGCATGTTCACAGTAGGTTCGCTACGGCTGGCGTTGCCCTTAAACGGATTGCCCATGTACGTAGAACGTGTTCGGGTGCGTGTGGTGGCCTTGGCAGAAGCATACGAGTACATATCGTCGAAGAGAATGTATTCGGTGTCGTTGTTGTAGAATAGCAACTGATGGTTGCCCGGTCGCAGTCCTACCACGTCGCCCTGGGCAGGCATATTGATCATGTCGCTTACGCCCGACTCGCTGAATACGTGCATTCTGAGACCCTTTGGCACATCGGGCCTAAGCTCGTTGTAGGTCATTCCGAAGCGTTCGGGCCATTCATCTTCGCTATTCCACACTTTGTTGTCGCTATTGTTTATCTCCCATTCCTGCTCGTATGTGGCAACGACGCGGAAGTCGTACTTGGGTGCATGAACGTCGTGGTCGAAGCACAGGTCCTTGTGTTCGCACGATGAGAGTGTCGGTATGGCGAGTGCCATAGCGCATAGTGTGCCGAGTATCAACTTGGCTGAATTCTTGCAGTTAATCATTTCTCGCCTCCTTTCTTCGTTTTCGTGTTGTAGTTGCCATGTCCGAGAAGCCAGACGAGCGATACCTCAACCTTTGTCGGGCCTATCCACTTGCGGTTTTTGGTGGCTTGCCATACGTAGTGGCCGTCGAGCGGAGTGTATTCATAGTAGCGTCCGCCCATGTATCCGGCTGCCAGACTGAAGTCGATGTTCAATCGTCGTGCCACGGGCATTGAGTAGCCGTATTCGGCACCGATTGTATAGTTCATGCGGTCCCACAATGTGCCACCGGGCTTTCCGCCCATATATCCCTTGCCACCGAATTCGATGTCGTAGGTGAGCATCTGTGCGTTGATGCCGATGTGGTGTCCCTGCAGAGGCTTTTCGGCAGCCTTTGCTCCGAAGTACTTGCGTACTGTGAGTCCGCCGCCGTATACACGCCAGTAGCGATGGCTCTTGTTGCGGCTCCACCATCCGTACATCCAGTCGGCTGCTACGCTCCAACGCTTGCCGAGCGAGAACTCAACGCCTACGTTGGGCACAAGTAGTGCATCGTATAGCATATTGGTCTTGATGGCGAAGTAGGCAGGTTGCTTGGTGTCGACGATGGGTTCGGGCTGTACTACGGGTTCGGGCTGCTTGGGTTCTTCCACAACGGGTTCTGGTTTGGGTTCGGGTGCCGGCTCGTTCTTCTTGCGTATGGTCACGAGAATGGCACTTGCGTTGCGTACTGAGGGGAAGAACTTGTCGAGCATATAGTTCCATGTGCGTCCGTAGTTCATGTCCATGAGTCGCTTCTTGCGGCTGTCGACGAGTGCACCATATTTATTATATGTGTATTCTGGAGTCTCGAGCAGCTCGTGCAGCACCTCTTTCTTGTTGGGCATGTCCGAGTTTTCGACATAAATGGCGAGCTTCTGCCATGCGTCCGACCATTCCTGACGCTTGATTATGTCTTCGGGCAACATGATGCGCTGGCGTACATACTGCTCCATATTGGCACAGCGACGCTGGGCGAGCTTGCGGTTGAGCTTGCTGCCTCCTTCGGGTGATGCCGATCCGCAAAACGTAACTTGGGTAAGTTCAATGGTTGTGTCGTTTCTTACTTCGTTAAGAAACTGTATTACGTCGTTCAGATTTGCTTCGTTGTTACCGAATTTGGGGTCCAATAAGCTTGATCCCACCCTAAATCCGATACAAACTTCTTTCTTATCGTTTTCTTGGGCTGCGGCGGTTTGCATTGCCAGTGCCAAGAAGATGAATGCTATAAATCGTATCATAGGCAATCGTCTTAATTTAGTCTTTTTATTATTTTTGTGTTATGTTGTCAGTTAAGTAGTCAGCCAGTATTACCCGTCTGTAGGCAATCTTGCCTGTCGTTAGTTCAGTCTGCCGGCAATTCGTCCTGTTGCTGGCATTGTTTCATCAAAATGTACGTCTGTTGTTTTGTTTTGTTAAGTCTTCTGTGTCAGAATGCAAGGTGTTGTGTTGTTCTTGCATCTTTACGTTTGCAAATTTAGCGATTTGTTTTTTAACGACAAAATTTTTTGAGGAAAAAATTATAATAAATTTGTTGGGTGGGCGCACGGGGTGGGGCGGAGCCCCAGTTGAGGTGTTGTTGTGTTGAGATGTTGTTGGGTTTCGGTTGTGGTGTTGAGGTGTTGAGATGGTGTTGGTTAGTTGTGTTGCTTATATATATAATAAGGTGTAATGGTTGTTGGCAACATTCAACACTTAACACTTAACATTTCAAAAAGGATTCCTTTTGCCTTCCAAAACGACCCCTTTTGCACTCCAAAACGAGTCCTTTTACAAACCAAAAGGAGCCCTTTTGCAGTGCAAAAGGACTCCTTTTGAAATACGGTTGTTGTAAGTATGCTGTATACTGGGGTGTTAACGTCGTTTTTATGGTTCATCCGGAATTTGGAGTGATACTATATTTTAAAATTACAAACAGTAGGAGGCTATGGCGTCCTCGCCATAGCCTGAGCAAGCAGGCAGTGCATATTATCAATAACAAGAATGTACTGACTAACTGCACAGGCTATGGCGGGGACGCCATAGCCTCCTACTATTTGCTTTACCAATTAACTTACAAAATTGAACTTATAATATTACCACTCCAAATTCCGGATGAACCGTTTTTATTCCTCAACCTTCTTGGTCTTGGGCAACACCAGATTGAGCACTACGCCTACTACAGCGGCGAGTCCGATGCCCGATATTGCGAACGAACCCGATGAGAGTACGGCACCGCCCAGACCCATTGTGAGCATAACAGAAATGATGATGACGTTGCGGGTGTCGTTCATGTCAACCTTGTGCTGCATCAGATTCTGCACGCCAACGCTTGCTATCGTTCCGAACAGCAGCAGCATTATGCCGCCCAATACAGCCTGCGGGATTGACTGAAGCAGTGCGCTGAGCTTGCCGATGATAGAGAAGCAGATGGCTGTGGCAGCCGAAATGCGTATTACGGCAGGCGATGTCACCTTGGTGATAGACATGGCTCCGGTCACCTCAGAGTAAGTAGTCTCGGGTGGACCGCCAAGCAATGCCGATGCAAGGCAGGCACATCCGTCGCCGAGCATGGTGCGATGTATGCCAGGATTTTCAACGAAGTCCTTCTTGGCAACGGCACTTACCACGTAAACGTCGCCAATGTGCTCAAGCACGGGGGCTATTGCCACGGGTATCATGTATAGGAACGGTGCCCACTCGAAGTGGGTGATGGTGTCGAACTGTACCGGTATGGCCAGCCACGATGCCGATGCTACGCCCGAGAAATCGACCTCGCCAAGGCATATGGCGAGTATGTAGCCAACGATGACACCGCTGATTATGGGCACCAGTTTCATCAGTCCGCGGCAGAATGTCAGTATGGCAATGGCTGTGATGAGCGACGTGAAGGCGAGTATCCAGTTGGTCTTTGCCATGTTGACGGCGCTGCCCGAGAGCGAGAGTCCGATGAGTATGATGACCGGACCGATCACTACGGGTGGGAAAATGCGGTCGAGCAGACGCTTGCCCTGCCATTTCACCAATGCGCTCACTACGAAGTAGACGAGCGATACGGCTGTAAGTCCGGCGAGAGTGCCGGGCAATCCCCACTGCTGTGTGGCTGCAATGATTGGGGCAATGAATGCAAACGACGAGCCAAGGAAGATGGGCACCTTGCCACCTGTAACGAAGTGGAAGATGAATGTGCCCAATCCGGCTGTGAATAGCGCCGTAGCGGGATTGATACCAATGAGCAGCGGCACCAGCACTGTGGCACCGAATGCCACAAAGAGGAACTGCACGCCGACAAGGGTTTTCTTTGTTAGCGATAGTTGTTCTGTATCCATTTTGTTTTGTTGTAGTTACTTCACGAGTATCACGAGATACTTGCTGGTCGACCAGAATATCTGCGGGTTGTTGATGCGCAGCACATACTGCTTGTTGGCATCCTGCTGTAGGGTGTACGAACTTGACGGATGCATGGTGAGAATGCGTGCCGACTTAGAGTAGAGCTTTATCTCCTTGTCGACGCGGATGTCGATTTTGGTGAAGTAGCGCTTGTTGAAGTTCGACTCAAGCACCTTTGATCCTTCGAGGATGTGCTGTTCCTTCAGCTCCTTCTTGGTTCCGAATACAAACCAAGCGGTGTTGAGCTGCTTGTCCTGAGCGTTGATAGTCTCGCTCTTCTGCGACGATTCTGTCTTCAGACTCGACACGTTGTCGTTGAGAGTGTTGACAGCCTGGTCGAGTTCGGCAATGTGTATGTCCTTGGCATCAAGCTCGGCACGCAGCTGCTTGAGCTGGTTGTCCTTCTCGTCAATCTGCTTTACGAGGTCCTCAATGGTCTTGCGGAGCTGGTCGCCCTTAACGCTCGACTCGCGCATCTGCTGGCGCAGCTTCTCGATGAGGGCGCGGTTCTGCTTCATCGTGTTCGAAATGAACTGTATGTTCTCGATAATCTGACGGCGCTTGTTGGCTCCTTCGCCGTTCTTCACGATGCTCACACGGTTCTGGGCTTCGTCAATCTCGCGCAAACCTTCCTGTATTTGGTTGAAGGTTTCCATCATATCGTTGATTTCGTTGTCCTTCTGAGTTATCACGCGTTGCAGCGAGTCGCTTTGTACAGCGCCCTCTGCCGATTGCTTTTTGTCACTGTTGCCACATGATGCGAAGGCAACTACTGCCAATGCAAATAATAAAAACTTGAACTTTTTCATATTTGTCAGGGTTTGGTTATTATTCTTAATGTTGTCGATTGTTGTTCTCTTTTTATAGATTTGGATAATCTTCTTTATCGAATATCTATTCTTCTTCTCTGAATTTCTTCTTCTTGAATTCTTCGGGAGCGGCTTCGCGCATTGCGTAACGCTCCTTGTTGCTCAGTCGCGGCTTCTTCTCCTTGGCCTGAGCCTTCAATGCCTTGAGTGCCGACATTTCGCCTTCGCCGCATCCAGCCACCACTATCACAATCTCGCCACGCGGCTCTGTCTGGTGGAAGTGGGCTATTATCTCCTTGAGCGAACCGCGTACACTCTCCTCGTGCAACTTGGATATCTCGCGGCAGACGCTTGCCTGGCGCTCCTCGCCGAATACTTCGGCAAACTGCTCCAATGTCTTCACCAGCCGGTAGGGCGACTCATAGAATATCATAGTGCGCGTCTCGCTGCGCAAAGCATCAAGAAGCGTCTGGCGTCCCTTCTTCTGTGGCAGGAAACCTTCAAAGCAGAAGCGGTCGCAAGGCAGTCCGGAACTGACAATGGCTGGCACAAATGCCGTAGCACCCGGCAGACATTGCACCGTTATTCCAGCCTTGGCAGCCTCGCGTGCGAGAAAGAATCCCGGGTCGCTGATGCCTGGAGTGCCGGCGTCGCTGATTAGAGCTATCGTCTCGCCAGCTTTCAACCGTTCGACGATGGCGGCGCTTGTGCCGTGCTCGTTAAACTTGTGGTGCGACATCAGACGGTTCTGTATGTCGAAATGCTTGAGCAGAATGCCCGACGTGCGAGTGTCTTCGGCAAGCACAAGATCGGCCTCTCTCAATATACGGATGGCACGCATTGTCATGTCCTCCATGTTTCCCACTGGTGTGGGTACTATATACAATATCCCCATATTGGCGACAAATATAGCTATATTAATCAAGAACGGCAAAAAAAGGAGCCCTTTCTTTGCAATTTTTAAAACGTATTCGTAATTTTGTACCCATTGAAATCGTAATATTATATATGTTGGAACAGAAAATCACTTTTGATAAATTCATTCGTTGGACAGCCATTGCGCTCATCACAGTGGCTGTGTTTGCCGTGACCAACTATCTGAGTAGCGTGCTGCTGCCGTTCTTCATAGCGTGGCTTTTTGCCTATCTTATGTATCCGATGGTGAAGTTCATACAGTATCGCATGCATGTCAAGGTGCGCGCACTGGCTATACTCATAGCCATGGCTGTAGTGCTGAGTGTGGTGGGACTGATGATTTACTTCATCATTCCGCCCATGATAGGGCAGTTTCAGAAGCTTTACGAGTTTCTGATGCACTGGCTCCACCAGACAACGCACACCAACGACCTTACGACGCTTGTGAAAAACTGGATTGAAGAGAACCAGGAACAGGTGGAACGATTCTTCAAGAGCAACGATTTCAAGGATGCCATACGCACCAGCATGCCCAAGGTGTTTGCCGTGATAGGCCAGACTGCAAACATAGTATTGAGTATCGTAGCGTCGTGCATCACCTTATTATATATGTTCTTCATTCTGCTCGACTACGAATATCTCACCTCCAATTGGATAAAGATATTCCCCAAGAAGAACAGACCGTTCTGGCATGAGCTGGCAGGCGACGTAGAGCGCGAACTCAACAACTACATCCGAGGCCAGTGTCTGGTAGCGCTTTGCATGGGCGTGATGTTCTGCATAGGCTTCAGCATTATGGATTTCCCTATGGCAATAGGTCTGGGCATACTCATCGGAGTAATGGATCTGGTGCCTTATCTGCACACCTTCGCCATAATTCCTACCGCTTTCCTCGCCATGCTTAAAGCTGCTGACACCGGACAGAACTTCTGGATGGTGTTCGGATTGGCTGTCGGACTCTTCTGTGTGGTTCAGATTATCACCGACATGATTGTCACGCCTAAGATAATGGGCAAGGCTATGGGTCTGAACCCAGCCATACTGCTGCTCTCGCTGTCTGTCTGGGGTGCGCTGCTGGGCTTCATCGGACTCATCATTGCTCTCCCCTTGACTACACTCATCATTGCCTACTGGCAGAGATACGTCACTAAGGAACACGAAGAGAATGTTGAATGTTGAGTGTTGAATGTTGAATGAGGAGTGAAGAATTGTCCCAAATGACGGAAAACCAAGAGTATAAGTCGAACTAAAGGCAAATAAATACTGAATAATTTTCGCATTTGGAATATAATGCCTTACTTTGTAAGGACAATAAAAACAAACTGAATAAAACAAACATGCAAAAGAAACTAAATATAGCACTGTTGGCTATGTGCTGCGCTCCGGCTTGGGCACAGACCTATACCGACTCGATTGGTCAGCACGGCAAACTTGATGTGGAGGCAGCCTATACCTTTGCCGAGCAGCAACTCGGACAGAATGCCGACATGCCACAAGGCGTTACGATGGTCAATTCTAAACGGAACGTGTTCGCATCGGAGGTGAGCTATCGCTTCGCACCGACTCATCTGCGATTCCGTGCATATAATCCTATGTACAACGAGGTGTACATCAACGGCGTACTGATGAACAACGTTGAGACAGGAAAGTTCCGCTATCCTACCATAGGCGGTATAGGAATTCAAGGACTGTACTTCGACTCGTCGCTGCCTTTCGAATCGTTCGGCTATGGAATGACGGCTTTGGGCGGATCGAACAACTACAACTTCCGTGCAGCCGGCATGAAACGTGGCCACCATATAGAATGGACCGGTGCCAACCGCAACTATACTATGGGCGGAGCCTACTCGTATGCCTCGGGACTGAGCGCCAACGGATGGGCATTTGCAGGTACATTGTCTTACCGATGGGCTAAGCAGGGATATGTAGACGGCACACCGCTGAAGTCGCTATCGTACTATCTCAGCGTGCAGAAGATGTGGGGCGACACTCACTCATTGGCATTTGCCACATGGGGAAGTCCGTCAAAGCGTGCTCAATATGGCGCATCTACAGATGAGGCTTTCCAGCTTTCGGACGACCATCAGTACAATCCGTATTGGGGATACTACAACGACAAGAAGCGTAGTTCGCGTGTTGTGCGCGACTTTGCGCCCACTGCATTGCTCACATGGGACTGGAAAATCAACGAAAAGACCCGTCTGAGCACCTCGTTGCAGGGACAATATGCGTGGTACAGATGCACCCGACTCAACTTTAACGGCGAAAATCCATACGCCGACTCGTGGATCAAGATGCCAAGCTCTATATATAATGTATGGAACACAGCCGATCCTGCCAACACAGCCGACGCTAAAGCACGATGGGAGAAGGCCTGCTCGCAGTGGGCAGCCGACAAGTCAAACCGACAACTCGACTGGGAACGCATGTACTGGTTTAACGGTCAGGTGGCAGCACAAGGCACCGATGCAATGTATTGGCTTGAGTCACGACATAACGACAACCTCAACATATCGCTCGCAACGACGCTCGACAAGCGCCTTACGGCAAAGAGCAGCCTGCGCGCCGGATTCAACTTCGCCACAAACAAGGGCATGCACTATCAGACCATTAACAGTCTGCTGGGCGGAGCACAGCTCCACAACGTCAACACATACGCCGCAATGCACTATCCTTCGACATCCGACAAGGTGCAATACGACCTCAACAACCGCAACGCCGCATTGTATAAGGGCGACAGAATGGGCTACGACTACAACATTCTGATGAATAAGGCACAGGCATGGGCGTCGTATGAAGAGCGGTTCGGAATGCTCAACTACAGCATTTCGGCTCGTATGGGCTATCAGTCGATGCAGCGTGACGGCAAGATGCGCAACGGTATGGCTGCCGACAACTCATTCGGCAAGAGCCGTACAAAGGATTTCCTTGACGGCGGACTGAAGTTCGGATCGTCACTCGATATGGGTTGCGGCCATACGCTCACATTCGGCATGGGATATGAGCAGCGCGCACCTCTCGCCTCTACTGTATTTGCAGCACCCGAGGTGAACAACGACCTTGCTGCCAACATCAAGAAGCAGCAGGTGTTCGGCACCGAGGTGGGCTATATGTACAACGGCTCGTGGCTGCATGCCAACATTAACGGCTACTATTCGTACGTCAAGGACGCTTCCGACTGGCAGAGCTTCTACATGGACAACACCAACGAACTGGTGTACAACTCAATAACCGGACTCAATAAGAAGTATTACGGACTCGAAGCAGGACTGAAGTTTGACATCTGCAAGACTCTCGACATTAAGCTCCTGGGCACCATAAGCGAGGCTAAGACTACCAATAATGCCCTCTCGCGCTACATGTTTGCCTGTCAAGGCACATACAACGACGATGTGCTCCTCAGCAAGGACATGCACGAATCGGGCACTCCGCTCACAGCGGCAAGCCTCGGTGTCAACTATCATCAGCGCGGATGGACAGTAGGAGTAGACTGCAACTACTACGACCGCATCTATCTCGACTACTCAACGTACAACCGCTTGCAGCAGATAGCTGGCGGTGAGAGCCTTGAACAGGCGAAGGGTAAGGGCGGATTTATGCTCAACTGCTCAATAGGACGCACAGCACATGTTATGGGCGGACTGCTCGACATCAACCTCAGCATAACCAACCTCACCAACAACCGCACCATCTGCACCGGTGGCTACGAGAGCAACTACGACGCAAGTCAGCCCTCTACCGACGGCAACAACGCCTCGCTGTACAACTTCGCAAAGAATCCGCGCAAGTTTTACGCACTTGGAACAAGCGGCATGCTGAACATCACGTACAGCTTCTAAAGCCATAACAAGAGAAGACTTTATATAAAACAGAGGGTGTCAAAAGTCACAGCAGTACGCCACGAAGTGGCAGAAGCCCATAGCCCAGGGCAACACCCTGGGTAAAAGTATCACAAATGCCAATGCGCCCTGCAAGGGCAAAAGCGTTAATTATCAATGCTTTTGCCCTTGCAGGGCGTTTTGTTATTTTCAATCCGTACACCCAAGGCGCTGCCTTGGGCTATGTGCTTTTTGGGCTTTCAGCCCGCTTTGTTTGACTTT
>URDM01000087.1 GCA_900546575.1 uncultured Prevotella sp.
ATCGTGGCTCAGGGCGAGATAATGAGCACCAATATGGTGGCAAACTATCTTGAGGAGCAGGGTGTTAAGGTGTGCTTGCTCTCGGCTCTCGACTTCATGAGAACTGACAAGAATGCCGAACCCGACTCACAGTACATCAAGGAGAAGCTTGGCGCCATCATGAAGGAGAACGAGGGCTATCAGATTTACATTACTCAGGGCTTTATCTGCCGCAACGCTTATGGCGAGGTGGACAATCTTCTGCGTGGCGGAAGCGACTTCACAGCTTCGCTCATCGGTGCCGCTCTTCCTGCCGAGGAAATCCAGATCTGGACCGATATCGACGGAATGCACAACAACGATCCGCGTGTCGTAGAAAATACAGAGGCAATACGTCAGCTCAACTTTGAGGAGGCTGCCGAGTTGGCTTACTTCGGTGCCAAGATTCTGCACCCCACATGTGTGCAGCCTGCCAAGTTTGCCGGCATCCCTGTACGCCTGAAGAACACTCTCGACCCTAAGGCTGAAGGCACCATTATCGACAATGTGCTGCTGAAGGGCAAGATCAAGGCTGTTGCAGCTAAGGACAACATTACTGCCATCAAGATCAAGTCGTCGCGCATGCTCTTTGCTACTGGTTTCCTGCGCAAGGTGTTCGAAATCTTCGAGTGCTATCAGACTCCCATCGACATGATTACCACGAGCGAGGTGGGTGTTTCGATGAGTATTGACAACACTTCACATCTCAACGAGATTGTTGACGAGCTGAAGAAGTATGGCACAGTTACAGTCGATTCAGACATGTGTATTGTTTGTGTTGTGGGCGACCTCGACTGGAGCAACCTTGGCTTTGAGACTCTTGTTCTTGATGCTATGAAGAACATTCCCGTGCGCATGATTTCATACGGAGGAAGCAACTACAACATTTCCTTCCTAATAAGGGAGGCGGACAAGGCACGTGCTCTTCAGAACCTTTCAGACGTACTGTTCAATAAGAAGTAAAAAATAGAAAAACATCAGTAAATGTTCCCCGTAGATAAATTTCAGGATACACGCACGCCGTTCTACTATTACGACACACAGCTTCTGCGTGAGACACTCAAGACCATCAATGAAGAGAGTGGCAAGCATGCCAACTATCATGTTCATTACGCAGTCAAGGCCAATGCCAACCAGAAGATTCTGCACATCATAAGCCAATACGGACTTGGCGCAGATTGTGTGAGTGGCGGCGAGATAAAGGCAGCTCTTGAGGCTGGCTTTCCTGCCGACAGCATAGTATATGCTGGAGTAGGCAAGAGCGATTGGGAGATAGAACTCGGACTTCAGAACGATATCGCCTGCTTCAATGTAGAGTCGATAGCCGAGCTTGAGGTGATTAACGAACTTGCACAAAAGCACGGCAAAAAGGCTCGTGTAGCGTTCCGTATCAATCCTAACATCGGCGCGCACACACATGCCAACATTACTACCGGACTTGCCGAGAACAAGTTCGGAATTGCCATGCAGGACATGGACAAGGTTATTGATGAGGCTCAGGCGATGACGAATGTTGAAGTTGTCGGACTTCACTTTCATATTGGTTCTCAGATACTTGACATGGGCGACTTCAAGGCTTTGTGCAACCGTATAAACGACTTGCAGAGCCAGTTGGCCAAGCGCAATGTGTTTGTCAAGAACATAAATGTAGGTGGCGGATTGGGCGTTAGCTACGACAATCCCGACCGTGAGCCGATTCCCGACTTCAAGGACTACTTCAACACTTACGCCACACACTTGCGTCTGCGCAATGACCAGCAGCTGCACTTCGAACTTGGCCGCTCGGTAGTGGCACAATGCGGTTCGCTCATAACACGCTTGCTTTACGTAAAGCAGGGTTCGTACAAGCAGTTTGCCATTGTTGATGCAGGCATGACCGACCTGATACGTCCTGCTCTATATCAGGCTCTGCACAAGATACAGAACATCAGCAGCAACGAGCCTGACGAGACATACGATGTAGTAGGTCCGATATGCGAGTCGAGCGACGTGTTTGCCAAAGCCATCGACCTCAACAGGTGTCATCGTGGCGATTTGCTTGCAATACGTTCTGCGGGAGCCTATGGCGAGATAATGGCAAGTGGTTACAACTGCCGTCCTTTGCCGGAAGGATACATTTCTGAAGAATTCAGATAAGATATGATAATTGATACAATATCAATAATTTCATGCATAATTATCACCGTGCTTTTGGTGGTGTCGGTCGTGGCCAATCCGTTCTTCCGCAAGACGGATAAGGCTGACGACTTTGACACTCCCAACTCTGTCAACGACAGCGATATGCCACGGATTACAGTACTTGTGCTTGCCAATAACAACGCGCAGGCTCTTGACGCTAATCTGTCAATCATCCTTACACAGGACTACGCTCCGGGCTACGAGGTGATAGTGGTAGGGGAGAAGGGCGATTTGCCAACAGAAGCGGTTGTCGAACAGTATGCACATCGTGGCCATCTGTATGCTACGTACATTCCTCACCGCTCGCTCTTTATGAGCAAGTCGAAGCTTGCTGTGGCTCTCGGCGTAAAAGCTGCGCACAATGAGTGGATAGTTATGGTCAATGCCGAATGCCGTCCGCAGTCTGACGTGTGGCTCAAGACGCTTGCTTCACGTATGGACAGCGATGCCAATCTGGTTATGGGCTATAGCAATTACGATTCAGAGGCGCGAGGATATTACCGCTTTGCACGCTTGCGTACGATGTGTTATATGTTGCGTCGTGCAGTTGGCTCTGTTGCCTATCGCACCAATGGCACCAACATAGCGTTCCGACGTTCCGAATTCATAGCCCAGGAAGGCTATCGTGGCAATCTGCAGCTTGTAAATGGCGAGTACGACTTCATCATCAACAAGTATGCACAGCCAGGACAGACACGTGTTGTTACAGCCGAGGACGCATGGATACGTGAAGACAGTCCTACATCCAAGCAATGGCACGATCGTGACATCTGTTATGCTCATATACGCAAGTTCCTGAGCCGTTCGACAGCACCACGCACTCTGTTCAACTTCGACATGACTATGATGTACGCCAATTATGCAGCTTTGGTTGCTTCGATAGTTCTGTCAGCTGTGTCTCAACGATGGATACTGCTTGCTGTAGCAGCTTTGTATCTTGTGCTGACAATCGTGCTGCGCTCGCTCATAGCCCGCAAGGTGTATGTTAAGTTTGGCGAGGAAATACCCGCATGGCGTACGGTCTTCTACGAACTGTCTATAGTGTGGCGTCAGTTGTCAACCAAAATTCGCTATTCACGGGCCGACCAATACGATTTCACAACTCATAAATTATAATGAGAATAAAATACGTCATACCATCCAAGCCAAGCCCCTCATACATCAACATCGAGATGTGGCAGATGCTGGTTCACGAACTTACAGTTTGTGATCAGGTAGATATTGTGGACATGTCACCCGACATTGTCCACATTTTTGGCATTTGGAACATGCATAATGTACGTCTGGTGGAGCAATATCGAAGCAAGGATATTCCCGTTGTGTTCACCTCGATAAATGGTGTGCTTAGTATTGTGAATCGTGATGGCCGTCAGGTAAATAGTCCTAATATCATATATGCAGTACGTCGTATTGTCCGCTCTGGTGCGGTAGTACATGCATGTGGACAGTTGGAGCAGATTTTCTTAAGTGGTTTTGCCAAGTCTTCTGGCATACATGTCATCACAAATGCTGCATTTACTTCTACTGTATCTGTTGATGATATGGTAGCGTTGTTCCGCTCGCTCTACGGTAGTGCGATACAGTCTAACGACACAGCCGTACGCAATCGTATAAGCCGGCAGATTGCAAAGTACAACATTCAGGACAAGTCGATACATGATATATGTACACGTCTTATGTATATCCGTCAGCGCTTCAAGATGCTCAACATACCGCAATCCGTGCTTGACGAGACATCACAGGCAATGATTGATAGCGACTACGACGAGAAATCCATGCGACGTGCCCTCGACGAAATGCATCTGTCTAAATTTGCCTCATACACCATGGCGTTGCTCGAATCCAACAGTAGCCTTACCGAAGGTTTCATGCCAATCGACAGTCTCGATGGCAAAGTGGTGAGCGACATGCAAAAGCTAATAATTAACTAACATAAAGCAAGTTATACTAAAATGGCAAACATACATCCCCCTAAACAGCAGGACATGAAGTATCTTCATCTGTTGGCTCAGTCGTTTCCCAATATCTCTGAGGCAAGCATGGAGATAATAAATCTTCAGGCCATTCTGCACCTCCCTAAAGGTACAGAACACTTCCTTGCTGACATTCATGGCGAGTACGAGGCGTTTCAGCACATCCTGAAGAACGCTTCGGGCAATATTCAGCGCAAGGTTAACGAGCTGTTTGGCAACACCATGCGCGAGTCTGACATGAAGGAACTTTGCACCCTCATCTATTATCCCGACCAGAAACTCGAACTGATAAAGGCTGCCGAGCCTAACATCATCGACTGGTATCGCATCACGCTTCATCAGCTCGTCTCGGTATGTCGTCTCGTAGCGAGCAAGTACACCCATTCCAAGGTGCGCAAGTCGTTGCCCCACGATTTCTCGTATATCATCCAGGAACTCCTTCATGAGCGTACCGATGATGCCAACAAGGCAGATTATGTAAACGTGATTATCGACACCATAATATCCACAGGTCGTGCCGATGACTTCATCGTTGCTATCTCCAATGTCATCCAGCGTCTCTCTATCGACCAGCTTCATATACTTGGCGACATTTACGACCGCGGTCCTGGTGCACACATCATTCTCGACACCCTGTCGTCCTATCATTCATGGGACATACAATGGGGCAATCACGACATTCTGTGGATGGGAGCCTTGGCAGGCAATCGTGCTTGCCAATGTAATGTCATCCGTCTGTCGTTGCGCTACGCCAATCTTGCCACCCTTGAAGAAGGTTATGGCATAAATCTTGTGCCGCTTGCCACATTCGCTATGGAGACCTATGGCGACGACCCATGCGAGGAGTTTATCCCAAAGATAGCGTCAGCCGACTCGGCACGTATCGACCAGAAGACAAGTCGTCTGACGGCTCTTATGCACAAGGCCATTACCATCATACAATTCAAGGAGGAGGCAGCCATCATCAGGCGCAATCTGGCATGGAAGATGTCCGATCGTATGTTGTTCAACAAAATAGACTATCAGAAGGGTACCATCCTTCTTGATGGCAAGGAGTATGAACTCAAGAGCAACTCTTTCCCGACCATCGACCCTCGTCATCCCGACCGCCTCACGCCCGAGGAGAAGCAGCTTATGGACAAGCTCGACCACTCGTTCCAGGTGTCGGAGAAACTGCACAAGCACATCCGTATGCTTCTTCAGCATGGTTGCATGTACGCTATATATAATAACAATCTGCTCTTCCATGCCTCTATTCCGCTCAATGCCGACGGCTCGTTGAAGGAAGTGGAGATTGCTCCCGATGTGAAGTGCTCGGGCAAGGAATTGCTCTACAACATCGGTATGATGATACGTACAGCATTCCAGACCGACTCAAGCGCGGAGGAGCGCACCTATGCCACCGATTATTTTCTGTATCTGTGGTGTGGACCTGACAGCCCGTTGTTCGACAAGTCGAAGATGGCTACCTTCGAGCGCTACTTCATAGCCGACAAGGCGACACACAACGAGGAGAAGGGCAACTACTTCAAGCTGCGCGACAATGAGCAGATAGTCGACAATATAATGGACGCTTTCGGGGTGAAAGGCGAAAATCGTCATATTATCAACGGTCATGTGCCCGTACATGTATGCAATGGCGAGAATCCTGTCAAGGCCAACGGCAAGCTTATGGTTATTGACGGAGGCTTCTCGCAGGCTTATCATAAGGAGACGGGCATAGCCGGATACACACTTGTCTACCATAGCCGTGGATTTGTACTCGTTCAGCACGAGCCTTTCACGTCTACCCTTGATGCCATACAGAAATGTACCGACATCAAGTCTACAACGCAGATAGTTGAGATGTCTGCCCATCGTATGCGTGTAGCCGATACCGACATAGGTCGCGAGTTGTCCAAGCAGATTAACGACCTGCAACAGTTGCTCTATGCCTTCCGTCATGGATACATCAAGGAGGCTATGTCCAACAAATAATTTAGAAATTGAACTTTCGCAAGTTCAGAAGTTATAGAATTTAAAGAAGTTATAGAATTTAAAGCCGTATGCCTTACAGCTGAATATTCAGCAAAAAGAGTAATGGCTATAAATTCTAGCGACCGTATGGAGCGCTAACTTCTTTAACTTCTGAATTCTATGAACTTGCTAAAGTTCAGTTAGGAATTAATCCATTCAAGTTTATACCGAAATGATTAGAAGAGTCAGAATACAGGATGCTGCCGATATAGTGGCTATATATAATAGGTATATAATCGACACGACTGTAACGTTCGAGATAGAACCTATATCAGTATGTGAGATGCAGAAGCGTATAAGTGACATAGCCTCTTCATTTCCTTATTTCGTCTATGAAGATCAGGGTAGGGTAGTAGGCTATGCTTATGTACATCGATGGAAGGAGCGTGCAGCCTATGCTCACACTCTCGAAACCACCGTATATCTCAATCCTGACCTACGCCATTCGGGCATAGGCACCACCTTGATGCAGCATGTCATTAATGAGTGTCGTGCTCAGGACTACAAGGTGCTCATAGCCTGTATTACTGCTGAGAATAGCGATAGTCTCGAGTTTCACAAGCACTTGGGCTTCACGCAGGCATCACTCTTCCACAATGTAGGTGAGAAGTTCGGCCGCTTCCTCGATGTCATAGATATGGAGTTGCAGCTATAAAAGTAAACACAGCCCCTAAAAAATAATTTCAAGAATAATAACAAATATACTTTAATTATGAACAGAACCATCATTACAGTAGTAGGCAAGGACACCAAGGGTATCATTGCTAAAGTGTGCACTTATCTTGCCGACAACAATGTCAACATCCTTGACATTTCGCAGACCATCGTGCAGGAGTATTTCAATATGATGATGATTGTGGATATGACCAAATTGGAGAAGCCGTTTGTTGAGGTTGCCGATGATCTCGCAAAGCTTGGTGAGGGCATAGGCGTCCAGGTAAAGTGCCAGCGCGAGGAGATATTCGATGTAATGCACAGAATCTAATCACTCATAAACACAATAGTACGTCATGATAAATATCAATGAAGTTGTCGAAACCAACAAGATGATAGAGAAGGAGAACTTCGACGTGCGCACCATCACCATGGGCATAAGCCTTATGGACTGCGTGAGCGACGACCTCTCCACACTCTGCAACAATATCTACAACAAGATAACACGTCTCGCCAAGGACCTCGTCAGTACAGGCGAGCAGATATCAAAGGAATTGGGTGTGCCCATTGTAAACAAGCGTATTGCCATCACACCTATTGCTCTTGTGGGCGGTAATGCCTGCAAGACATCCGACGACTATGTAGAGCTTGCCCGTACTCTCGACCGTGCAGCCAAGGCTGTAGGTGTAAATTTCCTTGGTGGCTATTCGGCTATCGTTTCTAAGGGAATGACCCATAGCGACGAGCTTATGATACGCTCTATTCCTAAGGCTCTTGCCGAGACCGACCTTATTTGTAGCTCGGTTAATATCGGTTCTACAAAGACTGGTATCAATATGGATGCCGTGCGCCTTATGGGCGACATCGTGCGCCAGACTGCTGAGGAGACTAAGGAACGCATGTCGATAGGTTGCGCCAAGCTTGTTGTTCTGTGTAATGCTCCCGACGACAATCCCTTTATGGCTGGTGCTTTCCTCGGAGTGAGCGAGCCTGATGCTGTGGTAAGCGTTGGCGTGAGCGGTCCGGGCGTAGTAAAGTATGCTTTGGAACAGGTACGTGGCGAGAACTTTGAGGTGCTTTGTGAGACCATCAAGCGTACAGCCTTCAAGATTACACGTGTAGGCCAGCTTGTAGCCAAAGAGGCTTCACGCCGACTTGGCATTCCTTTCGGCATTATCGACCTCTCGCTTGCTCCAACTCCAGCAATTGGCGATTCTGTTGCAGATATTCTTCGCGAGATAGGTCTTGAGCATCCGGGAGCACCTGGCACAACAGCTGCCCTTGCTTTGCTTAACGACCAGGTCAAGAAGGGAGGCATTATGGCTTCCTCATACGTAGGTGGTCTTAGTGGTGCCTTCATACCGGTAAGTGAGGACCAGGGCATGATTGATGCCGTAGAGGCAGGAGCCCTTACTATCGAGAAACTTGAGGCTATGACGTGCGTTTGCTCCGTAGGTCTCGATATGATAGCCATCCCTGGCGACACTCCTTCTACAACAATTGCCGGTATTATAGCCGACGAGGCAGCCATCGGTATGATTAATCAGAAGACTACAGCCGTGCGCATTATTCCTGCCATCGGCAAGAAGGTTGGCGATCAGGTAGACTTTGGCGGACTCTTGGGTTATGCTCCCATTATGCCGGTCAACACCTTCTCGTGCCAGCCGTTTGTAGACCGTGGTGGACGCATTCCTGCTCCAATTCACAGTTTCAAGAACTAACGTAATAAAGATAAATATCCAAATGCTCAACAACAATACCATTTGCGCCATCGCTACCGCCCCTGGTGGTGCTATTGGCATTATTCGTATCTCAGGCCCAAAAGCCATTAATATAGCCGACAGGATTTTCCGTCCTGTCGGCTCAACTCTTTCTTTGTCCGAGCGCAAGGCTTACACTCTTGCTTTCGGCAATATTGTCAACACTAATAACGACGTCGTCGACGAGGTGCTTGTATCCATATTCCGCGCGCCTCATTCGTATACAGGAGAGGATTCTGTAGAGATTTCATGCCATGGTTCTGCTTATGTGCTTCAGCAGGTTATGCTTCTGCTTACCGAGAATGGCTGCGTGCCAGCCGGACCGGGCGAGTTCACGCAACGTGCTTTCCTTAATGGCAAGATGGACCTCTCGCAGGCAGAAGCCGTTGCCGACCTTATCAGCTCTACCAATAAGGCTACGCACGATATGGCTATGAGCCAGCTCAAGGGCCACTTCAGCAACGAATTGGCCGACCTCCGTGCCCATCTGCTTAAGCTGACATCATTATTGGAATTGGAACTCGACTTCTCCGACCATGAGGAACTGGAGTTTGCCGACCGTTCCGAACTCTACACACTTGCCAACGATATCCATAAGCGTCTTCTCTCGCTTGCCCGTTCCTTTGAGGTAGGCAACGCCTTGAAGAATGGCATCCCCGTAGCCATAGTTGGCAACACCAACGTAGGAAAGAGCACTCTTCTCAATCACCTGCTACATGAGGATAAGGCTATTGTGAGCGATGTACACGGAACAACAAGAGATTTTATCGAGGACACCACCGTTATTAACGGCATACAGTTCCGCTTTGTCGATACTGCTGGAATCCGCGATACTGACGATGTTGTTGAAAATATAGGTATAGAGCGTACTTATCAGAAGATACAGGAGGCCAAGATTGTGCTTTGGCTTATCGACAAGCAACCCACCGAAGCTGAGATAGAAGACATAAAGGAGCGCGTGGAAGGCAAGAAACTTATCGTTGTAAGAAACAAGATCGACCTCACCAACTCATCATTGGATAATTCCTCATCAGCGAAGCCAACAATTCCACAATTCCTCATTGGCGAAGCCGACAATTCAACATTCAACACTCAACATTCAACACTCCCCATAGTGGACATCAGCGCCAAGTACGGCACCAATATCCCCATGCTTGAACAGCTTATAGTAGAAGCTGCCGACATCCCACAAATCTCCGAAAGCGACATAGTCATTACATCCGTACGTCACTATTCTGCGTTGCTGCGTGCCGACGAAAGCCTGCAACGTGTTATCGACTCCATGAACCTCGGACTAAGCGGCGACCTCCTGGCCGAAGACCTCCGTATGGTGATAGATTACCTTGCTGAAATCACAGGCGAAGAGCGAATCACTCCGCAAGAAACGCTCAATGCAATATTTAGCACGTACTGCATCGGAAAGTAAGTCGTGATAAACAACGATTAATATCGACAACAAATGATAGTTAAGGTGCTCAAAATGAGCACCTTTCTTTTTAGCCTTACTATTGGTTATAATCAATGGTAAGGC
>URDM01000088.1 GCA_900546575.1 uncultured Prevotella sp.
CTTCCAAATTAGAGTTTAAAGTCAAACAAACTTGACGGTTCGTTTTTCTTCTACCCAAGAACGAATTTTTTCGTTCTTGCTTCTTGTACTACTTTATCTGTCTTATGTAAATCTTTTCAAAGAACTCTTTCTTTTCCTGCTTTCGGTCTTATTTTTCCTCAGTTAGCTGCGGTATTTTCAACTCGAAAGCGGATGCAAAGGTATGACTTTTTGCTTAACCACAAAAGCTTTTGCGCGAAAAAGTTCAAAAAGCATATTCTTTTTAACATCCATTCACTAAAAACCGTGTTATTTCTTAAGAATAGGCTCACAAGTGAGGTTTACACCCAATTTCTTGAATATCTTCTGATCGACATCGCTGAGCATTACTGTGCAGTGAACCTGGCATCCGCGCAGCTTTGGCAGCTGCTGCAATGCACGTCGGCAATTTTCATCGTTCTCCGAAAGCACCGACAATGCTACAAGTACCTCATCGGTGTGGAGTCGCGGATTGCGTCCGCCGAGATAATTGATTTTGGTGTACTGTATCGGCTCAATGAGCGACTGCGGCAACAATTTCAGACTATGATCGATGCCAGCAAGGTGCTTCATCACATTAAGCAGGAGTGCAGCCGAGCATCCGAGCAGTTCACTAGACTTGGCTGTGATGATAGTACCGTCCTCAAGTTCGATAGCCGACGATGTGTGTCCGGTCAGTTTCTTATATTCCTTGGCAGCCGTTGTAGTGCGACGGAAGTCGGTCGTTATCTTAGCCTGATTGAACAGCATCTGTATCTTGGCTATCTCCGCCTCGTTGCAAGCGCCACGTGCAAGCTTGTTGGTGGCATCGTAGTAGCGGCGTACTATCTCGTTCTTGGAAGCTTCGCAGCAAGCATCGTCGTCGCTGATGCAGAATCCCACCATATTAACACCCATGTCTGTGGGCGACTTGTATGGATTGGTGCCGTAGATACCCTCGAAGAGAGCGTTGAGCACGGGGAAGATTTCGATGTCGCGATTGTAGTTGATGGCAGTCTTGCCATAAGCCTCAAGATGGAAAGGGTCAATCATATTGACGTCGTTGAGATCGGCAGTGGCAGCCTCATAGGCTATGTTGACCGGATGCTTGAGCGGAAGGTTCCACACTGGGAATGTCTCGAACTTGGCATAACCGGCACGTACGCCACGCTTGTTCTCGTTGTAGAGCTGGCTCAGGCACACAGCCATCTTACCGCTACCGGGACCTGGGGCTGTAACGATTACAAGCGGACGCTCTGTCTCTACGTAATCGTTCTTGCCGAAGCCCTCGTCAGAAGCAATAAGGCTCACATTATGGGGATAGCCCTCTATAAGATAATGGTAATAGGTCTTGATACCTTCGCGCTCCAGTCGCTGACGGAAGGCTGTGGCAGCGGGTTGACCGTTGTAATGAGTGATGACAACCGAGCCTACCATAAAGCCACGGTTCTGGAATTCGCCACGCAGACGCAGCACATCCTCGTCGTAAGTGATGCCGAGGTCGGCACGCTTCTTGTTCTTCTCGATGTCAGTGGCACTAATCACCATTACAATCTCAATGCTGTCGCTCAGTTTCTGGAACATGCGCAACTTGCTGTCGGGTGTAAATCCAGGCAGTACTCTGCTTGCGTGATGGTCGTCGAAGAGCTTGCCTCCAAGTTCGAGATACAATTTTCCGTCAAACTGTGAGATGCGCTCCTTAATGTGCTCAGACTGAATTTTCTGATACTTCTCGTTGTCAAATCCTATTCTCATACTTTACTAAATCTGAATTTTGGATGCAAAATTACAAAAAAATAAGCAAACACAAAGAAAAATGTAGTCCTTTTGGGTTGCAAATGTAGTCCTTTTACTGTCCAAAAGGACTACATTTGTAAGGTAAAAGGAGTCCTTTTGAAGCGTAAAAGGACTCCTTTTGGAAAACGGCGGGATAATGGCTGTTACACCTTATTATATATATAGCACTCAAACCAGACAAGCACAGCACTCAAACAAGACAAGCGCAGCACACCCGAACGACAAGCCCAGCCCACCAACAAGAAAACGCCTACAGCCCCACCCTACCCTACTGTAAATAGGATTTTTAACAAAAAAACGCAAACAAAAGCCCAACTATCGGAAAAGATTTATTATATTTGCTTTTGATAAAGACAACATTATAAACTTTAAAACTTTAACGACATGAAAGCATTAGGTTACATTGGCGCATTTCTCGGCGGCGCTATCGCCGGAACAGCATTAGGAATACTCTTGGCACCGGAAAAAGGCAGCGAGACACGTACAAAGATTGGTGACGCAGTAGACGATTTCTGCAAGAAGCACAACATCCGCGTAAGCCGCAAGGAGGTTGAAGATCTTGTTGACGACATCAAGGAAGCAACTGACGCCGACAACGAATAATCAAATATCTCCAACCAGTATAAAGTCGAAATGTTCTCAACCGACAAAAACATAGAGACAATAGCACAACTCATTGAGGTTGTGAGACATTACATCGGGCTTCACTCAAAGTACATGAAGCTCGATGTAATTGACAAGATTGTGCGCCTGTTTACAGCCCTTATAATGGTGGCGCTGCTCTCGTTGCTGCTCTTCATCGGCCTGATATACCTGTCGTTTGCTGCCGTATATGCCCTTGAACCGTTCATGGGCACAGCTGCCGCATTTGCATGCA
Organism: uncultured Prevotella sp.; assembly: GCA_900546575.1. Lineage (GTDB taxonomy): Bacteria > Bacteroidota > Bacteroidia > Bacteroidales > Bacteroidaceae > Prevotella. The sequence continues at coordinate 2,672 of URDM01000088.1, forward strand.
TAGCCGGTGTTTACTTCGTAGTGCTCCTGCTGTTTGTAGTGTTCAGAAAGAAATGGATAGAGCGTCCGCTTGTGCGGTTTCTCGCCAGCATGCTTATGCAGGAATAGTCCATACCTAAGCTGAAGCATACACTAATGAAATTGCAGCACGACACACAAATAAGTGAAACATCCAAACAATAAAGAAGCCGTATGAAACAAGACACTACAGCACACAGCGAACGCAGTTTCAGTTCGCTCGACGACATAAGGTCATATAAGGAAGAATTGCGGGAGCAGATAAGACAGGACCGTGACGTAATATCGACAAAATGGAACGACCTGTTTCACCGGGAAGAGCCAGCCCCACAGAACAAGGCCCAGAAGATAATGAAAATGCTCAGTCTGGGCACGGGCGTGCTTGACGGCGCAATGCTCGGATGGAAACTCTACCGCAAATATCAAGAAGGAGCTTTCCTATTCGGAAAACGTAGACGCAAATAAAAAGCCTATTGCCATTACAGCAATAGGCTTTTTATTTTTATATTCAATTTGTAATGCAACCAATATTAATCGGCATCAAACTCTGACAAATCAACGAACTTGCCACGAGCCTTGCGGTCGGCAATGGCTTTCTGCAGACGCTTGCGACGTGAAGGCGCAATCCACTGACGGGCGAATACGTTAGGAATAGCCACACCAATGGCTATACACATAATGGTAATGGCTGAACCCATGCCGAACTTCACTGCATTGGTCAACTCGCCTACAACACCCTGCATCTCAATCAAAGCCACAAGAGCACGATACATGAGCACACCCGGCACCATAGGAATAACGCTCGGGATTGACAATACGTGATGGGGCACGTGGAACCAGTGTACTGCCTTGACGCAGATGAGCGAAATGAGCGCACTGCCGGCAAGCGAGCCGATTGCCAGTCCCATATCAAGACCGATGTTGTTGTTAGACGGACCCAGATTGACAAAGTTGCGTGTACATACTGCAATGATACCACCGATAGCTACTACCCACAACAGTCGACGCTGAATATTGAAAATCATAGAGAAGCCCATAGCCGAAATGGCGGCGGCGGCAGCGTAGCTTATATAATTATTGTGGGGAATCATCGGGATGGTATAGAACTGCGTCAAGTCGAAGTTGGAAAGCTTCAGGAAGAAAGCAATACCAAACGACATCGCCACAATCATAAGGAACGTATTGATAGCACGCGTGAGTCCCACCTGTATATAATTGTCGAGCATGTCATCGACAAAGTTGATGAGAGGCACACCGGGCACTATGAAAAGCCCACAAGCCAACAGCGGATGCAGCGGAGTAGCGGTCCACGACGACGGAAGCCACATTGTAAGGAATGCAATGAGTGTGCTGACGAATGCCGCAACGGCAATGCCCATATAGTTGTTGAATCCATTGCGAAGCAACCAACCGCGCAGATACATACCAACGGCAGCTGCCAACGATGCATAGAAGAAAGCAATCCAGTCGCAACCGAACTGAATACAGAATCCGCCGCAGGCAAATCCGGTTCCGATAGCCACCTGAAGCGGAGTGTAGTTGCGCGGGCGCTGGCGTATCTTCTCCAGTTCCTCGGCATACTGCTCGATGGTGTAGTCTTCGGTGATGGCCTTCCATGTGAGCTTAGAAATAAGCGAGATGGTGGTCATGTTGATACCGTGCTTGGTGCAGCGCTGGAATTTGGTGAACGAGTGTTCGCCGTCGCTGAGGTTCACCATGAGCATGTTGAACTGCACATACACATGGAGGTGCTCCTCGGGCAATCCGAGAAAAGCGGCCACACGGTTCATGTTGCGGATGATACGGTTGGTGTCAGCAGCGCTTTCGACAAGCATCTGACCTGTCTTCAAAAGCAAGTCGAGCTTGCGACGTAACAATTTTTCTTTGTCAAGTTCTTGAATCTGAGACATACTTTCTCTTTTTGTACTTTGATAAAATCTGTGAATTAGTTGTAGTTTACCTGCAAAAACGTGTGCAAAGGTACGCTTTTTTTACGACATTATAAAATGTACGCATTCAAATATTAATAAGATTAATGGACAAGTGTCGGCAAAAAGTGTTATCTTTGCATTATTATAAACCAATAAAACACATTCATCAGTATGAAGGGTTTCATCAAAAGCGTACTCGCAACTATCGTAGGCATAGTTGTATTTGTAATCATAGCCGGAATATTCGGCGTGATGAGCATTGTAGGAATGGTGGCATCGGACCAGGCTACACAAACCGTGAAGGACGGATCAGTACTCGTATTAGACCTATCGGGAACAATCGAGGAACAGGGACAGGATGACATCATTGGCAAATTGACAGGCTCCTACGCATCGACTAAGGGCCTCAACGACATACTTGCCGCAATAGGCAAAGCCAAGGACAACCCCAACGTGAAGGGAATATACATAGAGGCTGGCGTGCTAAGCGCAAGCTATGCCACACTGCAGGAGATACGTGGCGCACTGGAGCAGTTCCGCAAGAGCGGCAAGTGGATTGTAGCCTACGCCAACTCATACTCGCAAGGCGCCTACTACGTGTCGTCGGCTGCCAACAAGGTGTACATCAATCCGCAGGGTATGCTCGAATGGCACGGCATAGGCACTCAACCCATATTCTACAAGGACCTGCTCGCCAAGTTCGGCGTAAAGTTCCAGGTAGTGAAGGTGGGAACATTCAAGAGCGCCACCGAGACATATACCGAGGAGCACATGAGCGATGCCAACCGCCTGCAGACCCAGATGTTTGTAGGAGGAATGTGGAACAACGTGTGCCAGGCAGTAAGCAAGAGCCGCGGCATAAGCGTCGACTCGCTCAACTCATACGCTGATGAACTGACAGAGTTCCAGCCTACCAACCTTCTCGTAAAGCGCAAGATGGTGGACGGTGTAATGTACACCGACAAGGTGAAGGATGTCGTGAAGAAGCTGCTTAAACTTGAAGATGACGACACGGTGCCGCAAATCAGCGTGAGCGACATGCTCAACACAAAGGACACAAATACTGCCGACGACGAAATAGCCGTATATTATGCCTACGGCAACATCGTGCAGAGCGAAGCCGCATCGGCACTGACCGGTGGCGGACATAATATCGTGGCATCCAAGGTATGCAAGGACCTCGAAGCGCTGATGAACGACGACAACGTCAAGGCTGTAGTAATACGTGTAAATTCGGGTGGCGGCGACGCATACGCATCCGAACAGATATGGCACCAGGTGAGCATGCTGAAACAGAAGAAGCCCGTAGTGATATCAATGGGCGACTATGCCGCTTCGGGTGCCTACTATATGTCGGCTCCTGCATCGTGGATTGTGGCACAGCCCAACACTCTGACAGGCAGCATCGGAATATTCGCTGCCATTCCAGACATGAGCGGACTGGTGACACAGAAGCTCGGAGTGAAGTTTGATGAGGTGAAGACCAACCGCCACACCACCTTCGGCAATGTAATGGCCCGTCCGTTCAGCGCCGAAGAGACAGCCATACTGCAGGCTTATGTCAACCGTGGCTACCAGCTCTTCCGCAAGCGTGTAGCCGACGGACGACGCATGCCGACAGAAGCTGTAGAAAAGATAGCACAAGGACGTGTATGGCTGGGCAACGATGCGTTGAAGATAAAGCTGGTAGACCAGCTTGGAAGTCTTGACGATGCCGTGCATAAGGCAGCACAACTTGCCAAGGTAAAGAGCTACTACACAACCGACTATCCGGCTCCGTTGTCATGGACCGACCAGCTGATGGGCTCTGTCAGCGGTGGCAACTACCTCGACGAACAGCTACGTCTGACACTGGGCGACATGTATGAGCCGTTCTGCCTGATGCGCAATCTCAACAACCGACAGGCGCTGCAGGCACGTATGCCATACGTATTGAACATTAGATAGTAAACAACATAATGAGAACAGAAGGAGATTTCATAAAAATAAATGAGTGGCTTGTGCCTTTGAGCTGGCTGTACGGCATCGGTGTGCGAATACGCAACTGGATGTTTGACATCGGAATGCTCAAAAGCCAAAGCTACGACATACCCATCATATCGGTGGGCAACATCACCGTGGGAGGTTCGGGCAAGACCCCTCACGTGGAATATCTCATAAACCTGTTGCACGACAAGTTGAAGATCGGAGTGCTCTCGCGCGGATACAAGCGCAAGAGCCACGGTTATGTGCTTGCCCATAAGGATACTACTATGCCCGAGATAGGCGACGAACCCTATCAGATGCGACGTAAGTTTGACGACATATACGTGGCTGTAGACCGCAACCGCCGCAACGGCATCGACCGCCTTACGCACGACGACGAGACCAAGGACATCGACGTGATACTGCTTGACGATGCCTATCAGCACCGATATGTGAAGCCGGGCATAAACATTCTGCTCGTCGACTACCACCGACTCATAATCTACGACAAGCTGTTGCCTGCCGGACGCATGCGCGAACCGCAGGAGGGCAAGTCGAGAGCCGACATAGTAATAGTGACGAAATGTCCGAAAGACCTGAAGCCGATGGAGTATCGTGTACTGAAACGTGCCATGAACCTGTACCCATATCAGGAACTTTACTTCACCACGCTGCAATACGAAACGCTGAAACCCGTTTTCGAGGGTGAGCGCAAGCCTATCAGCTCGCTGCCGAAGGACATCAACATACTGCTGCTCACGGGCATCGCATCGCCCCAACAGATGATTGTAGACCTGCAACCCGTGTCGAAGAACATCACACCCGTGACCTTCGGCGACCACCATCAGTTTACCGATGCCGACATAGAGCGCGTATGCCAGACATTCGACTCAATGCCTTCGCCCAAAATGATTATAACAACCGAGAAGGACGCAACACGACTGACGCATACGGGCGACATCCCCGACGACGTGAAGAAGAACATCTACGCCCTACCCATCAGAATAAAATTCATGCAGGACGGCGAAGATGAGTTTAACAATAAAATCATAAGCTATGTACGAAAAAATTCAAGAAACAGCATCTTGGCTAAAAAAAAGGATGACCACAAGTCCTGAAACAGCCATCATCCTCGGTACGGGGCTCGGACAACTCGCCACGGAAATAACCGACAGCTACGAATTTTCATATAAGGACATACCTAACTTCCCCGTGTCGACGGTTGAAGGACATGCAGGAAAACTTATTTTCGGCAAACTTGGCGGCAAGGACATCATGGCTATGGAAGGACGCTTCCACTACTACGAGGGCTACTCGATGAAGGAGGTGACCTTCCCCATACGCGTAATGTACGAACTTGGCATCAAGACCCTCTTTGTAAGCAATGCGTCGGGAGGTATGAACCCGGAGTTCAAGATTGGCGACCTGATGATCATAACCGACCATATCAACCTCTTCCCCGAACATCCGTTGCGCGGAAAGAACTTCCCTACGGGTCCGCGTTTCCCTGACATGCACGAGACATACGACCACGCTCTCATCAACGAGGCTGACAATATAGCCCGCGAGAAGGGCATTCGTGTGGTGCATGGCGTGTACGTAGGCGTACAGGGTCCAACATTCGAGACTCCTGCCGAATATCGTATGTATCACCGCATGGGTGGCGACGCTGTGGGTATGAGCACCGTGCCTGAGGTCATAGTGGCTCACCATTGTGGCATACGCACATTCGGCATATCCGTAATAACCGACCTCGGACTGGAAGATACGCCTGTTGAGGTGTCGCACGAGGAAGTGCAGGTGGCTGCCAATGCCGCACAGCCGCTCATGACCGAAATAATGCGCGAGATGATACGCAGAGCATAAATCACACATTATATAATATATATGACAGACATTTCAAAACTCGGTGAGTTCGGACTGATCCATCATCTCACCGATAACATAAAGACAAAGAACGAATCTACTATCAAAGGCGTGGGCGACGACTGCGCCGTACTGCACTATCCCGACTCTGAAGTGCTCGTAACTACCGATATGCTTATGGAGGGTGTACACTTCGACCTCACTTACATCGACATGCAGCACCTCGGATACAAGTCGGCTATGGTCAACATCAGCGACATATTCGCCATGAACGGCACTCCGCGACAGCTCACTGTAAGCTTGGCGCTGAGCAAGCGATTCAAGGTGGAGGACATGGAGCAGTTCTACAGCGGTCTGCGTATGGCTTGCGAGAAATGGGGTGTTGACATCGTTGGTGGCGACACCACATCATCTTACACTGGTCTGGCTATCAGCATCACTTGTATAGGCGAGGCTCGCAAGGAGGACATTGTATATCGCAACGGTGCCAAGGATACCGACCTTATCTGCGTGACGGGCGACCTCGGTGCTGCCTATATGGGTCTGCAGCTGCTCGAACGCGAAAAGAGCGTCTACTATCAGCAGGTGGACGAGGCTCGCAAGAAGAACGACAAGCGTGCCCTGGAAGAGTTGCGCGACTTCCAGCCCGACTTTGCAGGCAAAGAGTATCTGCTGCAACGCCAGTTGCAGACAGAAGCTCGTGGCGACATCATTGCACGCTTCCGCGAACTCAACATCCACCCTACTGCCATGATGGACATCAGCGACGGACTGTCGAGCGAACTGATGCACATCTGCAAACAGTCGAACTGCGGTTGCCGCATCTACGAAAAGAACATTCCTATCGACTACCAGACTGCTGTCATGGCTGAAGAAATGAACATGAATGTCACTACTTGTGCCCTGAACGGCGGCGAAGACTACGAACTGCTCTTCACCGTACCTATCGGCGACCACGAAAAGATTCAGCAGATGGATGGCGTGAAGATGATTGGACATATCACCCGCCCAGAACTCGGACAAATGCTCGTGACACGCGACAATCAGGAGTTTAAACTGAAAGCGCAGGGATGGAACCCGCTGAGCAAGTAATGCTAAGTTGAAAGTAGATAAGAAAACAGTCATCACCAGTACGCCCCAACGGGGCAGAAGCACATAGCCCAGGGCAGCGCCCTGAGGGAACAAGCCACCAATAACAAAACGCCCTGTAAGGGCAAAAGCATTGATAATTAACGCTTTTGCCCTTGCAGGGCGTTTTGCTATTTTCAATCCATACAGAGAGTGTGTCAAAACATTAAACACAACATATTCAACGATTTTGGCTTTTAAAAGCAAAAAAAATCGAATTTCGTTTTGTCAATTCAAATATTATTTGTACCTTTGCACTCGCTAAATAAAACACAGTTGGTGCCATAGCTCAGTTGGTAGAGCAAAGGACTGAAAATCCTTGTGTCCCCGGTTCGATTCCTGGTGGCAC
>URDM01000089.1 GCA_900546575.1 uncultured Prevotella sp.
AGACATAGCAAAGCCCTGGCTTGTGAAAGTCAGGGCTTTGTGATTTTTTTAGAATAAGAGAGTTTTGACACGCCCTCTGTACGAATTGAAAATAACAAAACGCCCTGCAAGGGCAAAAGCATTGATAATTAACGCTTTTGCCCTTACAGGGCGCATTGTTTTTGGTGGCTTTTTACCTCAGGGTGGTGCCCTGGGCTATGTGCTTCTGCCCCTTCGGGGCGTGCTGCTTAGAGTTTTGACCCCTCATATTTTATTTCTTTTCGTCAATCTGCTTCAGCATTTCATCCACAGCAGCCTTCAGCTGTCGGTCGTTGCCGTTGATGAAGTCCTCCGGAGTGTTGTAGACTGTTATGTCCGGGTTGAGCTGTGTGTTCTCGGCGTATGTTCCGTCAAGACTCATACATCCCACCTGAGGAATGCCAAATACAATTGATCGGTCAATCATAGTCTCCCACCATACGGCCGTCATAGTTCCTGCAACAGGAGCGCCAATGAGTTTGCCTATGCCGAGAGTCTTGTAGACCAATGGGAATCCATGTCCGTTGCTGTAGTCGTCCTCGCAGATGAGCACGCACGAAGGTTTCACCCACTTGTTGAACGGGTCGCGGCCGATGTATTGTCCACGTGGCATGAACTTCTGATATTCCTTGCCGTTGAGCAGCGTACACAGGTCGTCGTGCAGCCATCCGCCTCCGTTGTGACGTTCGTCGACGATTACCGCCTCGCGGTTACGGTTCTTGTCGCTCAGCAGTTCACGATAGACTGTACGGAAGCTCTCGCTGTTCATAGCCTTTACGTGTACATAGGCGAGTCGGCCACCCGACAGACTGTCTACCAGCTGACGGTTGCGCTCAACCCAACGCTTGTAGAGCAGTTCGTTCACCTTGGCCATTGACATTCCCTTTGTAGTAATGTCGAAAGTGCGGCCTCCCTTGGCGCGAACGGTCAGTCGGATTGGTTTGCCAATCTTTCCGTCGAGCAACGGGAAGTAGTCCATACCGGCTTTGATTTCTGTACCGTCGATTTTCTCGATGATGCAGCCAGCCTTTACGTCGGTCTGCTTGCTGGCAATCTCGCTGCCCTTCACAATCTCCTCAATCTTCAGTCCGTCGCCTGTGTAGTTGTCGTCGAAGAAAAGTCCGAGGTTTGCTGTCTGCATCGAAGCCCACAGTCCGTTGTATCTTGCGCCTGTATGCGATGCGTTCAGTTCGCCCAGCATCTCGCTCAGCATCTCCTGGAAATCGCTGTTGTTGTTGATGTAGGGCAGGAAGCGCTCGTAAGTCTTGCGGTAGCCTTCCCAGTCTACGCCATGCAGGTTCTTGTCGTAGAACTTGTCCTTCACCTGTCGCCAAACGTGGTCGAACATGTAGGCGCGCTCCTTGTAGGGCTGATAGTTGAACGGAGCTTCGAAGTCGATATTCTTGACGGCTCTGCTTGATGGCGTGACCTTCTTGATGCCGCCGTCGCCAGCCAGATAGATGTTCTGGTAAGTCTTGTCGAACACCATCTCGCCACCTCCGAGGTTCTTCATCAGCAGTTCAGTATGGCCTGTAATAAGGTTGCGGCGCCACAGGTCGGCACCACCCTCAAACGAAGCCTTATAGTAGATGTTCTCGCCATCCTTGTCGAGCAAAGCGTCGCCGAGGAACGAGGAGTTGACCGTAAGGCGCACGATGCGGTCGCGGCAGTTTTCAAGGTCGAACTTCAGAGCCTCAGTCTCCTGTGCTTTCGGCTTCTCAAGATTCTTCTTCTCCTTCTCTTCCTTCTTTTCCTCCTGCTTCTTCTCCTTATTAGTCATGTTCTCCTTAGCCAGGGCACGCTCCTCCTTGTTCATGCGGAAGCGCTCGTAAGCCTCAAGGTCGAAGAACATCAGGTAAGCGTCCGACTCAGCTCCCCAGCTGCCGTGGCTGCGGTATCCAGCACGGTCGCTGCTGAACAGCATGGCCTTGCCTCCGAGCACCCACTTGGCGTCGCCCTCATTATATCCGCTTTCGGTGAGGTTGTGTATTTCGCCGTTGCCCGAAGCATTTACCAGGGCAATGTCCGAATTGTTCCAACCTCCCACGCCGATGTACGAGGAGAGCAGCCACTTGCTGTCGGGACTCCATGAGTAGTCGATGTCGCCGTCGCTGTACGAATAGACGAACTTGCCGTCCATAACAGTCTTCACGTTCTTACCCTTGGCGTCCATCACGCGCAGAGTGCCACGGTTTTCCCAGAAAGCGATCTGCTTGCCGTTAGGGCTGAATTTCGGATGGAATGAAGTCTGGTCGGATTGTGTCAGACGTTCCTCTACGAGTTCGGTAGCGTAAGCAAACTGCTTCTCGTCCTTGTTCTTGATGGTTGTAGCGTAGATTTGCCACAGTCCGTTGCGCTCCGAGTCGTAGATGATGGTGCGTCCGTCGGGCGCAAAGTCGATGTCGCGCTCCTGTTCAGGAGTGTTTGTAATCTGCTTTGTAGTGCGGTATTCTATCGAAGTGACGTACACGTCGCCATGCAATACGAATCCGATTTCCTTGCCATTTGGCGACAGCTTGATATTATAGGCACCTGAGTTCTTAATCTGTCGTATCAGTTCCTTGCCCTCGTTATCTGCCACAATCTTTATGGCAGTCTTCTGCGGCTGTGCTCCCTCGCGTACCGTGTAGATTTCGCCGTCGTAGCCATAGCACAGGGTGCCGTCAGCGGCGACCGAGAGGAAGCGTACAGGGTTCTTCTCGTGGTTGGTGATGCGAGTCTCCTTGCCGTCGAGAGTGCGACGGTAGATGTTGAGCGTACCGTTCTGTTCGCTCAGATAGTAGAACGACTTGCCGTCGGCAGCCCATACAGGGTCGCGGTCTTCGCCGTCGAATGTGGTAAGTTTCTTGAACTTCTCTCCGCTTTTGAGCCAGATGTCGCGAGTGATGGGCGAGCGGTGGTGCTTGCGCCATTCGTCCTCATATCCCTTGCGGTCCATATAGAGCACGTCGCCCGAGGCGTTGATGTCGAGCGCGTCCATTGTTACCTCAGAGTACAGCTTGGGGCGTCCTCCGTCCATTCCTACTGAGTAGATCTGCGGGAATGATCCTGCAAAGATTATAGACTTTGTAGTAGGCATCATCGAGGTCTTGAACAGGATGGTTGAGTTGTCCTTCCAGCGCAGCGGATATTCGTTGCCGCTGTGGGTTGTCACACGACGTGGAATGCCTCCGTCGGCGCTCATCACCCACACGTCAATGCTACCTTCGCGGCTCGACGCGAAAGCGATGTTCTTGCCGTCGGGACTCCATACAGGATACGAGTCGAATGCAGCGTTTGACGTGATTTGTTTGGCTGTGCCTCCGTTTGACGACACGGTGAAGATGTCGCCACGGTAAGAGAAGGCGATAGTCTTGCCGTCGGGCGAGATTGCCGGGTGACGCATCCATAGCGGATTGTCTTGCGCTTGTGCGGCAAAGCCGTAGGCGGTCAGGAGTGTGGTTAGTACAAGCTTGTTCATAGCTGTTGTTTTATAAGTTAATTTGATTTGAGTAACATCAGATTGCTTTATCTGAAAGTAACATCAGATTGTTCCGTCTGTTTATTCTATTTGCTCTGAGGGTGTTTATCTGCCCATTCCGCAACCGGATGGCTGGTCAGCCTTGTCGGTTCTTACGGTACCGGCATTCTGTGCGCTGAACTCTCTGTTTATCTCTGCCAGTTCCTTGCGTCCGAAGATGTAGTCGTCGTACAGGTCGTCCATATCGATGCCTTCACATTCGGCGTCGCCGAAGCCGCCAAGTGCTACTTTTACTATTTCCATACGCTCGTCGACTGTTGTGTCCTTAATCAGTAAACTTTTGCTTGCCATTATTCTTATTTTTTATGTTAAGTGTTAAATGATAAATGTTAAATTGTTAGGATGCGAAAATATTCAAAATTCAAAACTTCTTCACGCCCCTTACGGCTTCTGCCTCCAACGGGTTTTCTGGCCAGTAGTGTTTGGGGTATCTGCGTCGCAGTTCCTTGCGCACTTCAAAGTATGTCGTTTGCCAGAAGCTTTCGAGGTCTTGCGTCAGCTGTACAGGTTTGAATCCGGGCGACAGCAGTTCCATAAGCAGCGGTTGCTTTCCGTCGTCTACGCATGGCGTGCGTTCCATTCCGAAGCATTCCTGTAGACGTACGCTAAGCACGGGGGCTTCGGCTCCCTGTCGGTAGTCTATGCGAATGTGCGATCCTGTCGGCACGGCTATGTGAGTAGGCGCGATGCGGTCTATTTCCAGTTGCGTCTCGTATGGAATCGTGTTCCATAGGATTTCGGCGAGGTTCAGTTTCTTCAGTTCGGCAGTAGTCGACTTTATGTGTCCTCCCTCGTCAATATACAGCGGCAGCCAATCCTTGGCATTGGCTATCATGTGGCAGGTTGAGATGTCGGGAATGTGCAGTTCGGGGTGCCATGCTGCCACTTGCGCCACACGGTTTTGCAGACGCGTCACGTCAGTCTCGCTCCATGCAAACATGCTCAGTCCGTCTTTTTTCGCAGCCTCACATATTATATTAATGACTTCTTCGTTGTCGGCATTATGTATTGGCTTGGAACTTACGGTCAGTTTGCCTATTCTTCTTTCCGTCTGCATCAGTACACACCCTTGTTTGCTGTCCCACGCCACGTTGTCTCGTTGCCTGATTATTGAGTCGTCAAGGTCGTCGGGATTGAGCGGAGCCGCCAGGAACACGCGTCCGGCAGAGGTCGAGGCATTGTTGAGCGAGGCTATTGCCAGCCACTCGTGTGCCGATTGCGAGTCGTTCTGTTCAAGCGTCACGTTAGCGCCGCTTGCCAGTCTGTAGCCGCCAATGTTGTTAGTGCTCATGGCTATTCGCTCGGGGTAGGCATAAGCCACCAGCATTCCAACGTCAGTAGGTGCTACGTCGTTGTTGTTTTCTGCTACATGAGCCATTCGTCTGTATTCGGCAGCAATCTGAGCTATGCGCTGCCATCTGCCTGTCTGCTTGTTTCTGTGAGCCTGGCGTAGAGCGGTAATTCTCAATGCCAAGTCAGTCCCAGCTGTTTCGCCCATAGGGTCTTTCTCCTCAAGTATGGCAGCTATATCGCACGCCACGCCCTTGAGCAGTTGGTCGGCAGCTTGCAGAATCATTCTTGCAATACGTGGATGGCAGGGTAGGGCAGCCATGCGTTTGCCGAGCGTAGTTATGCAGCCCTTTTCGTCTATGGCTCCAAGTGTGAGTAGCAGGTTGTGTGCCTTGACGATGTTGCCCTGGGGTGGCATCGTGAGCCATGGCAGAGCCTTTATGTCGTTATCGCCAAATGCTGCAATGTCCAGTAGCATAGGTGCAAGGTCGGCTTCCTCTATCTCGGGCTTTCGCTGTTCTGCCATAAAGTGTTCTGAAGCTTTAGTCCATAGTCTGTAGCACACGCCCTCGGCAACACGTCCGGCACGTCCGCTGCGCTGTGTAGCCATGTCCATGCTGATGCGTACCGTTTCAAGATGGCTCAGTCCCGTGCGTGCGTCGAACACCATCTGTCGGCACAGTCCGGAGTCAACCACCACTCTCACACCTTCTATCGTAATTGATGTTTCTGCAATTGGCGTAGCCAGCACAACTTTGCGCTCGCCCTCCCTTGACGGAGCTATTGCCAAGCGTTGCTGTTCGGGTGGCAGATTGCCATATAGCGGCAGCACCCTTGTGGGGTGTAGCGAAGTGCCGAGCAGTTGCTGGCAGCGTTCTATCTCGCCCTGCCCTGGTAGGAATACCAGTATGTCGCCCTTGTGTCTGTTGTGCGCCTCTACCGTTGCAGCCGCAGCTCTTTGCGGCATTTCCCATCGGTCGGCATCGGTCTCGGCATTAGTTATGTCAACATCAAACATACGGCCCTCACTCTCAATGAGCGGAGCCTTCAGTTCGTTGCATATAGACGAAGCGTCGATAGTTGCCGACATTATTACTATCTTTATGTCGGGTCTGATTATCTCCTGCGCTTGGCGTGTCAGGGCCAGCGCCAGGTCGGAGTTAATGCTGCGTTCGTGAAACTCGTCGAATATTACTACGTCCACACCCTCAAGCGTAGCGTCGTCCACCAGCATTCGTGTCAGAATGCCTTCGGTCAGCACCTCAATCCTTGTCTGGCTCGACACCTTGCTCTCGAATCTTACCCTATAGCCCACGGTTTGTCCAACGGGTTCGCCTATCATCTGAGCCATTCGTTCGGCTATCTGTCTGGCGGCGAGTCGGCGTGGTTCGAGCATCAGCACCTTGCCTGCTCTGTCAGGTCCTTCTGCACCATTGTTCAGTCCTGCCATTATGGTAAGCGGCAGCAACGTCGACTTGCCTGCACCTGGAGGCGCAGTCACCACTACAGAGCTGTGCTTCTCCAACGCCTTGTTTACGTCAGCAGCAATCTGCGCAGCGGGCAGCGAGAGGTTATGGCTTATTATTTCATTAAAATCCATCTATTATGGGTTGTATTACAATCTTTCGAGCACCAGTTTTATCAGGTCGTCGATATGATTCTTGTATGCTGTGTCGGCACGTCCAGCCCTTCGGTTGGCAATCACCATGCAAACGGTTGTGGCGTGATGTCCCATCAGTCGTGCAAGCCCTGCAAGCGCCGAACTTTCCATTTCGAAATTGGTTATGTGCAATCCGTTGTATTCGAAGCTTTCTATCTTCTCGTTCTGATTAGGGTCGGCAAGCGGAATGCGCAGTTGGCGTCCCTGCGGGCCGAAGAATCCGCCGCACGCCACCGTGATGCCCCTCACCATTCCTTCTGCTATGCGCTCCACGAGAGTCTCGTCCGCCTTGATTACATAAGGATATGGCTGGCACATATTGCCCGTCCATCCGAGATGGTTGATGAGTGCGCGTTCCATCTGTAGGTCGCACACGGCATTACGTCCGGCGTAGAAGTTGAGCAATCCGTCGAATCCCACCGAATATTCTGAGCATACGAATGTGCCTTCTGGAGTGTTGAGTTGCAGTCCGCCGCAAGTGCCTATTCTAACTATATCAAGGTTACGTGTCTGATTCTTCTCCATGCGTGTGTTGAAGTCGATGTTGGCAAGAGCATCAAGCTCGTTCATCACTATGTCGATGTTGTCGCACCCTATGCCGGTAGACACCACCGTGATGCGCTTGCCCTCATACTGTCCTGTCACGGTGCGGAATTCGCGGCTCTCTACCTCACACTCTATGTCGCTCAGATGCGATGCCACAAGAGCCACACGTCCAGGGTCGCCTACCAATATCACCTTGTCTGCCAGATGTTCCGGTTTCAGGTGCAAATGGAATACGCTGCCGTCGCCGTTGATTATCAGCTCCGAAGCAGCAAAATACTTCTTCTCCATAATTGATTTTTGAAATTACAACTTACACTCCTTCTGTCGCAGTTCCCCCAACGTCTTTTTGAGTTCCTGTCGCAGCAGGTTTGTCTGCTGTTCCAGTTGCTGTATTTGCTGTCCTATCTGCGCCTTGTTGCCAGCAGCTGCTGTATGGTATTCGGTACGCATGGCAGCAAGTTTGGTCATTTTTGCGGTAAGCTCGCTTTGCATCTTTATTGTTGCGATGTAAGCCTTACGTGTTTCCTCCGATTTGAATTGGTTGACACTTGTGTAAGTAACCTTGTCGTTTACTACGAAGTTTATGGCATCAGCCTTAGCTTGCATCTGGCTGTTCTCCATTTTCAGGCGCTTGAGCTGCTGCATGGCTTTCTCACGCATCTCGGGCGTAGGCCATGTCTCGCTGATGCGATTCAGACAAGCCAGACTGTGAAGTTTTTTCTCTTCTATGGTGAGTGCGTCGTAATTCTGTCGGGTGTCGGTGGGGACGAATGTGTAGACGCATACCTTTCCTTCGGGCTGGTTTCGGGTTGAAGCAAACCATGCCAACTTGTCAGCATCGGCAACAATGTAGGCAAAATCGTCTGAAGACGAGTTGAACGGCAGACCGATATTCTCGGCGTTGAGGAATTTTCCCTCGCCAGCCTCTATCTTTGTCATGTAGATGTCGCGTTTGCCCAGTCCCTCTTCGTCAGACACACCGGCAAAGTAAAGCGTCTGTCCGTCACTTGACATAAATGGGAAACTAATGTCCTTGAATTTGCCGTTAACCGACTCTACCGGCTGTGGCTCGCCCCATTGGCTGCCCACCATGTCGCGTGTGTAGAGACGGGCTATACTGTCGTTGCCCATCTCTGTGTAGTAGCAGCGGTTGCCGAATCCGTTGACAAACACGTACGAGTCGTTGGCTTTGTCTGCGTTGAAGAAAGAGTTGTATTTTACGAATCTTCCATAAGTTGCAGGCAGAGGAATTTCAGCCAGCACATTGTCGATGTCTACAACTGTACTGTCAATTACAAACACCTTCTGGGTGCTTGCCAGCATATCGTCAAACAAGGCTCTGGCTGTCGGACTCATGGCAGGCAGACTGGTTTCCTGCTTTGGTTTTACCGCCGTTACTTTTGCCTTTGAACGTTTTGCCTTGCGGTTTTGAGCGCTCAGTCCCGATGTTGTGAGGGCGAGAGCCAATAGTATGAGTATTTTCTTGCTGTTCATAATTATATATTGTTCTTTTCTGAATCGGTTGTTGTAAGTATAAGTCGTTATTTTATAAGGTAGAAGAGCAGGTTTCGCGTTATGGGGTTGCCAATCATCTTTCTGAAGTAAGTGTACTTCTTTGTGTAGTTGCGGTCGGGTAGGGGATACAGTCCTTTTCTTGCCAGGCGTTCCATTGTCTTGACGAGCGTCTTCTTGTCGTGCGTTGTGCGTATTACGTCACACAAATAGTCCATAGTCAGTTGGGCTATTCGACGGCTCAAGGCTGGGCGGTCTGTTTCGGGCACCACGAGTTTCAGCATGTTCACGAGTGTCTTTTCTGTCTCTGCGAGCCGGTTGGCGTGGGCGGAACTATCGGCGGCCGATTGTGCTGTCTGTTGATTTGCCAGATAAGCGTAAGCGTCGGTATAGTAGAAGCGTTCAGAGCGCAGCAGCAGCTTGGTCAGAAACTCGTTCTTGTCGGCTATTCTCTCGTTGAATTCATCCGACACAATCATGTTCTTTTCAAACAAGTAGCCTATCTTTGCCGCCTGAATGGTGTTGACCTTCATGTATGTGCTACCCAGCATCGGTCCTTCATAAGTGAATGGCGTCGTGGCGTCGTTGGGATTGTCGGTATGCTTGTAGAACACCACGTCGGGGTTATGGTAGCGTGCTATGTCCAGGCAATGCTCGTATGGCGCACGTAGCAAGCGGTCGTTTCCGCTGACGAATTGTATGTAGCGTGCTGTGCTCATCCTCAGCCCCAATGTGCATGCTGCCGACACGCCTATGTGCCGCTGGTGAATGTACATTATCTCGTCTTCCTTGCCTATCAGCATGTTCAGAGAGTCGGCTGTCTCTGCGTCGTCTACAACAATTATCTCCCTGTCAGCTGCTGCCAGCGACAGCTGCGCTATGCTGTCAAGGCATTCGCTTAGTGAGGCAGGTTTGGTGTCGTGATTGTACACGATGAAGCTTATAAGTGGTTTGGCAGGCATATTCTGTGTGTGTTTTATTTGTGTTTTATTCTGTCTGATGTTGTTATTATTGCAAAGGTAATAATTTTTATTTCTATTCAGATTGTCAGAATGAAGTTTTTTCACATTATAAAAATAAATACTTATTTAATATTGAATGAAAACTCCATTAATAGTCGTTGAAACCGAAATTCGGCAACTGCCAAAATGCGCAAACAAGTGAATCCAATGGTAATGGCACGATATTTGTAATATGGTTTGCAAACGAATAAAAACTCAATAATTGGAATTAAATCTCAATATTTGAAATAAAAAACTTAATAATACAAACCCGTTGGCGGAATTAATTTAAGTTGATAAATATGAGTAAAAGGTTGTATATATCGCTGATTTTTAGTAACT
>URDM01000090.1 GCA_900546575.1 uncultured Prevotella sp.
AATTTTATTAGTTATATTACGTTAATTAACTCCCTCATTTTCAAACGATTACGTTAGAATTAACAGAGTATTGATAAAATGTACCATAGCATTTTTTATTTGACTCGTCATGAGTTAATCCTTCTATATCAGGAATAATCTCTATTTTTCTTGTAATTTTAGACATGTTTATTTAGAATCAATTGACGAATGATAAAGTTCTGCTTTATAGTCAAAAAGTCCTTTTCATTGTTAACAACAATAGTTGAATGTAGCTTTCGTTTTTAGATGATTTACATCACGAGGACGAAACGGTCAATCATACTCTATGTTGGATATACCTTTCTTTTTCAGATGATTTACATCCTCGTAAGCCAGAAGTTCATGCCCGACTTTGTTGGATGTACCTTTCTTTTATATATGATTTACATCTAATCCTCCAATGCCCAGCAAGGCTTATTAGTTGGATGTACCTTTCTTTTATAGATGATTTACATCCTATCCTATTGAAACAGTCTTTCATATAACTATTTAAGGTACTTACCGAGTGGAATAATCCCTCAGCATAAGGGTTTCCAACAACCCCGTTGAATATTTAAATCCAAAGATTATCATATTTCAAGACTTCACAATTATGTTTGCAAACGCATTTATTGCGATTGCGCTGCAAAGTTACTAAAAATCAATAAGAATAAAGACATTATTTGTTATCGGTTTCGTAAAAACTGAAATTTTAGCCTAATTATGCCATTATAATGACCGAAAACATCAGACAATATGTCAAATCCATAGTGCATGATACAAGAAACCGTGTCAACGATGGCATGAAATGTGTCGGTAAAGGTTTGTGGTATGAAGATTGTAAAATTCATTATCGGAAGACGGCAGAAACAATCTATTTAACGCAACAGAGTTTCCACAGTATTCATCTTAAAACTATTATCAAACTATGAGCGAAATTGGAACTCTTAGCTTGGAGCGTCTAAACAACGGCGCACATTTTCTGTTCATTTCAAACGTGTTGGCACGTGCTGAGGCCGATGCGAATGTAAAGAGTAAGCTCAGCGCACAGATCGTCTCGCTAAAGGCTGCCATAGAGCAAGAGGATGAGGACTTGAAAATCTCGCATAAAGTATGCTGACAGATGACATCGCTACAGCCGATGCTGAGCATGACGGACTTTACAGCGGTTACAAAAAGGCTGTTAATGGTTTCAAGAATCTGCCAGTGGAGAATATGGCAAAAGCAGCAAAGGTACTGACGCAACACATCAAGAACTATGCCATCGACCCAAAGATGCAACTCGACAAGGAAACGGGATTGTTGATGAATTTTATCGATGACTTGGAGAAGAAATATTCAAGCGAGGTTCAAACACTTTCACTTGGTGCATTCGTTACAGCTTTGAAAGCAGCCAACGAAAAAGTACGCACATTGACAGCAACACGCACAGACGAGC
This sequence comes from uncultured Prevotella sp., assembly GCA_900546575.1. GTDB lineage: Bacteria > Bacteroidota > Bacteroidia > Bacteroidales > Bacteroidaceae > Prevotella. The sequence continues at coordinate 1,439 of URDM01000090.1, forward strand.
GTATGGCAAAAGCTGTTGGTGCATTAAAAGCATCACGCAAGGCAAGCGATGAGGCTTACCGCCTGTTGGTGCAGTTTGTGAATGCCTATGCTTTGATAGAGGGCGACAGCAAGTATCTTAGCTTTATTGACTATGTGAATACAGAGATCAATGATTTAACCCAAATCGGTCATTAGTATCGCGGATATGCTTACGTATAGATATAAAGAACGGGGGAAAAGAAATACACTACATCACACGTAGATTTTATGTGCGTTCTTGATTGTGTCTTGAAACGATCGTATCATGGCTTGAAATAATCGTATCATGGCTTGAAATAATCGTATCATGCTTTGATACGAAGTTTTTTACTGGATGCTTCATATGTTAGCGGTTTTAAGAAGGATATATGTTATATATGTTATATACGTTATCTTTGTTAGGAATGAACAGCAGTAAACTACTCTGGCACTGTCGGGATTTCCGGGATTATGCAGTCACCATCTGCAACAGACAGATTCTTAAAGAACATCACGTAATAAACGGGCATATATGTTATACCTTTATCATCATACACCTTCTGTTCATTGCTTAAAACGACTGCACGACAGATGTGATAGTCGGGAGTGGCTATAAAACGGTCGAGAGCGCTATGCACCTTATAGTCCTTGCCCGATTTAACTTCTATAGGCAACACCGTAAGACTATCATAGTCGTCGATAAGGAAATCGACCTCGCCACGCTGCTTGTTGTCGTAATAATGCAGTTGGAAGCCATGGGCATGAAGTTCCTGCGCCACTACCGACTCATACACCGACCCAAGGTTTATACTAAGCACATCACCAAGTACAGCATTGACATTGGTGCCATAAAGAAGATTGGTGAGCAATCCTACATCACTAAGATAGAGTTTCAGAAGATTCTTGCTTTCCGACTCCAACAACGGGAACTTAGGATTGCTTATTGCACGGACCTGCAATACTACACCAGAGTTGGTGAGATACTCAAACTCCTCGGCATAGTCGCTATACTGCTTGTGTCCGGATTTTCCCTCTATGTTCTTTACTATGATACGCTTCTTCTTGTTCTCCATATTGGAAGGTATAAGGTCGTAAATATTGCGTATCACAAGTTTCTTCTCCTCGTCATACTGCGAAGCGTCTATTCTATATAGAGTATGGATGTCGCGTTGGATGTTGCGCACTTGCGTTATGTTACGGTTTTCCAAAAACTTGTTTATTGCATCGGGCATACCTCCCACCAACAGATATAGTTTGAACTGTTGAAGCATATAGTTGTGCATGGAATCATTGAGCGACTGTCGATCCTCAAAGCTTCGCCTTACTCCATCAATTGTATTCTGACCACATCCCATAGCAAGTAGGAACTCTTCAAAATCCAAAGGATACATCTGCTCTATAGCTATACTGCCTATAGGTACGGATGGAGTCTGTGCAAGAGCTACGCCAAGTTCCGAACCACTCGCAATGTAGCGATATCTGCCTTCTTCGTTCAGAAATTTCAACATGGTCATCAAGTGAGGATAGCTCTGTATCTCGTCAAGGAAAACAATAGTATCTTGCTTGTTGCCGAGCTTGTCGCCAGCAATGGCGCCCAGCTGTAGATAGAAGTCGTCGACACTTCTCACCGATTGGAATATGCCCATACCTTCCTTGTCTGCCTTCAGATTTATCTCAACGAAATTCTTGAACAGCTGCTTTCCGACATATCTGATGATATACGACTTTCCTATCTGTCTTGCACCATTGACAAGCAGAATTTTATGAGGTTCATTATTGAGGAATTCCTCCAAACGTCTTGCAAACTTTCTATATAGCATATATTAATTCCTTTTACTTATTGATATTCTGTATGTTACAGTTGCAAAGATAACAATAAAAAGCAAGCAAAACAAGGCTTTTCAGGAATTATTCCGTGTTTTTACATGCTGTTTTCAGGAATTATTCCGAGTTTTTGGGTGTCATTTTCAGGAATTATTCCGTCATTCACAATAAAAAAAGAGAGTTTGGAATCAATAAGCCTGCTATGGCTTTCAACTCCAAACTCTCTGAGTTTAACTTAAATATATCACTTTACCTTTACTCTTCGATGTTCTTGATTACGTCCTGTACCGAACCGTCGCGGTTGAGAACTACGCCTACAACCTTATCGCCGAACGGCAACGGAGCCGGTGTGCCGATGATAGAGAGGGCACGGTCGCGGAGCTCTTCAAGTGTAACGAGAGGCAAGCCTGCCTGACGCATTCGCTCGGCGATGTCGGGACGCAACGGATTGACAGCAATGCCATACTCTGTAACGACTACGTCTACTGTACGACCCGGTGTGATGAGTGTCGTAACCTCATCGACGATGCACGGAATACGACCGCGAAGCATAGGACAAACGATGATGCTGAGCGCTGAATCTTCTGCTGTGTCAGGATGACCGCCTACCGCTCCGCGTATAATACCGTCGCTTCCTACGAGCACGTTAACGTTGAAGTGAACGTCAACTTCAAGAGCCGAGAGGATAACGATGTCGAGACAGTGGGTAGCCGAGCCTTCCTCGTGCATACTTGCATACTCGTATGAGGCAACCTCCTTGTGTGTCGGGTCGTTCTTCAATGACTCTGCAGCAACCTTATCGAACGACTGAACGTCGATGAGGCGCTCGATGAGTCCTTCCTCGTGCATCTTAACCATGTGGGCTGTGATTCCACCGAGTGCGAACGAAGCCTTGATGCCCTGGTCAATCATGCTCTGGCGGATGTACTTGACAGCTGCCAACGAAGCACCACCCGAACCGGTCTGGATAGAGAAGCCCTCCTTGAAGTATCCACTATTGACAATAACCTTGGCCGCCTGTTTAGCAAGAAGGATGTCGCGCGGGTTCTTTGTATCGCGAATAGCACCTGAAGCAATCTTGGAAGAGTCGCCTACGCTGTCCACCTCAACAACGAAGTCAACGTCGTGCTCAGATATTGAGTTAGGTGTATTGGGATAAGCAACGAGGTCGTCGGTAAGAATCACAACCTTGTCGGCATAGTGAGCGTCGGGCAATGCATAGCCTAACGAACCGCAAATACTCTTGGCGTTGGGCGAACGTGAATATCCGCAGGCGTTGCCGAGAGGATCGGAAGAAGACGCACCGAGGAATGCTACGTCAATATGGAGTTCGCCTGAAGCAATAGCTTCACCACGTCCACCATGCGAACGGAACACTACGGGATGCTCCATAAGGCCATGTGAAATATCACGAGCTAAATCGCCACGCAGGCCAGAAGTAGAAATCTCGGTGATTACACCATTCTTTATATGGTCGATGAGCGGAGCGTGAACGTCCTGCAAGCTTGAAGCAGCAAGGTGAAGGTTCTTGAAGCCCATAGCAGCGAGCTTGTCGACAACCATATTGACAACCTTGTCGCCTCCACGGAAATGATGATGGAACGAGATAGTCATGCCGTCGCGCAGTCCAGAACGGCGTATTGCCTCCTCGAGTGTGACGAGTTTGGGGCTCTTGCGCTGCAATTCCATACGCGGAGCAATCTCCTTGAGCTTCGGCTCAACTTCGTTATATACACTCTTGCCCATTGCCTGGGCCATCTGACCGATGAGGGTCTGTCTTTCTTTCAGTGTGCTCATACCAAGTCCTCCTCTTTAATTACGCCCGAAGCCATGGCGAGGTCAATCACGCGCTGAGCGCGGATAACAACCGGGCGGTCAACCATTTTACCATTAACGGCGATAACGCCTGATCCCTTGCGTTCTGCCTCCTTAATGGCGGCGATAACTGCCAGGGCCTTGTCGATGGCCTTCTGTGTAGGTGTGAACACCTCGTTAATAATCTCAATCTGACGTGGGTTGATAATCGACTTGCCGTCGAATCCAAGCTGATGAATCAGCTCCACCTCCTTGCGGAATGTTTCCATGTCGTTGAGGTTGCTATATACTGTATCAAGAGCATCGATGCCAGCAGCACGTGCAGCCACAACGATGGTCTGGCGAGCCATAAGCAGCTCCATACCTTCGGGCGAACGCTGTGTCTTAAGATTAGCGCAGTAGTCCTCAGCACCAAGAGCGATACCCATCATGCGCTTTGATGCGGTGGCAATGGCGTAGGCGTTGACAACGCCGAGTGTGCTCTCGATAGCCGCCATAATCTGTGTGCGGCCGAGGCAACCAATCTCGCGCTCTACCTTTTCAATCTCGCGCTCCACCTCGACAACTTCTTCAGCGGTCTCGGTCTTAGGCATACGTATAACGTGAACACCAGCCTTAACAACGGCCTCGATGTCCTTCTTACCATAAGGAGTATTTAGTGGATTGATGCGCACAACCATTTCGGTGGTGCCATAATCGATGGTCTTCAATGCGTTGTGCACCAACAGGCGCGCAGCGTCTTTCTCGGCCATAGTGACTGAGTCCTCAAGGTCGAGCATAATGGAGTCTGGACGGTAGATATACGCGTCCTGCATCATGCCAGGATTATTGCCAGGCACGAACATCATAGTTCTTCTTAGTCTCATAGCTATCTTTTCTTAGGTTAGTCTTTCCACACATCGCATCCCGTTGCTCGTACAGCAGCCGCAGTGGTGCGAGCGCGTATAGTGCAGTCGAGCGCGCCTTTATCGGTGGCGTGTACCTCGGCCTGAGTGATGCCAAGACCTTCGAGTGTCTCGTGTATCACGTTCTTGATCTGGTCGCCAAATTGAAAGGCAACCGAACTCTGAAGCTGGATGTCAAGTCCCGGGCGGTCGCTCGGGGCAATCTGAATCATAATGTCGCCGGACTCCATGGTTCCGGCAGTAGCCTGTTTTAATTCCATAGGTATAGCAGTTATGTTATTAAAATAAATAAAATCATCAGGTTTAATCTGCGGGTAAAGTTACACATTTAAAATGTAATGGCAAGCGAAAACGCAAGAATTTTTATCGATAAAGGCTCTATTTCTTTGCTGTTCAGCGCAAAAGCAGTAATTTTGCACACAGTTATGGACAAAAACATAAAGAACATCATCTTCGACCTGGGCGGAGTGCTCGTCGGTCTGAATCCCGAACGTTGTATCAATGCGTTCAGAGAGATAGGATGCGGGGTGCTCGCATCGTATGTTGAGGAACACCGTACAGAGGATTTGTTCCTCGAAACCGAGCTTGGACGCATCGGCGAGGACGAGTTCTGCAACGAGGTGCGTCGCATTGCCCATACCGACACGCCCGACAAGGACATAGTATGGGCGTGGAACCAGTTGCTAACGGGTATTCCTCACGAGAAACTGTTGCGCCTGGCGCGTCTGAAACAGCAGGGTTACCGACTGTTTTTGCTGTCGAACACCAACTCAATGCACTGGGACCGCTGTCGCGACAACTTCTTCACGGCATGCGGACTGCGTGCCTCTGATTATTTCGAACATATATTTCTATCGTACGAGATGCACTTGGCAAAGCCAGACATGGAGATTTTCAACGAAGCTCTTGCCATTGCAGGCATCAATGCAGCCGAAACGATATTCATCGACGACAGCGAGGCCAACTGCATCGCTGCCGAGAAGGCTGGCATAAGCACTCTGCACGAGACATCGGGCCACCGCTGGCTGTACGAGATTTAAGGACATAAACATTTCAGCAACATCAATCCATTGGAACATAACGCATCTTTTGCGGCTACTATAGGTTTCTTCGACGGCGTGCATAGGGGTCATCAGTTCCTCATAAACCGACTCAACGAAATGGCTCACCGCATCGGACAGCAGTCGATGGTCATCACCTTCGACCGACATCCGCGCCAGGTGGTGCATGCCGACTATGTGCCGCAGCTCATCACACCGCTCAACGAGAAACTGCGATTGCTCAACCTTACGGGTGCCGACCGCATCGAGGTGCTCCACTTCGACACAAGTATGGCAGCGCTGTCGGCTCACGACTTCATGCTTGAGGTGCTGCACCGTCAACTGGGCGTGGGCACGCTGCTCATCGGTTATGACAACCGTTTCGGACACAACCGTGCCGAGGGTTTCGACGACTATGTGCGATACGGCAAGGATATGGGCATCAATGTGGTGCAGAACACGCCGATTGACGTGGAGGGAATGCGTGTATCGTCGTCGCTCGTGCGCCGACTGCTTGCCGAAGGCGACGTAAGCGCTGCTGCAACATGTCTCGGACGGAGGTTTGAGATTGAAGGAACGGTTGAGCACGGATATGCCGAAGGACGCAAGATAGACTTCCCTACCGCCAATCTGTGCCCCGAATGCGACTGCCAGCTATTGCCCGACGACGGCGTTTACGCTACGCGAATATGCGTAGACGGCGGTCCGTGGCTCAAGGCGATGACCAACATCGGCACAAACCCGACATTCGAGCGCTCACGCCAGACTATAGAGACGCACATCATCGACTTCAACGCCAATATATACGGACAACATGCCCGTATAGAGTTCTGCCAAAGACTGCGTGGCGAACAGAAGTTCGGCAGCGTAGACGAGCTGAAAGCCCAGCTTCAGCGCGACCGTGAGGCAACGCTGGCATATAGGTATTAACCATCAAAACCCTTATTTTATGAAACGTACATTATTGGATACGGCATGGTATCTGGCAGCATTCCTGCTCATACAGTATGTCTGCATGATGGCAGCAATGATAGGTTTTCAGACTAAAGCCATCACCCCAATGGTGAACATCGTGTCGACTCTCGCAGCCAGCATTATCACAATAGCGCTGTACGGATGGCGTCGTTGGGCTCCACTCAACTCAATCTACCTCAACACGCGCCCATGGTTCACACTGTTCTGGGTGGTATGCCTCACCATTGGAGCCTCCATTCCGCTCACGGCAGCGCTTGATGCCACCGGACTGCAACTGCCCGACGTATACAAGCAGATGTTCAAAGGCATGATGCACAACGACTTTGGATTCATAGCAATTGGCGTGCTGGTGCCGATAGCCGAAGAAATGGTGTTCCGTGGAGCCATACTGCGCCGCCTGCTCGACCTTACGGGCCATCAGAAGCGATGGATTGCCATAGTCACATCGGCGGCATTGTTCGGTCTGGTACACGGAAACATGCTGCAGGGGCTCAACGCTTTCGCCTTGGGACTGCTGCTCGGATGGATGTACGTACGCACCCGAAGCATCGTGCCGGGCGTGGTGATGCACTTCACCAACAACAGCCTTTCGTATATTATGTATCGCATGTATCCCGGAGCCGACGAGATGACACTACGCGAGTTCTACGGTGGCGACATGACCAGAGTGTGGCTGAGCGTAGCTTTCTCGCTCATGATATTCGGAGCGGCATTGTATCAGCTGAATATGCGGCTGAAGAATAATTAGCATATACATTATTTATTATATACAGATTTAGATTTTTACATTGAAGACATTTGAAGAATTGGGCGTAAGCGAGGAGATTCGCCGCGCCATTGAGGAGTTAGGATTCGAGCACCCCATGCCGGTCCAGGAAGAAGTGATACCCTATCTGCTGGGCAACGGCAACGACGTCATTGCTCTGGCACAGACCGGTACGGGCAAAACGGCGGCTTTCGGAATTCCGTTGCTCGAACGTACTGACCCCACCAACCGCAACACGCAGGCCGTAGTGATATCGCCCACGCGTGAATTGTGCCTACAGATTGCCGACGACCTCAAGTCGTTTGCCAAGTATATCAAGGGCATTAACATCGTTGCCGTATATGGCGGCACATCAATCATCGACCAGATTCACGCCCTGAAGCACGGGGCTCAGATTATAGTGGCTACTCCTGGACGCCTCATCGACCTCATGCACCGTGGCGCAGCGAAGGTGCAGAACGTGCGCAACGTGGTGCTCGACGAGGCTGACGAGATGCTCAACATGGGCTTCTCCGACTCTATCAACGAGATTTTTGACAACGTGCCTGCCGACCGCAACACGCTGTTGTTCTCGGCTACTATGAGCAAGGACATCGAGCGCATCGCTCTCAACTATCTGCACGACCACAAGGAGATTGTAGTGGGTTCGCGCAACGAGGGTGCGGAGAACGTAAACCACATATATTATATGGTGAACGCCAAGGACAAGTATCTTGCCCTGAAGCGCATCGTCGACTTCTATCCACGCATATACGGCATTATCTTCTGCCGTACCAAGGCCGAGACTCAGGAAGTAGCCGACAAACTCATTCGCGACGGATACAACGCCGAACCTTTGCACGGCGACCTCTCGCAGCAGCAGCGCGACATAACCATGCAGAAGTTCCGCCAACATATCACACAGTTGCTCGTTGCTACCGACGTGGCTGCACGTGGTCTGGACGTCGACGACCTTACTCACGTCATCAACTATGGTATGCCGGGCGACACCGAGAGCTACACCCACCGTTCAGGACGTACCGGACGTGCAGGCAAGAAGGGCACATCTATCAGCATCATACACACCAAGG
>URDM01000091.1 GCA_900546575.1 uncultured Prevotella sp.
GCAATACGTAAACTTCATTAACGACAAGCCCATTGGCAGAATTAAGTATGCACTAAATTAATTCCGCCAACAGGTAAAAATACTGAAATACAACTCTACTTGCATTTTTTTTGCAATATACATCTGCGAATATCGCATAATGCATCGACAGAGTAGACAATATTTACATTTTTCATCGCTCAAAACTGCGAGTTGAACGCACAAAGAAATCTTTTGCTCGAAATTCGTGAGTTTTGCGCGTGCGGCGTTATGATGTTTGTACACAATAAGTTAGGCTGGTGTGCGCTGAAATGTGCAAATTCGGCAATCGCAAAAGGACTCCTTTTGTATAGCAGAAGGAGTCCTTTTGCTATGCAATTAAGCCTCCGTTGCATTGCATTTGTACTAATATTGCATACTAAAAAGCCCCCTTTTGCATTGCAATGGGGGCTGAATTGATGAAATATATGGTTGCGGACGCTATAAAAACGAATGAATTCGCCTAACGAATTCTCCAGAATCAATTTTTTGTTTGTAACACTTTTTTACTGCCTGGACAATATTTCGCAAAGCGAATTTTGAATTTTGAGTTTTGAATTGTTGCCTGCGGCAATTTTGAATTTTGAGTTTTGATTTTTGAATTATTCTCGGCTGTGCCTGCGATTTTGAATTGTACAATTTTGAGTTGTTATAAGCGAGGACGGGCTGAAAGCCCAAAAAGCACATAGCCCAAGGCAGCGCCTTGGGTGTACGGATTGAAAATAGCAAAACGCCCTGCAAGGGCAAAAGCATTGATAATTAACGCTTTTGCCCTTGCAGGGCGCATTGGTATTTGTGATACTTTTACCCAGGGTGTTGCCCTGGGCTATGGGCTTCTGCCCCTTCGGGGCGTGCTGCTTTGACTTTTGACACGCCCTCCTCCTACTAATAGCCCTATTCTTATTTTTTCGACTTTTGACACCTCAGCAATCAATGATTGCAAACTATATTCTTGGTAATGATGATTTGTACTCGACTTGGTACTGCGGAGTCCGGAGACCTCCGCTACTTATATGTTCATAATTGAATCACTCCAAATACCGGATGAACCTATATTATAGAAATTGGGTTAAATACACGGGTAAGAATAGCGTTTGTTCGCCTTTTTGTAAATCTTTTGTGTATATGATATAACGTTGCAGTATTCTATTTGAAAACTTTTGGCAGAAAGCATCGAGTGATGTATGTCGTTTATATCCCGATGATTTTACTTCTATTGGGCAAATCTTGTTGCCTCGTGATAGAAGAAAATCAATCTCGTAGTTATGCTTTCCCGTTTCTGTAGGGAAAGTATAGTAGAAGAGTCGGTTGCCCGTTGCTGTCAACATTTGTGCCACCATATTTTCGTACACATATCCAAGGTTGGTGTCCAATTTGTCGCTCATCAATTTCTGATATATAATGTTTTCGGTGAAGTCCTTGTCTTTGAAGGCTAATGTTATGAACAATCCCGTATCTCCAATATACATTTTATATTTGTTAAGGTCCATAGCCAATGACATACCTACATTAGGGTCGTTTGCATGATATGCCATGTTTATGGTCATAGATTCGCGAAGCTCTGATATTAGTTGAAGTACTTTTTCAGAATCGGTATTGTTGCCTATAGCACTTGCAACTTGATATCGAGAGGCATTACTATTGAGTTGGGCGGGGATTGCATCGAAAAGCATAGATAGTCTGCCTGAAGAGTCTATTTTGTAGAAGTCGTCTTCATAGAGTTGTATGATATTGCGTTTCACTCTATCTACTTCCATAAGATTGTTTGTCTCTATATATGTGTCTACAGCTTGTGGCATTCCTCCGACAACCATGTATATTCTGAAGTCTCTCATTAGCTTTCGGGTGACGGCATCGCCTAATGATAGTTTTTTATCAAAGAGCATTCTCAGCTGTGGAATAGCAGTATTGTCGCCTAATGCCCATTTGAATTCCTCGTAGTCCATAGGGTATAGGAATAGTTTTTCTTCTTCGCTTGGAATGAGTATGTCTTTCACGTTCTTTTTGATAGAAATCAGTGAACCTGTCTCTATATAGTCATATCGTCCATCAGCTACAAGATGTTTGATAGCTTGTCGGGCTTTCGGGCATTTCTGTACTTCGTCAAAAATAACCAATGACTTACGCTCTTTGAGCGACACTCCAAGTCGGAATTGTAGTTGCAAGAAGAAGTAATCCAGATCGTCGATATGATTGAAGAGTTCCAATACGTCTTCTCTAACGATTGAAAAATCAATCATGACATACGATTCGTATTCGTTCTCAGCAAACTGTTTTGTCAGGGTTGATTTGCCAACACGTCGGGCACCCTCTATCAAGACTGCTGTTTTTCCGTGTCGGTTGTTTTTCCATTCAAGCAACTTGTCGTATAGTTTTCTTTTGAATATCCTCATAATCTTTATTGTTTTGATGACTTTACTGATGCGAATTTACTCAAAAATATGGTTTCCTCAAAATCTTTTCATGCAAAATCCCGAAGATTCTCAAAATCTTTTCATGTAAAATCCCGAAGATTCTCAAAATCTTTTATCTTTTCACTCGTTCTGACAGTATTGTTTGATATGCAAATTTAATCAAAAATATGGTTACTATCAATAAAAGATTTTGAGAAGAACGTAATTTTGATTAAATTCGCACCCCAAAATATTACAATTTGAAAGACAAATAGAACAAATGTTGACAACAGAATTACTTTTTTTGGTTGGCTTTGTGGTGTTCATAGCAGCCATATTGGTATTGGACATGCTGGTAATCGACCGCAAGGCACACGTTGTATCCATCAAGGAAGCCGGAACATGGACGGCAGTATGGATAGTCCTGGCACTTGCCTTTGCCATATTCCTGTATTTTCATGGCGACATGGTGCATGGAATACAGAACTTCAACGACCTACAGGCAGTATCGACACGCTATGCTTCGCATCTGAAGCTCAATCCCGACGACTTTGAGGCGAGTCTGCAGCAGTATCGTCACTACATGACCATATCGTATATATCGGGCTATCTGATAGAGAAGACGCTGTCGGTAGACAACCTCTTCGTGATGATGATGATATTCGCATCGTTCGGCATCGACAAGAAGGAGTATCAGCACGCGCTCAACTGGGGCATTCTGGGAGCCATCGTGCTGCGCTTCGTCTTCATCTTTGCCGGTGCTGCCCTCATCAGCCGTTTCGAGTGGATATTGCTCGTGTTCGGCGTGTTCCTGCTGTACAGCGGTGTGAAGATGTTCTTGGACCGCAACAAGAAGGAAGAGATAAACGCCATGAACCATCCCGTGGTGCGATTCCTCAACAAGCACTTCCATCTTACGCCGCTTGTGCTCACCGTAATCTTCATCGAGTTCTGCGACTTGATATTCGCATTCGACAGCATCCCAGCCGTCTTCTCTGTGACACTCGACCCTTATGTGGTGTTCTTCTCCAACATCTTCGCCATTCTCGGATTGCGTGCCCTCTTCTTCCTGCTGGCTGCCATAGCCGACAAGTTCCGCTATCTGAAGGTAGGCGTGAGCGTGTTGCTGGTGTTCATAGGTGTGAAGATGCTCATACACAAATACATCGAGATTGGAGCCATCAGCTCGCTCGTGTTCATACTCCTGGTGCTGGCAGTAAGTATATGTGCTTCGATATTCATCAAACCAGCCACTACTGAATAAAGCAAATAGTGGTGTGGTCAAATGGAAGTTATCGGAATTTATATATATGTCCGATAACTTCCATCACATTTTAGGCACGACTTTTCTCGGTGTTCATCACATTTTCGGGACGACTTTTTGTGGTGTTCATCACATTTTCGGGACGACTTTGCAGAAATGTATGCCAATTCTTGAATACTCTCCCCTTTTACTTTTTTACTCTTTTACTTTTTTACCCTTTTATTACTCTTAAAATAAGTAAAAACCCCACTCCTCTCGCTTGTTTTAGGTAATTTTGCAATTTACAAATATAGAACAAACGAAATACAAATGAGCTTAACAGGCATCATACGCAATGCGTTCATTCCCCGACAGCACAAGCTGGAACGTCATTTCACCGAACCGGAAGCGCTGCAGCACGACGTGTTGCAGCATCTGCTGCATACAGCCGCAGGTACAGAATACGGCCGAAACCACCTTTTCGGCAACACACGCTCGTACGATGACTTCGTGCGCAACGTGCCAGTAAACACATACGAAGAACTCAAGGGCGACATCGACCGCATGCGCCATGGCGAATCGAGCATCTTATGGCCAGGCACCGTTAAATGGTATGCCAAGTCATCGGGCACTACCAACGACAAGAGTAAGTTTATACCAGTGTCGAGCGAGGGACTGCATCGCATACACTATCAAGGAGGTACTGACGTTGTGGCCCTTTATCTGCAGAACAATCCCAAGAGCCGCATGTTCGACGGCAAGGGACTCATTCTCGGCGGATCGCACTCGCCCAACTACAATCTCTCCGACTCGCTCGTGGGCGACCTCAGTGCCATACTCATCGAGAACATCAATCCGCTCGTCAACCTCATACGCGTGCCCAAGAAGCAGACAGCGCTGCTCAGCGACTTCGAAGTGAAGCGCGACCGCATAGCCCACGAGTGTCTCAACAAGAATGTCACTAACCTTTCGGGCGTTCCGTCGTGGATGCTCAGCGTACTGGTGCGCGTGCTTGAGATTACGGGCAAGGAGCATATTGATGAGGTCTGGCCCAATCTGGAGGTGTTCTTCCATGGCGGCATAGCCTTCACTCCGTATCGTCCGCAGTATGAGCACATCATCACCAGCGACAAGATGCACTACATGGAGACCTACAACGCATCGGAGGGATTCTTCGGCATACAGAACGATCCTACCGACAAGTCGATGCTGCTGATGCTCGACTACGGCGTGTTCTACGAGTTTCTGCCTATGGACGAGTTTGACAGCGACTCGCCCAACATCGTTCCGCTTGAAGGAGTGGAGATAGGCAAGAACTACGCCATGCTCATCTCTACATCGTGCGGACTGTGGCGTTATATGATTGGCGATACAGTCAAGTTCACATCTGTTCGCCCCTATAAGTTTGTCATTACCGGTCGTACCAAATACTTCATCAATGCCTTCGGCGAAGAGCTTATCCAGGACAACGCCGAGAAGGGACTGGCATACGCATGCCAGAAGACGGGTGCCGAGGTGAAGGAATACACCGCCGCTCCGGTGTTTATGGACCAGAACGCCAAGTGCCGCCACCAGTGGCTCATAGAGTTTGCCAAGCAGCCTGCCGACATAAACGAGTTTGCCGACATTCTCGACCGTAGCTTGCAGGACATCAACTCAGACTACGAGGCTAAGCGATTCCACGACATCACCCTGCAGCATCTGGAGATAGTAGTGGCACGCCCCGGACAGTTTGACGACTGGCTGCGTTCTAAGGGCAAGTTGGGCGGACAGCACAAGATACCGCGCCTCTCGAACAACCGACAGTATATTGAAGAGATTATGAATACTCCCGCCTCAGGACTGTAGACGGTCAATATATTCTAATTTAGAAACATACTAAAAAACGTATTCAGATAATTATTTAAAAACATAAGATGCTTATACCCAGATACATAAAAAGAATAATCACATCACTCCCCTCCCTACGGGGGAGGGGCAAGGGGGTGGGGCTTTCAGGGCTTGTGGGGCTTGCAGGGTATGTAGGGCATGTAGGGCTTTTGTTTTCGCTTATGCTCCTGCTCCTTCTCGCTTCGTGTGCCCGTATGGGTCGCCCAGATGGCGGATGGTATGACGAGACTCCTCCACGTGTGATTGGTGCATCGCCTGCCGATGGTGGTGTGAACGTGTCGGCAAATAAGGTGCACATCTACTTCGACGAGTTCATCAAGCTCGACAACGCCACCGAGAAGGTTGTGGTGTCGCCACCGCAATTGGAGCAGCCCGAAATAAAGTCGACCGGCAAGCAAATAAAGGTGGAGCTGAAGGACTCGCTGAAATCCAACACCACCTACACCATCGACTTCTCCGATGCCATCAGCGACAACAACGAGGGCAATCCCTTGGGCAATTACACCTACAGCTTCTCTACCGGCGACCACATAGACACTCTCGAAGTGTCGGGACACGTGGTGCAGGCAGACAATCTCGAACCCGTCAAGGGAATACTCGTCGGACTGTACGGCGAGATGGAAGACTCGTGCTTCATAAAGAAACCTATGCTGCGCGTGGCTCGTGCCGACTCGCGCGGACACTTCGTAATACGTGGTGTGGCACCAGGCAACTATCGCATCTACGCCCTGCAAGATCAGGACGGCGACTACAAGTTCTCGCAGAAGGCAGAACAGATAGCCTTCACGCACGACAGCATCAAACCTTCGTTCTGTGATGCGTTCCGTCAGGACACCACTTGGATTGACTCGCTGCACATCAAGGACATAGCACGTGTGGGATACACACGGTTTACGCCCGACGATATTGTTCTGCGTGCGTTCACAGAAACGCTCACCGACCGCTATTTCCTTAAAGCTGAGCGACAGCAACCCGACCATTTCAGCATCTTCTTTAGCTATGGCGACAAGCAGTTGCCTGAGATAAAGGGACTCAACTTCAACTCAGACGGTGCTTTTCTTGTACAGCCATCGCTCCATCGCGACACCATAACCTATTGGTTGCGCGACACGATGCTTGTCAATCAGGACACGCTCAGCTTACAGATGACTTATATGGCTACCGATACGCTCGGTAACCTCGTCAGCCAGACCGATACACTCACAGTACTCTCAAAGCTGCCTTACGAACGCCGGCAGAAAGACTTGCGCAAGGAATTTGAAAGCTGGCAGAAGCAGCAGGAGAAGAAACGCAAGCGCGGCGAGCCTTACGACTCGATAATGCCACGCAAACTGCTCACACCACGCATATCGTCAGGCTCGTCGCTCGACCCCGACCGTAATGTGGAATTCGCATTCGAACGTCCGTTAGCTGCGGTCGACACGTCCAAGATACATCTATATGCACGTCAGGACACGCTCTGGTACACCATGCCGCTGCGCTTCCGCCCTGTGGTACAAAAGATAAAGGGCGACACAATCAACTCTGATGGAGTGACATCGCTGCTCAACTATGAGCTGATGGCAGAATGGAAGCCCGATACCGAATATAGTATAGAGGCCGACTCAATGGCTTTTGTCGATATATACGGCACAGTCTCGCCCTCGATAAAGGAAGGCGTAAAGGTGAAATCGCTCGACGAGTACAGCTCGATAATCTTCACCATTCCGCAATTCACCGACAAGAGCGTTGTCGTGGAACTTCTCAACCAGCAGGACGCGGCTGTGAAGAAAGCCTCGGTAATTGACGGTACGGCACAGTTCTATTACGTTACGCCCGGCACTTACTATGCCCGTATGTTTGTCGACGACAATAATAACGGTATATGGGATACCGGCGACTATGCAGCCAACCGTCAGCCAGAAATGGTGTATTACTATACCGATGAGATAGAGTGCAAGGCAAAGTGGGACGTTACGCTCAACTGGAATCCTACAGCCCGACCGCTTAACGAACAGAAGCCGTCGAAGATAGTAAAGCAGAAAGCCGAACAGCAGAAGAAACTGCAACAGCGCAATCTGCAGAGAGCAAGACAGATGGGAATACCTTACCCCTTCTAACAACGTATGGGAAATCTGTGTAGAATCTAAAACAAATACGATAATATGAAAACAAGAAAACTAATACTCGCTATAGCCCTTGTTATCATGGGCGTATGCTCGGCGCAGGCACAATGCAAGTTCAAGAACACGGCATTCAAGTCGGGCGAGTTCCTTACCTACAACCTCTACTTCAACTGGAAGTTTGTATGGGTGAAGGTGGGCAACGCTTCAATGTCGACCGTAGAGAGCAGGTATCATGGCAAATCTGCCTATCGTGCCTCGCTCATCACACGCACATCGGCAAATGCCGACAAGTTCTTCAGCATGCGCGACACGTTGCTCTGTTATAACACTACAGAGCTTGAACCGCTCTACTTCCGTAAGGGAGCACGTGAGGGCGACCGCTATACCGTAGACGAGGCTTTCTACACTTATCCCAACGGCAGAGTACACGTGAAGCAGCACCGTCAGAAGAAGGACGGCACACACATGTGGAAGAACCACACTCCTGATGCTTGCACATTCGACATGATAAGCATTTTCCTCAGAGCACGCTCGTTCAATCCCGAGGGATGGAAGAAGGGCAACCGCATCAACTTCCCCATTACCGACGGAGTGAAGATAATAAATGCCGTGCTCGAATATAAGGGCAAGACCACTATCAAGGCGGATAACGGACACAAGTACCGCTGTCTGCAACTCTCATACATAGAGCGTGAGGACAACAAGGAGAAGGAAATCGTGCGATTCTTCGTCACCGATGATGCCAACCACGTGCCCGTACGTCTCGATATGTTCCTCAAGTTTGGCTCGGCTAAGGCTTTCCTCGTAGGCGCCAAAGGCGTGAAGTCACCTATGAAGTCAGTCGTGAAGTAAGACTGCCACATCCGTCCAACACATTAATATAATACGTCCGACAAATGAGATTTCTTATAATAATAGCAGCTTTCCTGCTCGCATCATGTACCGATTTAAATATAGGTAGAAACACGGATGCCGGCAAGAAGCGACAGTTCACCAACGAGACGTTGCTCGGCTACACACCCGTGAAGCATCAGGGCAGCAGTCCGCTTTGCTGGGCTTACGCCATGCTTGCCACTATTGAGACCGAACATATACAGATGGGCGATTCGGTCAATCTGTCGGTTGACTATGTGGCGCGACATCTCCTTGCCGAACAGGCGCGACAGCATTTCCTTTCAAGTGGATACGACCGCATCACACTTCGCGGTACGGCTCCGCTGTTGCTGAGGCTGATAAGCGAGTATGGCGTGATGCCGTACGACTCCTACAACGCCCCGTCGCTCAACTACAAGGCCCTGGCGCGACGCTTGCAGACCATGTCAGAAACGTCGCACGACTTGAGCCAACTCTCCACCCGTGCACAGCGACTCTTCGACGAGCGCATAGGCTACATGCCTAAGAACGTTTATATGCTTGGGGCCGAATATACCCCGCAACAGTTTGCCCATAGCGTGTACATGCTCGGCGAGTACACAGCTCTTACAAGCTTCACACACCATCCCTTCGACCAGACATTTGCCATCGAAGTGCCCGACAATTATAGCGACGAACTCTTCTACAACGTGCCCATCGACGTGATGATGCGACGCATAGAGATGTCGTTACGGGCTGGTCATCCCGTATGTTGGGAGGGTGATGTGACCGAACCCGGATTCTCATTTGAGCGTGGCATATCCGAACTGCCCGACGATATTCCATGCACACAGCAGCAACGACAGAAGGCTTTCGAGACACGACGCACTACAGACGACCATTGCATGTGTCTCATCGGCATAGCTCATGACAACAAAGGCCGCCGCTACTACATAGCCAAGAACTCGTATGGTACCAACAATCCATACGGCGGACTGATGTATCTGTCAGAAAATTATGTACGTATGAAGACCGTAGCAGTCGTTGTCAAGAACGTGCATTAATAGATTCCATTATTTCTAAAACCTATAGCTGATAATTTAAGGGGCATACCTTTCGGGGTGTGCCCCTTTTTTCGGCAATTTTTGTTACCTTTGCAATGACATCAAAGCCTAATGTCAGCATTATGAAGAAAATAGCAATACTACCTGTTGGCGGAATTAATTTAGTGCATACTTAATTCTGCCAATGGGCTTGTCGTTAATGAAGTTTACGTATTGC
>URDM01000092.1 GCA_900546575.1 uncultured Prevotella sp.
GTTTTTGTTTTTTGTTGTTTTGTTTTTTATTGTGCTTGTTTGGTTGTTGCTGATAGCCTCCCTGACGCTGCTGGTAGCCTCCCTGACGCTGCTGGTAGCCTCCCTGACGTGGCTGATAGCCGCCGTTAGATGAAGAACCGCTCTGAAGGTTGCTTCCAAATCCTTCAGGACGGAAACCGCCATCCTCGCCCTGTGCCTGGCTTGTGCGCTCGGCATTGTACGGACGCTGTGTGTGGATGCGCGGACGGCGTCCGGTCACACTGCGATACTCTCTCTGATAGTTTCCTGCGGGACGACCGTAGCTCTCGCTATTGCCTGTAGTTTGATCCGCTGTTCTCTGTTCCTGACTCTTTTCCAATTCTGAATCCATAATTCTTTACTTTTTCGCCTCACGGCAAGTGACACCCATTCCCTCCCGTTTGTTGTTCTTTGTTTAGGATTTGGGAAGGATAGATGCACTTCTGTTCTTGAATAAAATTGTTACTTACTATTAATAGTCTATATTTTGAAACCTGTTTTGCCAAGTGCCGCCATGTTGTGCGGCACGCAATACATAGGCCGAAATTAGATGCCTGTATAGTTGTGCGGAGTGATGGCCATAAGCTCGGCCTTTACTGCGTCGCTCACGTTGAGTGTCTGTACGAACTCGTGTATGGTCTCTTCCGACATCTTCTTGTTGGTGCGTGTGAGTGCCTTGAGTGCCTCGTAGGGGTGCGGATAGGCTTCGCGACGCAGGATGGTCTGTATTGCCTCAGCCACTACAGCCCAAGTATTGTTGAGGTCTTCCTCTATCTTCTCATCGTGGAGGATGAGCTTGCGCAAGCCCTTGAGTGTGCTCTGCATGGCTATCATGCCATGACCGAAGGGCACACCGACGTTGCGCAGTACTGTAGAATCGGTGAGGTCGCGCTGCAAACGGCTTACAGGCAACTTCATGGCGAGGAACTGCAGCACTGCGTTGGCTATGCCGAGGTTGCCCTCTGAGTTCTCGAAGTCGATCGGGTTCACCTTATGAGGCATTGCCGACGAGCCTACCTCGCCTGCCTTGATCTTCTGCTTGAAGTAGTCCATAGATATGTACATCCAGAAGTCGCGGTCGAGGTCGATGATGATTGTATTGATGCGACGCATTGCATCGAACACCGAGCCTAGGCAGTCGTAGTTGCTTATCTGTGTAGTGTACTGTTCGCGCTCGAGTCCGAGCTTCTCGCTTACGAAGCGATTGCCGAAGGCTTTCCAGTCGTACTGGGGATATGCCACGTGATGGGCATTGTAGTTGCCGGTTGCGCCACCGAACTTTGCTGTCATGCGGCACTCCTTGAGCTGGCGCAACTGCTCTGTAAGGCGATATACGTACACCATAATCTCCTTGCCGAGGCGTGTCGGCGATGCCGGCTGTCCGTGTGTCTTGGCGAGCATAGGCACGTCTTTCCACTCGTCGGCATACTGCTGCAGCTGTGCGATAAGTTCCTCTACGAGGGGATAATATGTCTGCTCAAGAGCCTCCTTGATTGAAAGTGGCACGCTGGTGTTGTTGATGTCCTGCGAGGTAAGGCCGAAGTGGATGAACTCCTTGTAGGCGTCGAGGCCTCCTATCTTGTCGAATTCCTCCTTAATGAAGTACTCTACAGCCTTCACGTCGTGGTTGGTCACCTTCTCGATGTCCTTCACGCGCTGTGCGTTCTCCTCGTTGAAGTTGAGATAGATGCCGCGCAATGTTTCAAACAGGGCGTGGTCGAAGTCCTTGAGTTGCGGCAATGGCAACTCGCACAATGTAATGAAATATTCGATTTCTACGCGCACTCTGTAACGGATGAGTGCATACTCTGAGAAATAATCGGCAAGCGGCTCTGTCTTGCCTCTGTAACGACCGTCGATTGGTGAAATGGCTGTCAGCAAATCAAGTTTCATATGCTAAAGTCTTAATAATATGATTTTTGTGCAAATTTACTAATTTAAATTGACAAGTGGATGCCGTATCGTGTTTTTTTAGACATTATTAAAGACAAAAGGAGCGAATGTGTATAAACAAAAAAAAATCCCCGCAGTCTCTCCGAAGAGAAGACCACGAGGAAACACCCCTGTGGGCGTTGACGGATTCGAACCGCCGACCCTCTGCTTGTAAGGCAGATGCTCTAAACCAGCTGAGCTAAACGCCCTATTGCTTTATTCGTTGCTCTTAGCAGTATTGCTTAGTTCTTTAAAGCGAGTGCAAAGGTATAGCATTTTTCTGTAACCTCCAAATGTTTTGAAAAGAATTTTACGAAAAGCATGAAAAAATCTTGTTTTTCTGCGTTTTTTGCCCTGAAACTGCGTGTTTTGACATGAGTGTAAAAAAAATGTAGTCCTTTTGCCTTCCAAAAGGACTACATTTGGAATGCAAAAGGACTACATTTTCAGTCCTTCTCTATCAGAACGGTTGCGTAAGCCGATATTCCCTCCATTCGTCCGGTGAAACCGAGGCGCTCGGTTGTGGTGGCTTTTATCGACACATTGTCTATGTCTGTGTTCATTACTTCGGCAAGACAGCGCTGCATTGCGGGTATGTGCGGATTGAGTTTGGGGCGTTCGGCGCACACCGTTGCATCGACATTGCCCAAGCGATAGCCCTTTGTGGCTATTAGCTGTATTGTCTTGCGCAGCAGAATCTTGCTGTCGATGTCGAGTGTCGCGTCCGATGTGTCGGGGAAGTGATAGCCTATGTCGCGCATATTGGCTGCGCCGAGCAGCGCGTCGCATATTGCGTGTATCAGAACATCGGCATCGCTGTGGCCGAGCAGGCCCAGTTCGTAGTCGAGTTTTATTCCTCCGAGCCACAGGTCGCGGCCCTCTACTAATTTGTGGACATCATATCCGAATCCGGTTCTTATTTTCATAAATGTTGAATGTTAAGTGTTGAATGTTGAATGGTTGCCGATGGCAATGTTGAATGTTGAGTGTTGAATGTCGAATTGTTGCTTTCAGCAATTTTGAACTCTTAACGGCGAAGCCGACAATTCAACATTCAACACTCAACATTCCACATTCTTCAAGCGTCAGCGACGCTTGAAGAGGTCTTTTATTCCGTCCATATCGAACGCCAGAGTGAATCGCAGGGTCTGGTCGAGCGGGTTCGACTTGGCTGTAGCGATGACGTAGCCGGCATCGAGCGAGAACACGTTCATCTTGAATCCTGCTCCTACGGTGAAGTATTTGCGGTTGCCCTTGCTCTCCGACTCGTGATGATAGCCGGCGCGCAGGGTGAACTTGTCGTTGTAGGTGTATTCGGCTCCGAGGCTCCACTGCACCTCCTCCAGCTCCTCTTTGAATCCGCCGGGGGCATCGCCGAAGCTCTTGAAGATACCGCTGATTGACGAAACGTCGTAGTAGTCGCGCTGAACACGGTCGTCATAGTCCTGCGTGTCCTCGCCTTCTTTCTGTTTCGGATGGGTGGGCACAAGCAGTTTGTCGGCATCGGCGGCAATGGTGAGGCGGTTGTACTCGTCGAGCGGAATCATGAGCGAGGCTCCCAGACGCATGTTGGTAGGTATAAACTCTGCTCGGTCGTCACCGCCGAAGGTTATCTTCGAACCGATGTTGGATATGTTCAAGCCCAATCCCAACTGGCATTCACGCTGTCCGATGTTGATATAGTTCTGATAGTAGGCGGCAAGGTCTACGGCAAATGCCGAACCTGGAGTAGTATCGTCGGTGGGATTGTACGTAAGGTCGGAGTATATCCAGCGTACTGCGGCTGCAATCGAGAACTTTTCGCTGAGCATAAGCGAGTAGGCTACGTCCAAAGACATCTCGTATGGATTGATGGTCATTTGGTCTTCGCTCTCGTTAGAGCTTGTGAACACCTCGCCCAACGAGAAGTAGCGCAGCGAGCCTGACACTGCCGAGTAGTCGCCTATGCGATAATAGCCTACGAGATAGGCAAGGTCGATGTCGTTGACAAGGCTGCGCAGCCACGGCGTATAGTTCAGGGCGACTCCGGCTCGCGATATCGTGAACGGATATTTGGCTGGGTTCCAGTACTGCGACACTACGTCCGGGTCGGTGGCAGCGCCCACATCGCCCATACCGGCGGCTCGTGCGTCAGGCGCAATGGTCTGCGATGTCACCGATGTCTTTACCGGGTTGAACATCTCTTTTTTGTAATCCTGAGCCGAAGCGTATGCCGACAGCAGCACGAAGACTGCGAGCAGGATGTATCTTGTTCCGTGTTTCATTCGTTGAAAGTTTTTATATTGTATATGCTTATTATGCAAACGACTTATTGTTTTATTTATTGCCCACTACTATCAGTTTCTTGGCTTTCGACATACGCGACGCTCCGTCGGACGCAAGACGTACACGGTAGAGATAGACTCCGGTGTCGAGCTGTTGGCCGTTGTCGAGTTTCAGATTCCAATCGACGGTATAGGCAGAGGCCGTTGACACTCCGCTCTCGTCGTGACGCCACAACAGGCGGCCGCTCATGTCGAGCACTTCGATGCGCACATCCACATTGCTGCCGGTGCGGTCGTTGGCTATGACGAAAGTGGTAGAGGTTGTTGCGGGATTGTTTGTACACGAAATGCTGAACGTCGGCTTCAGTCCTCTTGCCACACGGAAGCGGAGTTCCTGCGTTGTGGGATTGTTTAGTATGTCCCAAGCGGTGAACTTAAGTCGGTGTTCGCCCTCTTCGAGTTCCGGCAGACAATAATATGTAGAGCCTGTGGTGTACGATCCGAAGTCGTACTGGAAGTTGTCGTTGAGCGTATACGTCAGTTCCGTCTTGCCGTCGATTACGAGTTGCATGTCGTGACCCACTCCGGCTCCGGCGGCGTTGATGCCGTCGCGGTCGGTTATCTCTGCCACAAAATACGGCGTCGGATTCACTCTGTCGCCATTCTGGAACGTAGGCGAGTTAAGATAGCAGTACACCGAGGGTCCGATGGAGTCGTTGTCGGCAATGTCGCTGCCTCCTACAGTGAAGCTGTTGCAGTAGCCGTTCACCACCTTGGTGTGCGCATCGTCAATGGCAAAGACATTGATGAGTCCCTCCTCGTCCGAATAACTGATGTCCTTTGGAACTGCAAAGGTGAACTCAAACTTCCCGTCAACAACCTTACTTTCGCCATTATACAGCATTGCCTTGCGGTCGTGGAACTCCATGGGTTGGTCGGCTGCATTCTGATTGTTGTAGCATACCACCATTTCGTTGCGGTCGCGCACCAAGAGCGTTGCCTTTCCGGCGAATGTCTCCATTCCTTCGATGTGGCCTTTCACCTTTACCAGTGCTCCAGCACGCATCGCTGCCTTGCCTCCCTTGGCTACGTCTACGTCGCCGATGGAGTCGATGACCATTAGCGGCCGGGGATTCCAGAGTCGCATTGCAGGGTCGCCGAGGAGCGAGAACTGGCGCGAATTTTCGGCAAGACGCTTGTATGAGGCGGTGTTCTTGGCTCGTCGCAGCGCCTCACCTATAGGCAATGCGCGTCCGTCGTCGTCGTGCGAGAGCAAGAAACGCATCAACGGAGAGTGCAGCTCGGCGTTGTATGTAGAATATACGGTGCGCGTCGAGCCGATGAATGCAGCTACTCCACCCTTTTCGTTGAGTACCGCCGTTACTCCGATATTGTCCACCGGGGCGTCGAAGGGCATGAAGTCGCAGCCCACCGTTACCCACAGCGGCATATTGGTATTCGAAAATTCTCTGAAATCTTTAAGGAACAACACGTTCTCGTGCGAGAACTGATGTTCCGAACCATGACCGGTGTAGTCCATTATGAGCGCACCCTTGTTCTGCTGGCGCATTATCGCCTTGCTGGCACCGGGATATGTCACTCCCGAAGTCTGAATAACGGCCGGATAAGAGTCCCACATCACCTTGTTGACACGCAACGCCGGATTCTCGGCTATCACCTGTTCGGCTACTACATCGGCATCCTTCATGTGGCGGTTGTCGTCGCCGTCGTCGCCCATGAACATTATTTCGTTGAGCCATGATGCTCCTCCGGCATTCTTCATGTAGCTCTCTATCTTGTCAACCATTGTCTTGGCATCGGCAGCTGTGGTCACGGGGAAACGTCCGACTGCCACATCCACCTTGTCGACATACAACGGGCGCAGTCCTTCGCCGTCGTCGAGCATGCCGTAAAACGAATCGTCGATATAGCTAAGTCGCTTGTCGAACGATTCCTCGCTTTCGTATGCCAGCAGATAATCGTCTGCTTTCATCTGCCGGCATTCTGATGTAAGCATACGGTTGTCCCACATGCAGCTGCCGAAAAGCACGAGATACTTGGGCTGGTCGGCTACGGTTGTGGCACGATCGTACAGCATCTTAAGATAACGGCGGTATGCCGAGGCATCAGGCGTACCGCTTGAGAACTCGTTATAGAGTTCGTCGGCTGGCACAATGTTCACTCTCATGCCGTCAGCCTTCTCGTGCAACTGCTTCAGACGACGTGCCTGGGCAAGCAGTTTTTGCGATGTGGGGATGATTATAACCATATCCGCCTGCGGGTCGGAATGGTGGTCTTGGTTGGTTATGGCGTAAACGTATTCGGGAACGGGCAGAGCGTCGGTGGCAAGATTGCCAAGCTGGTGGGGCGTATTCCACGTTAGCGACACGAAATCAAGTCGCATCGGATCGCCGCTGAGCACATGCAGACTGACGGTCTGATGCTTTCGCGACTCGTCACATACAATGTCGTATGTGCCGCTACTCTGAAAACCGGATATATAAAGCGGTTCACTTGCTGTTGTATTGAGCGTACCGAGCCGACGACCGTTCAATTTTACCTCTACAGAGGTGCTTCCCCCCGATGTAACATTTGCCATCAGGCGTCCCGTCAAAGCCTTTTCGGGGGCTTCGAAGGTCAGAACGAGCGAGTCGCCCGACTGCACCTGGCGCGAATCGTACAAGTTCCGGCCGCCATGATGCCAACTGAAACCGTCCACTTCGTATAGGTCGTGATAGTAATCGGCCGACGGATAGAATGTAGAAACAAAATCGGCGGAATCTAATTTCTGCGGTTCGGTGCCGTCGTCGGTCAAGAAATAATAACCATAATCGGAATATGAGTTGCGTGTTCGGCGCATAGCGTCATTGCTACTCCACGAAACCGGACCACAGGCGAACATCAATCGGCGCGAACCGATGGTACATGTCGGCACTTCGTGGAGGTCGTCGGTAGCTATAAGATAGTCGGGATCGAGCGTTTCGCTCTGCAAATTGCCTCCATAACCGTACACTTTCACACGGTCGGGATTGCTGAATCCGGCTTTGCGCATTAGTTCGGTGGTGAGCTGATATACTCCAGTTGACGGCACACGTATCTTAACCCATCGTCCGGAGCGCAACACGCTGTGCTGGGCGTAGCGGTCTTGCGGTGCAACAGCATCTGCATGGAGGGCTTCACCCATTCGTGTAATGGAGTTAAGACGGCTTATTCGTTCTGCAACATTGCCCGTTTTGAGGTTGGCAATATTGCCTGTTTCGTTAACTGAAATAATGTTGGCGCTACGCACAGGAGTTGCCGATCGGCGCAACATAAAGCTCACCAGCACCTGCCAACGACCCTCACGCATCACTACGGGACAAAAAGTTGTGAGCAGCGAAGGCTGCTTGCGGTCCATCACAACGCTTGTTTCAAGACGAGGTTGGGCTGCGGGCAAATTGGGTTCAATGCGCTGATAGGCTTCAATGTCGGCACGTGGCATGTCGGCATATTCTGCATAGGCTATGCTAAAAGAATAAACCGAGTCGCGATAATTAGCGGGTAGCGACTCGGTATGAGTGAATATGGGCAGCACAGAGTCGACCCTCACCTCCTTGGCTGTGAGATTATAGAACTTCTGGGCACTTGCCTGAACAGCGGCAAGAAGCAGGGTCAAGACTATGTATAAGTTGCGCATATTCGTTTAATATTGTTATTTGCAATTGAATTCGAGCACCTTGCGGTCTTCTATATATCCCTCAAGGTGGTCGTCAATGTGTACGGGGCCGACTCCGGCAGGCGTTCCTGTATACAGAATGTCACCGGTCTTGAGCGTGAAATACTGTGATATATAGGCTATGAGCTGGTCGACACGATAGAGCATATCGCTCGTGCATCCCTCCTGAACGGTGTTGCCGTTGATGTCGAGATGGAAGTGCAGGGCCTGAATATCACGGAATTTGTCCAGCGAAACCCATTCGCCCAGGGCAGCGCTTCCGTCAAATCCCTTGCACAAATCCCATGGCTTGCCTTCCGCACGCAGCTTCTTCTGCAGTTCGCGAGCCGTAAAATCGATGCCGACGGTAACGGCATCGTAATAGCGATGGGCAAAACGCTCGGAAATATTCTTGCCCAACTTGCTGATGCGCACTACGATTTCGGTCTCGTAATCGATGCGACCCATATGGTCGGGAATAAAGAACGGCTTGTGATCCTTGAGCACTGCCGAGTCAGCTTTGGTGAAAATCACCGGCTCCTCTGGTTTAAATAACGAGCCATGAAGCTCTTTATTGTGTTCAAGGTAGTTCATACCTACGGCAAAAATCTTCATTTTATTAAAATTGACAAGTTGACGTGTTGGCAGCAAACGACTCTACAGACTATAGAACAGACTTGTTTATAGACCATAAATGTGAATTATCCCCGATAATCTTGGCAACGACGTCTACATTAAACAAAAAGCCGTGAAAGAGTTTTCACTCCTCACGGCTCCTATATAATATATGTGTAATTGATTTATTCCAATTACTCAGCAGCAAGAGTGAAGCGCTTGTAAGCAACGATCTTCAGCTCCTTGTCCTGCTTCTTGAGGTAGTCAGCAACGCTCTGCTTGTCGCCGTCGCCGAACTGGAACTCCTGACAAACGAGGCAGTTCTCCTTAAGGAACTTGCCAACACGACCCTTAGCGATGTTCTGGATCATGTTCTCGTTGAGGTTAGCAGCCTTCTCAGCAGAAACGGTCTCCTTGATCTCGCGGAACTTAGCAACATCCTCAGCTGTGATCCAACCCTTGCCCTGGTTAGACTCGATGTGGTCCTCAGAGTCGAAGTGGTTAGGATTGAGGCCAGCCTTCTTAACAGCTACCTCTACAGCCTTCTCGATCTGCTCTTCCTTAGTCTTCTGAACAGCAACCTTGTACTCTTCATCCTTAACTTCCTCAGGTACTGAAGCCTCATCAAGAGCGATAGGCTTCATAGCAGCAACCTGCATAGCTATCTTGTGACCAGCCTCCTCGTTGTTCTGATTGAGCTGTACCATGGTGCAGAGAGTATGCTTGCCCATGTGGTCGTAAACCTCGATGTTCTCACCCTCGAGAACGTTGTAGCCGTCAAGCTCCATCTTCTCGCCAGTGATACCAGAGCGCTGTGTAACAGCAGCCTGAACGTCAGCCTCACCGAACTTGAGAGCCTTAACCTCGTCGAGAGTATGAGCCTTAGCGGCGATAGCAGCGTCGAGGATGTCAGAAGTCAGCTGGATGAAGTCAGCACCGTTGGCAACGAAGTCAGTCTCGCACTTCAAAGCGATCATAGCAGCGAATCCGTCAACGTTCTTAACGAGTACACAACCGTTTGAAGTCTCGCGGTCAGAACGCTTAGCAGCGATAGCGAGTCCACGCTCACGGAGCAACTCCTTTGCCTTATCGAAATCACC
>URDM01000093.1 GCA_900546575.1 uncultured Prevotella sp.
TTTTATTGATTTTGATTTGGCGGCAAAGGTATAATGATGAATAAAAGTGGACAAGGCGGCATCGCGGATACGCTTACTATCTCAGTTGTAAAAACAGTCACAATCAAATCCATACTTCTTTCTTTAAACTCTTATAACTAATTAATAATCAATAAGATATAAGAAAAAGAAAGTATTAGGGGTATGCATTTTTTGTAACTGAGATACTGAGATTGAGATTAAGAGGCAACAATCAACGAGTACATCACGAGCATATGTCACTCATTACCAATAAATTAAAACGTTTCCAGAATAAAAGCCCAAAGGCAACAATCACAGACAAGAGCACAATTATCATCAAAATTGTCCTCTCAAAGGCCCTTTAAGACATTCATGAGACGCTCGTTTTAATGCAAATGCCGCCTTTTCAGGCCAATTGTATGTTGTTAGTCTCACTTTATCGTACAACAAATATTACTGGATTTGCATACAAATAGACATCTGTAGGACCTTCGGGTATAGGAGAAGACTATCTCTCGCTTCTTGCCGAGACGATACATGCTCATTCTACAGCCACATTGAGACTGAACAAAATTGAAGGAAACGTACAGAAACGTATGATTGACACTTGCGAATGTCGTAACTTTGCAATGTTAACAAAAAGGCTCACAACCCGAACCATCCCGAAAGTGTCCCGAAGCCGAGAACAACAAAAAAACAAGCCTCCTACAACTCAAGCCAACAGCTTCTCAACATCTCAACGAGTCTCTCGCACCATATCGCCAAAATACGATATTTCAAAACCGAGACTGATGTTCTTCCTTATTCTGCAAATGTAACAATTTATTCCGATTATCTGCCAATAAAGACCTACAAATGTTAACTGTTAACGCGTAACCCGTCAATTTCGGCCAATCTGACGTCTGATTACAACAACAGGCTACAGCGTAGCCGCCATAGCCTGTTAAAGGATTTACATATATTTCGTTCTTTCACTCAGTCCCAATTCTTTTCACTTGTCCAATACCTTGAGCATTGTGAGGATGGCCTGATAGTGTGGTTTGTCTGATGCCGGAGCCGACGCTATACGACTTCTGACGAGAGCCTTAATCTTGTTGAGCATCTGCAGATCGTAGGCAGCCGACTCGTCGATGAGGTCGGTCTTCACGTCAAACTGGAATCCGTAGCCTATCTTATCGCCGAAGTTTCTGCCGCTAAGGTTCTTGTCGCCATGGTTCTTGTCGCTGAGGAGTGAGGCAATATATCCATTGCCGTTGGCCTCATCAAGGCTCTCCATCTGATCGGCATGCTGCTCTACATAGCCCGTAGGGTCGAGTCCGTAGAGCACTATGTCGGAAACGGAGGGAGCGTATGGACTGGAGGCTTCGCCGGCAAGTTTCTTGGCGGCAGCGCCCGAAAGCTTTGACACGGAGCCTACGGTCTCCTTCACCACGAGCCGTTGCAGGAGCTTGTCGCCATCGGTAAGTCGGCTTCCCTTGATGGTGGGTTCCCAAATGCCGTTATAGAGGTCGTCGTAGTAGTCCTTCTGAGTGTATCCGTTGTCCGTTATGTGCGAGGCGAGCAGCACACGATTGTTGAGCTGCAGGAGCTTGCGCCCTACTCCACCCTTTATCGATATGGAGCGCTTCAGGGCAAGGGGGAACTTGGCTGTCAACTGAGGAGCGTCAAGCCAGCTGCTGTTGCGCAACTGCTTCATCACCCACATCATCGACTCGTGCTGCTTGTCGGCACTTACCGGCTTGCAACGCTGGCCCTTGGTGCCATCCTTAACGTCCGTGAGGTAGATGCCGCCCACATTGGCAAGTGCATTGTTGAGATAGCGGCTGAACTGCTGCGAGATGCCGTCGTAGAGTTCTTGCTTGTGGGATGTCGACTCGTCGTCTTTTATCCATCCGTCAAGATGGGCAAGTATGTATTGCAGGTTCTTTACGCCATACGTACCTGCCTTCACAGGGTCATCGCCTAAGTCTTCCTCCAGGGCGCTTGGGTCGTATCGTGCCTCTACCTGCTGTCTGCCGTATCTGTACCACGGATTGCCAGCCTTCGCGTCTACCCACTTCTCGAGTTCCTTTGCCTCCTGCTCTACCGACAGATTTCCCTCGACGGGCGAGTAGAGCCACTTGATGGCGAAGAGGTCGTACACGCCCATGTCGGGTGGCGAGAGACGCACACCCTTGTCTTCGGGCTGAGCCACATAGTTGAATCGGGCATAGTCCATGATTGATGGTGTGGTGCCGTACTTCCGGGTGAACGATGCCGAGCGGAGCGAGTCGACGGGAAATGCTGCCGAGGCTGCCATGTTGTGCATGAGTCCGAGGGTGTGGCCTATCTCATGGGCAAAGGCGTAAGAGAGCGACTCGCTTATGATGTCGTCGGGCATCTTCTTTGTTCTCACACGTGGATCGATTTGAGCCGTCTGCACAAAGCGCCAGTTGTTGATGAGCTTCACCACATCGTTGTACACCAATACCGAGGCGTTGACTATCTCGCCTGTGCGAGGGTCTACCCACGATGGTCCCATAGCGTTCTTTACAGGAGTGGGCACATAGCGTATGCAGGAGTATTTCAGATTGTCGGGATCGAAGTTGGGGTCGTTCTTAGGGAAGTCGACGGCCTGCATCACATTCTTGAAGCCTATCTTCTCGAAAGCCTTGTTCCATATCAGTACCGACTGCTTCAGCGGCTCCTTCCATGCCTCGGGGAAAGCGTCGTCTACATACCACACTATAGGCTTCTTGGGTTCTACCAGTTCGCCCCGGCTCCATGCTGCCGAGTCCTTGGGTTCAAGTCGCCAGCGGTTGGCGTAGGAGAAGTCCTCGATGCCGTCGCTTGCCATAGTCAGCCGGCTCTTGTCGGTAAGGAATATTCCAAGACGCGAGTCGGCTATTCGCGGCTTCATAGGCAGTTCTGGCAGCAGCAGTAGGGTGCGTGTCACCTCGGTGGTGAGCTGTCCTTGCGACACTTCCGAACCGAGGAACGTGAGCGAATACTTGTAGGATAAAGTTGAGGTGACGGTAGCGTTGTCCTCAAAAGCCTTGACGTTGCCCAACGACGAGCAGTCCTTCTGGAATGTTGGCTTTATGCCCAGCACGCTATAGTTTGACGACACGGGCGAGAGCTGTTTCTCGTCGCCCACAAATAGGTCGGTCATATCGAACACTACAGCCGTAGAGTCAGCATTGTAGGCTGCAATTCTGTATTTGCGGATTATGGGGTTGGCATAGCTGCGGTTGTAGGCAAGCTGCAGAGCGTCGTCGGCTATGGTGCCCGTATTCACGGTCTGCAGCACTATGGCGCTGTCGAGCCGGTTGAAGCATACACACATTGGGTCCTGTGGCTTGTAGCCCACGATGGCAAGCTTGGCGTTGCTCGACTTGGACGTGGTAGAGGCTATAAGGAAGTCTCTACCGCAATACTTCAAGGGCAGTTCTACATACAGCTTGCCCTGAATCTTGTGCAGATTGACAAATCCGCCTTCTGCCGATATTCTTCCTCCCTTGTCCATCAGTTTCTGGTATGCTGACTTAGGAGACTTGGGATCCTGCTGTTTCTTCTTCTTGGCTTCTGCCGGGAGTGCCGCCACAATAGCAAGGGCAGCAGCCAGCAGCATGGAAGTCATGTTCATTCTGTTCATTACAATTGTTTTGTTATTGATTTGTCATTAGTGATTCTTGCCTTGTACATCAGAATGTGGCGTTGCCTATGCGCTTGATGTCGATGCCTGCCTGACTGAATGCCGATACGAGTATCTCGTACTTGCGCTTGACGTAGTCATATTGCAGGTCGTCGGTCCACTCATCATCGGTACGATACACGAGCGAGGCTATGAAGGCATTTATGTCGGCTGTCTTGGTTATGGTTCCGTCTGTGCTCCATTCGAGGTCGGTCTGCGGGTCGTACACGAATCCTGCCTTTCGGGCGTCTTCGGCTGCGGCGCTCCATCCCATGTCGATGGAATAGTCGCTTACGGCATAGAACTCGTCGGGAATCGTCACCAGTCCCTGCTCCAGGCAATACTGCAGAAAATCGGTCTGCACATACGACTTGAACTTACGTTTCTGCGAAGCCGACATATTGTCCCACTTGTCGCTCACATTGCCTATTGCCATCTGATTGGCTATATGGCGCGAGGGCTTGTTCACCCATGTGACTACATACTCCCATGAGCCCCAATCAAATGTGCGCTCCTGGGTCTGAACGTCTTCTGCCAGAAGTACCTTGTAGGGCAACGACTTCTTGAGAAAACTGTCGCTATAGAAGTCGAGCCACCCATGCTGAATGGCTTCCATGAGATTTGCCACCTTTGTGGCTTCTATAGGGTCGAAACGATACTTGGTGTCCAACGAGTTGGCACTTACCTGACTCCATTGGAAGTCCTTCTCCGTGAAGTCGTAGAGGAAATAGGTGCCGTACTTCTGAAAGAGCGACACAATGACTGCATCGGCAGCAGCATCCTTGCCCTGTGGCAAGGTGTAGTCGGCTGACGGAATCTCTATGCGTCCGAGGTCGTCGTCGTTGCCTGCACACGACGAGCAAAGGCTTGCCATCATAGCCAGGCATGCTAATGAACTTATTATCTTTTTCATTTTCTTCTCCTTTTTCTGATGTTGTTAAATACCTTGACGGGCAGGAGCCTTAGCCGACTCGTTCTGCTCAAGTTTAGAGTTCTGCTGAATATCGGCATTGGGTATAGGAAGGGTGTACAGAGGGTCTTTGGCGCTCAATGTGTAGGTCACCCAGGCTGCCGACTTACGTGCCTTGTACTTATGGCTGATGCTTGGCATTCCGTATCTACGCAGGTCGAACCATCTCACTTCGTCATAGCAAAGCTCAAGCCGGCGCTCCTTACGCACCTCGTCGAGCAGTTGCGAGCGGTCGTTGTACACGACTGGCGAGTAGTTGTTGTAGCGGTTTTCACGCAAGTGGTCGAGATCGGCAGTGGCATTTGAGAGTTGGTCTTTCATGGCATAAGCCTCGGCTCGTGCCAGCCATGCCTCCGACATGCGTATGGCGTTGGTGGGCGTACGCTTCGACGCGAGTTTCTTCTTCTGAAGGTTCACGTTCTTGCCCGACGCCGTAAACCATAGTTTCTTGCGTGTGTCGTTGTCGGCAAACTTTTCCCACAAATCGCTCGACGGACGTATGCCGGGCAGGGAGCATGTAGAATAACCGTTGCCGTAGAGCCACTCCACTTCTGAATAATCGTAAGTAGAGAAGGTCTTTGCCTTTGCAGGCAGGTTGAGATAATTAGTCAGCGGATTACCGTTTTCTATGGCATCGGTAGCCACCTTCACGACGTTGTCCCAGTCCTCCATCTGCAGATAGACACGTGTGAGGAGAATGTCAACGGAAGGAAGGTTGATACGGAAGTCGCCTCGCGTCTTTGGGTATCGGCTTAGGATTTCCCTTGCCGAGGTCAGGTCGTTGACTATCTGGCTGTACACTTCCCCTACTGTACTTCTGGGCGTGCCGTTGGTCTGCAGATTGGCTGTAAGCTTCAATGGTACACCTGGTGACTTGCTGTCTTCGTTGTACGGCTTGCCGAAAATATTGACGAGCATATAATAGTAGTAGCCTCGCAGAGCCAGGGCCTCAGCCTTTACTGTCTCCTTGGTCTTGGTGTCGCCATTGGCTTGGTCGATGCCGTCGAGAACGGCATTCACGCCCATAATCCTCTGATAGCTCTTGTAATACATGTCGCCATAGTACGACTGGTCGACATTGGCGTTCTGCCACATATCGGGCTGCCATGTGTGGAAGGGATAGGCACTAAGTGCGCTCGAATAGTCTTCGTTGTCGCTCATGGCGTTCTCGTTGAGCATGTAGTCGTCGTCCATCAGGTAGAGTGGCGTGTACAGTTTCTCGGTAGGCGACGGATAACCCGAGCCCATCAGTAGTTCGCTATAGTCGTTGGCGTCCTTCACGAGTACCTCATCCTGCGAGGTCTCATTGAGGAAGTCGGAGCAAGAGGCAAGCGTAAGGAGTCCTGCCATTGCGTATATATATGGTCTTTTTGCAAACATAATTTTCATTCCTTTACATTTTAACATTTAGAACATTGCCTGTATTGAGAGAGAGGTGATGCGACGTGTGGGCCAGTTACCAGTCTCGGGGTCGATACCTTTCCATTTCTTGTCGCGTGCCCACAAGAAGGGGTTGGTCATACTCGCCTTAAGAGTGAGGCGCGACAGATGCAGGGCCGAGAGTACGCTTGAGGTGAAGTCGTACGACAACGACAACGAACGACAACGTATGAAGTCGGTATTGGCAACTCTAAGGTCTGAATTGTTGTACATGTCGTAGAGACGTGCTTCAGAACTTGCCACTTGCGAGGTGTTGGGCAGGTTGATATAGGCCGACGATGTGGGTATGGACGGGATTGTTGTGATGTCGCCCGGCTTGCGCCATCGGCCGATAAGGTCCTTCGACACATTCTGCTCGGGTGTGGGCACTCCATAGTTGCTGCTCGTATCGTAGAGGGCAGGCAGTCGCGAATGTCCGCCCCATTGCACGTTGAAGAGGGCATAGAGCGACCAGTTGCGATACTTGAACATCATGTTGAGTCCGCCTGAGAAGTCGGGAGTGTACTTGCCCGACTCTACCAGATACGCCAATGGCGACTCGGCATCCTTTACGTCCATATTGGCGAATTCGGGCGTGCCGTCCTCATCGTTCAGCCCCTTGAACTTATACGAATAGAAGGTAGAGAACGGCTTGCCGTCTACCACAGCCGTGCCGTCAAGATAGTCGGAAAGCGTGTTGATGCGCTGGTTCTTGTTGATGGCATTCTTGGTTACGCTCGTATTGAGCGACATCTGCCATGTGAAGTCCTTGGTGCGTATGGGAACGACAGTCACTACGAGGTCGTAGCCCGAGTTGGTCATCTCGCCTCCGTCGACAATGGCGTTCTCCATACCGTTCTCGCGTGGAATGTTGCGCGACGAGAGCACATTTGAAATCTTTCTGAAATAGTTGAAAGTGAAATTGAGTCTGCCCTTCAGCAAAGCTGCATCCAGACCGATGTTGTAGGTCTTGGTCTTCTCCCATCCCAGGTCGGCATAGGGCAAAGACTTGATAGTAAGTATATAGTCGTTGTAATACTCGTTGACGCCTCCGTCCTTGGCTATGAGATAAGGCGAAACCGACTCTACAGCATTGCCCTGGTAGCCAAACGAGGCATAAAGGTCGAAATTGTTCACTATCTGCTGGTTGCGCATGAACTTCTCGGAAGCCATACGCCACTTGCCGCCTACCGACCAAGTAGGTTCAAACTTATGGTTCTGGTCCTGTCCGAAGCGGTTGGAGGCATCCATTCGTCCGTTAAGGTTGAGCACATAGCGGTCGTCATAAATATAGGCCAGCGAGAAATACTCGCTCAACTTATTGTTCACCTTATCCAATATAGAGGCCTGTCCGTAGGCAAGGTCGTTGTAGTTGTCGGTCTGAAGAGTCGGACTGTAATAGGTCATTGGAGGATTGACAAAGGTCTCGCCTCGGTTGTACAGATAGCCGTAGCGTGTATTGTTGTTGCCTTTGGTCTTTACCGAATTGGTCTCGATGCCCAACTGTGCTACAAGTCTGTGACGCTCCTTCAGCAGACGGTCGAACACGAGCGCATTACGCACGGTCAATGATGTGATGTCCGACAGACCCGTCTCAACCAGTCCACCAAACGGCAGGGGCGAATAGCCCGTCTCGGGAGCGGCATTGGCATAGGCTCCATAGTCGTAGCCACGTATGGCAGCTATGTAGAACGACTTGTCGGTAGCATACTTCTTGGTATCGGTAGAAGTAGAGGCATACGACATAAGGCCCTGATACTCCAGTCCGGGAATGATGATCCACTTAAGGTCGACCGTAGCGCCCCACATCTTAGTATTGCTCTGGCTGCCGGTATTGGCAAGTTCGTTCTTAATATTGTACAGATAACTACGCTTTCCGGGCACGGCATTACTCTCGGCATCGGCCCATTTCTCGTGATAATACAACGAGCCGTCGGAATTGTACATAGGAATGATACGACTAGTGTTGTAGGCATAGTTGAATGGGTCGGTACCGTAAGCAAAGCCCTTCACTTTGCGTGCCGAACCCTTGAGGTTGACGTTGATGATGAGTCGCTTGTCGAAAAGGTTGATGGTAGAATTGGAAATGGCTGTGAACAATGTGGAAATGTTGCCAATGGCGTCGCCCTGCTCGTTGTTGTAGCCTATTGACGTGCGGTTCTGTATTCTGTCCGAGCCTCCGCTTACGCTTACCGTATGCTTGTGGCTTACCGAATTGCGGAACAGTTCCGAGAACCAGTCTGTATTCTGATTTGCCATACGGCTGTAGCCTGCATCGAATTCTTCCTTGGTTATCTGCTTGTCAAGATATGACTTGAGCAGACCTGCATAGCCCACGTTAAGGATGTTGGAGGGATACGACACGCGATCCTCATACATTTCCTTTGAAAACTGCATCATCTCGGCAGAATTCATCTGATTGTAGAGTCCGTACGATGGACGCTGACCTATAGAGAGGTCGCCACTATAGCTAACAGCCACCTTACCGCTCTGCGCCTTCTTGGTGGTGATGACAATAACACCATTGGCGGCCTCCGAGCCATAAATGGCTGTGGCGGAAGCATCCTTA
Organism: uncultured Prevotella sp.; assembly: GCA_900546575.1. Lineage (GTDB taxonomy): Bacteria > Bacteroidota > Bacteroidia > Bacteroidales > Bacteroidaceae > Prevotella. The sequence continues at coordinate 8,632 of URDM01000093.1, forward strand.
AGTACTGTAATGGTCTCGATATCATTTGGATTGAGCCACGAGATGGCATTACCAGCCAGTTTGGTAATGTCGTCGGCATCGACCGAGAAGTTGGTGTTGTCGTCGGAATTAAAGGGCTGAGGGTCGCGTTGCACCACTCCGTCAACTACCCAAACGGGATTCTGACTGCCCAGCAATGATGAGGTTCCTCTGACGCGAACCTTGGCAGAAGCGCCTACCATACCCGTCTCCTGCTGTACAAGCATGCCTGGAACCTGACCTTGCAACATCTGGTCGATAGTAGAAGCACCTGCCATAAGCACATTGTCAACCTTGACATTGGAGGCAGCACCCGTGAAGTTACCCTTGGAGGTATTCCCATAACCCGTCACAACAACTTCGTCTATAGCCGTCTCGTCATCATCAAGAGCTATAAACATATTTGACTTGGCTACAAGGGTCTTCGACTTGCATCCGATATAAGCCACACGCAATTGCGTACCATCGGCAATATTGTCGAGTTCGAAATGTCCATCGCGGTCGGCAAAGGTCTTGGTGTTGGTGCCCACTACATAGATGACAGCTCCCACAAGCGGATAACCGTCGCGCGAAGAACTGACAGTACCCTTTACTGTCTTGCCGTTCTTCTTGACACCTGCCTTGGCCTTCACTACATTAACAAAGCGTCCCTCAACATCGTAAGCCAAAGGATGACTGCCTATGATGACCTGCATGGCCTTGTCGATAGTAGCCCCCTTGAGCCTACCGGTAGAGCGATAGTGCTCCACATCCTGATAGGAGAAAAGCACCTTATAGACACTCACCTTCTCCAGACGCTTGAATATGGCTGGCAACGGCTCGTTGTTGAAGTCCATTGTGATGGCTTCCTTGCCCTTGGAGGTCTGGGAGGGTGTGTCAAAACTCCCAATATAAATAAAAAAACTCGTTGTACGTTCTTGTGTGGATGTACAACGAGTTTTTG
>URDM01000094.1 GCA_900546575.1 uncultured Prevotella sp.
TTTCGGAGGCCACAATGCATGTGTAATATTCAAGAAATATGCTGAGTAATCTCATCGACAGAATGAAGCTCCCTTTCCGTAAGGACAAGGAGCTTTATTTTTCTTTACGCCAAATCATAGGCTTCTATCCGCACGACATCGGCTACTATAAGCTGGCGCTTATGCACAAAAGCATGTTCAAGCGCAACGCCAAGGGCAAACCCGTGAACAACGAACGACTGGAATTTCTTGGCGATGCAATCCTAGACGCCACCGTTGGCGACATAGTCTACCGCCACTTCCCGGGCAAACGCGAGGGCTTCCTCACCAATACACGCTCCAAACTCGTACAGCGCGAAACCCTCAACCGACTGGCGCAGGAAATGGGCATCAACCAGCTTATACTGTCTAACGGACGCTCTTCGTCGCACAACTCATACATGGGAGGCAACGCTTTCGAGGCTCTCGTAGGAGCTATCTATCTCGATCGTGGCTACGACGCATGCATGAAGTTTATGCGCAAGCGAATACTGACACAAATGATAAACATCGACAAGGTTGCTTATAAGGAAGTAAACTTCAAGAGCAAGCTCATCGAATGGAGTCAGAAGAACCGCGTGCGCATTGACTTCCGCGTCCTCTCGCAGGAGAAAGACAAGACCGGTTCGCCCGTATTCAAGTATCAGGTGATGCTCGAGACAGTGGAAGGATGCACCGGCACGGGATTCAGCAAGAAGGAAAGCCAGCAGATGGCATCGAAGCTGACACTCGAACGCCTGCGCAAGGAGCCGCAGTTTATCGACCAGGTGTTTGCTGCCAAGACCGACCGCACAAAGATGGAAGAGGAACCGGTGCAGAACGTTCCGACTATAGAGCCGGAGACTGACGAGTTCATCATCAAGAATCCGGAGGTGGAAGCCCATGCCGAGGCTGCTGTAGAAGCTCTCAATGGCGGCAAGAAGACTAAGCAAGGACGACGCTCGCCTATGTATCGCAACGTAAGCGAGGACGACGAGACTGTAAAAGAAACGGCTGAAAGCCAGCCGTGCAATGCCGCTGACACCACCGCCGACAATGCGGACGACGAGAACAGCGACGAGGATATGCTCAATCTCGACGACAAGGAGTTTGACCTGAGCCACATCTCAGCACGCCAACAGAGTCGCGAGGAAATAATTGCAGCTGCCGAAGCAGCAGCATTTGCCGAATAAAAAAAGCTCTAAAAAGCCCTACCCCCAGCCCCTCCCCCGTAGGGAGGGGAATAGTATGCTTAGTAAACTTACAAGTCAAAGCAGCACGCCCCGAAGGGGCAGAAGCACATAAAGCCCAAGGCAACCGCCTTGAAGGGAAGGATTGATAATAAACAATGCGCCCTGTAAGCGCAAAAGCATAGACAATCAATGCTTTTGCACTTACAGGGCGTTTTGTTGCTTAATACTTTATCTTGAAATAATCGAGCAAAGCCTTGTAATGGTCTTGCGCTGTGAGACAAGTGTCGGCAAGATAGCCCGGCACACGCTTCCACTCATGCAAGCCACGATAATAGAACATCTTCAGTTCGTCAGTTATTATAAAAGGTACAATCGAATGATTCAGACATTCCTTGAACATTATCAATCGCCCTACACGACCATTACCATCCTGAAAGGGATGGATGGTTTCAAAACGATGGTGAAAGTCAAGGATATCCTCAAATGTCACTACCGCCTTGCTCTTATACTCCTTCAATAATTCACGAATAGCCTTGCCTACGAGCTTCGGTTCAACAGTTTCGATACCTCCCACTTCATTTGGCAAGCGCTTGTATTCACCAACAGCAAACCACGACTTGGACGCATCTGACGTGCCCGATTTCAACAATGCGTGCAAATGTTTTATCATTGACTCTGTCAGAGGTTCCTTAGCATTGTCAATGATAAAGTCGATGCATCTGAAATGGTTTGTTGTCTCAATGACATCGTCTACCCTTACAGCCTCATCCGAAACACCTATTGTATTTGTCTCGAAAATGTAACGGGTCTGCTCCTTTGTCAGTCGGCTACCCTCGATATGGTTTGAATTATAGGTCAGATCTATCTGTGTACGATGATAAATACCACCCTTCATCCTTCCTTCTCTTTGCTCTCTTAACGAACGAAGTAACGGCGAGATGCTGTTTCGGGCGTTCTTTCTTGATGGCAATGGCGCATCTGTCGGAACGGTCCATGTCTTGCCAACCAATTTCGCACCCGAAATCTTACCCTGCACACAATAGTTGCGCACGGTTCTCTCGGACAATCCATGAGCTTCGGCATATTCTTTTGTTGAGATGTATTCCATATATTATCGGCAAGAAACTAACTAACTTTATGCAAATATAGCTGTTTTCTTGCCGATATCGGCAAGAAAACGCCTGTTTTTTCATTAAAATTATACGTGACAGTTAAACATTCGTTACACTTAATCCGTCTTATACACATATATGAAACGTTTTATAATATTCTTCCTGCTCTGTCTGTGTGCATACACCGGATGGGCGCAAGGCATCGTGAAAGGCAAGATATTGGACCGACAGAAATCTGAACCTCTCGGTTTTGTCAATATCAAAGTGACTGAACAAGGTAGCGACAAGTTCGTTGGCGGTGGCATTACTGATGCTGGCGGCAACTTCAACGTGTCGGGACTAAAGGACGGCAAGTACACGCTTTCGCTCACCTTCATGGGCTATAAGGACGTGACACGTCAGTTTGAGATTACTCCAGCCAAACGTGAAGTGCAATTCAAGCTGCTGTATATGGCTGAAGATGCCAAGCAGCTGAAAGAAGTGACCGTGACAGGACAGCGCGCCACAATGAAACTGGAGGTTGACCGAAAGTCGTTTGATGTCGGTCAGCTCATCAGCAATGCCGGACAAGCGGCTTCGGACGTGCTCGACAATATACCTTCTATTGAGGTTGACAACGACGGCAATGTGTCGCTGCGTGGCAATTCAAGCGTGGAGGTATGGATCAACGGCAAGGCATCTGGACTGACTTCTGACAACCGTGCGCAGATTCTGCAGCAGTTGCCTGCAGAGAGCATTGAACGTATAGAGATCATAGACAATCCTTCGGCTAAGTTCTCGGCTGAAGGTTCTGCTGGTATCATCAACATTGTGCTCAAGAAAGACCGTAAGGCTGGGTATTACGGCTCGGTGCAGGCTGGTGGCGACACTCGCGGCGGTGCCAATACAAGCTTCAACGTCAACTACAACAGCCGACTGATTGACTCTTACTTAAACATCGGCTACCGCCATCGTGCCAATACAGGACACATGGAGAGCCAGCAGACCAGCAATGCATATAAACAGACATACGACAGCGACAGCAAACAGCGTGGCAACAACTTCTTCACTCGTGCCGGTGTGACGCTGCACGCTACGACAAAGGACGACTTTAGCCTCAGCGGCATGCTCATGCACGGAGGCGGAAACAGCTACAGCTATACACCTTATATATATACAGCAGTGGCAAACGACTTGAACAACTATCAGCTCAACCGCCTCAACCGCTCACGCACTGGCATGGACATGCGCTACGGCGAGTTCAACTACCGCCACTCGTTCAACGACAAGCACTTCATTGACTTCACTGCCGACTTGAGCAGTTGGAAGATGAACAACGACAACTGGTATCAAGACTCTACAGTAGTGGTGGGCATCGACGACGTTACGTACAGCTATCAGTATCGTCCACAGTACATCAACAACCACCGCAAGGAACTGAAACTCGAATACGAGAATCAGGTGACCAAGAACTTCAAGATAGAAGCTGGCTATAACGGCAATTTCTCGCGCGAGAACACACCGCAGGAATCGTATATGGACAATACGTCGTTCGACGGAACTAACGCCTCTGAGGACAAATTGTTCTTCAACCGCTTCATCTACAAGCAGGATCTGCATGCCTTCTACACCACGCTTAGCTATAAGTTCGGTGCACTTAGTCTGATGGGCGGACTGCGTGGCGAATACTGGCGCGTCAATACCGAGAGCTACACATGGGAGCAGGAACACGACGCATCGCTACGCGAACAACCATTCAAGAAGGACTATTTCCAGCTGTTCCCGTCGGTATTCATGTCATGGCAGATGACCGAGACACAGCAGTTGCAGCTCAACTACACCCGTCGTCTGCGCCGTCCGTGGGGCGGACAGCTCAATTCGTTCCGCGATACACGCGACGCTACAACGGTTTCGTTCGGTAATCCGTATCTGACACCGGAATTCAGCAATTCATTCTCGCTCAATTATCTTAAGCAATGGAACGACCACTCGCTGCTCGTCAGTGCCTACTATCGTCCTACTACAGACGTTATACAGCGCATAAGCTATAAGAATCAGGAAGACGGACTGTTCTACCAAACTTCTATGAACGTGGCAAAGAGTGTGTCGACGGGATTGGAAATGACTGTCAAGAACAAGTTGTGGCGCATTCTCGACCTCACAACGTCTGCCAACGCCTACTATTATCGTCTTAACGGATTCTCGTACGACATCGACGGACAGACCGTAACGGGCAATTCCGACCATAACTTCACTTGGAACGCCCGCATGACGGCATCGTTTATGTTGCCATACGACATCTCAATACAAAGCACCGGACGCTACACGGCACGTCAGGTCATCACACAGGGTTATCGCAAGGCCAACTACAGCATTGACTTCGGAGCTCGCAAGAACTTCTTCAACAAGCTGTTCACGCTGTCGGTCAACTGCCGCGACCTGCTTGACTCACGTCGCTTCGAGACCTTCACAAGCGGACCTAACTTCACACGCCACCAGATTAACCGACGTGGCGGACGACGTGTAAGCATGACGCTGACATGGAACTTCGGTAATATGAAACAGAAGAAACGCCCCAACAAGAACCAAGGTAGCGAAAATGATATGCCGATGGACTATAACGGAGGCGAAGAATAAAGGCACTGTTTGCAGTATGCAAATATCGTACAAGCAGTAAAAAACTGTTACAAATGAATATTCAATTATAGAGAATTCAAGAAGCGTTTTTATCGGTTTAGACGGCGCTTCTTACCATATTTTTAATCAAATAAGCCCCCGCTGCATTGCAAAGGCAGTCCTTTTAGTACACAACAGGACTACTTTTGCAATGCAACGGGGGCTTAATTGTAACCCTAAAGTTGCCCTTTTGGGGGCGAAAAGGATAACTATTGCATTGATAGAACTTGCACACTCACCACTCACATACACCTAACACATTGTGAATAAAGCACATAAGGCTGCACGCTCAAAACTCAAGAATTTCGGGCAAAACATTTCCTTGTGCGTTCAACTCGCAGTTTTGAGCGCTTAGAAATGCAAATATTGTCATAAAGAACACTCCCTATCAGTCCTCCCGCTAATTGATAATCGAGAGGATGCCGAGTGGTCCGCTACATGTGGCACGGTACTTTATGAGTTTCTTGCCATCTGAATTGACGCACAGACCGTTGTTATTGAGATTGTACTGGCGCTTGCATCGGCTGCACGACACTATACCGTTCGATGTAAATACAAGCTTGTTATTGAGCATATTGGTCTCGGCATAGCAGTTGGGACATTGCGAGTCGAAGACATAGAGAATGGCAGGCGACGAGAGATTGCCATAGCCCACAATGATACCGGTTTTGTTATATAAGCCGATGGCACGCGTACGACGCATGTCATCGGCATTTGCTTTCTGCTTGGTCGTAAGTCCTTCGTTGCTCTCAAAATAGAAGTATGTTACCGCTCCCTCCTGACCCTCGCTAATACGACAGAATACGCCCGGTGACAATGGATTGAGCGCACTCTGCAACGTAGCATCCTGGTGCTGACTATTGTCGAACACGAAGTATGCATGAAGCGACGAGTAATCGAAGTCCGTATTCGAGCATGACGAAACAAGGAACATGACGAATAGAAGAAGTAAAGGGAAGCGGTTCATTGGGGGAGAGTTCTTTGAGTTGAGAGTTCTTTGAGTTGAGAGTTGAAAGTTGAGAATTGAGGGTTATGATTACCTTTGAAGGTATACGTAATAAAAACGCATTAACAATAATGCATATCATAACTCTCAACTTTCAATTTTCAACTTTCAATTATGCAAGCAGCGCTTTTTCAGCCTCATCCACACGCTCGAAATGGAACTCGGCGAGCGTCTGGTCCATAAGTGCTGCAATACGGTCGTTGCACAGATTGCCCATTGAGCCTTCGTGAGTGTGATGAATGTTGTGGTCGGCATGGAAAGTGCCGTTCTCTATCTCTAGTCCTACCTGCTTGTAGGCATCACGGAACGGTGTTCCGGCGGCTGCAAGACGGTTGACCTCCTCTACCGAGAACATCGGGTCGTACATCGGATTGTCGAGTATGTGTTCGTTCACCTCGATGCGCTCAATGATGTAAGCAGCCATATCGAGACAGTCCTTCAGTTCGGCAAAGGCAGGGAGAAATACTTCCTTGATAATCTGCAGGTCGCGGAAATAGCCCGTAGGCAGATTGTTCATAATGAGTTGTATCTGCGTTGGCAGACTCTGCAGTTTGTTCGATTTGGCACGTATCAGCTCAAACACATCGGGGTTCTTCTTGTGCGGCATAATCGACGAGCCGGTGGTGCATTCTTTGGGAAGCTTTACAAAGGCGAAGTTCTGGCTGTTGAACAGACATGCGTCGAATGCCAGCTTTGATACTGTACCAGCTACTGAAGCCAAGGCAAATGCCACGTTGCGCTCCATCTTGCCACGTCCCATCTGGGCATACACCACATTATAGTCCATTGAGTCGAAGCCCAACAGACGTGTAGTCATCTCACGGTTCAACGGGAACGACGAGCCATAGCCAGCAGCCGAACCAAGCGGATTGCGATTGGTTAGACGATAGGCAGCCTGAAGGAAGAGCATGTCGTCGGCAAGCGACTCGGCATGAGCGCCAAACCACAGTCCGAACGAGCTTGGCATGGCTATCTGCAAATGTGTATAGCCCGGCATAAGTACATTCTTATACTGCTCGCTCTTCTTCTGCAATTCGCGGAACAAAGCGTCAACTCTCTCTACTACCTCACGCAATTCGTGACGTGTGAAGAGCTTGAGGTCGACCAGCACCTGATCGTTGCGTGAACGACCTGAGTGAATCTTCTTGCCCATATCACCCAAACGGCGTGTAAGCATCAGTTCCACCTGCGAGTGAACGTCCTCAACGCCCTCCTCTATTACAAATTCGCCTCGCTCACACTCAGCGTATATGTTTTTCAGTTCAGCCAGAAGCTGTACAAGCTCATCCTTCTGCATGAGTCCTATTGACTCGAGCATAGTGATATGAGCCATTGAACCAAGCACGTCATACTTGGCGAGATATATGTCAAGTTCGCGGTCACGTCCTACGGTGAAGCGCTCTATCTCCTCATTAACAGAGAAATTCTTTTCCCAAAGTTTGCTTGCCATAATAATTATAAAGGTTTAAAAGAAAGCCCTACCCCCGACCCCTCCCCCGCAGGGAGGGGAGTAATATGTTCGATTAGCTTAAGCAGGCAACGGCGAGGATGCCATAGCCTCCTATGCATACCACTCCCCTCCCTACGGGGGAGGGGCCGGGGGTAGGGCCTATATATTAGTTATACTGAATCATCTGAAGCACGTCGGCAATCTTCTCGATGCCTTCCTGCAGAGGTTTCTTCACCATCTGCTTGATGAACATGTTGAGTTCGGCCTTGATGGTGAGTTTCATCTTGCATGAAGTAGAAGTGACGGGCAGGAGCTGAATCCAGAAATTGAACGGGATAGGGCTCTGCTCGGTCTCAAACTTGATGCACTTGGGTTCTTCGCGGTTTACCACACGCAACTTGATGCTGCCCACTGGCGGCACATTTACCGACAAAGAATCCTGGTCGAATTCCAGATCCTTGATTTTCTCTGCCTGCTTGCGAGCCTCCTCAGGCATGTTGTCCTTCATCAGCTCATAGCGTTCCTTAAGCTTCTGCAGATTGTTGAGGTCGCTAAGCTTGTCGTAAACGTTCTGCTGTGGGAATGGTATCTGTCGTATGGAACTTTCGAATGTAGTCATATTATTTCTTCCAATTAGCGGGATCCTTGCGCCACTCGGCGAGCACCTCAAGGTCTTCCTTCTTAATATAACCTGTCTCTGCTGCGATAGCTGTGGTGTGCTCATAGTCAGAGAGTGTGATGAGGCGCACGTTGGCAGCCTTGAAAGCCTCTTCGGCTACGGGGAAACCGTATGTGTAGCTTGCTACCATACCTACAACCTCGAAGCCAGCCTTGCGGAGAGCGTCAACAGCCTTGAGCGAAGAACCGCCGGTAGAGATAAGGTCCTCTACTACTACCACCTTTGCACCCTCAGGGATAGTACCCTCTATCTGGTTGCCCATACCATGATCCTTCGGCTTCGGACGAACGTAGCAGTAAGGCAGCAACAGTTCGTCGGCTACAAGCGCACCCTGTGCAATAGCACCGGTAGCAACACCTGCAACGGCATTTGCCTCAGGGAACTCCTCGTGAATGAGGTGTACCAACTCCTGCTTAACAAACGAGCGCAACTCGGGATAAGCCAGAGTTTTGCGGTTGTCTGTATAGATTGGCGACTTCCAACCAGATGCCCATGTGAACGGGTCGTTGGGTTGCAGCTTTATAGCCTTTACTTCAAGAAGCTTTGATGCAAATAACTTTTTAAGTGTACTCATAATTATATATGTTTTTTAGTTTTTATCTTACTTTGCAAAGTTAGTGCAAAAATCCGAGTAAGCGAGATAAAAGGACAATTATTTTAAATAATTAGATATTGGCAGGCTGGCAATATCTGCAAAATCGTCTACTATGACATCTGCCCCTGCCTCTACAAGACTCTGGCGCGAACCGTTGCCGTAAGTCACACCGATAGTGGTGCAGCCGGCATTGCGACCCATGAGAATATCAAAATGGGTGTCGCCAACTACAAAAGCATCGTCGGCTATCAATCCAAAATGATTCAATGTCTTCGAGACGGGTTCGGGATGCGGTTTGGCGTGGCTCACATCTTCATAGCCGATGATGAACGTCACTATATCGTCAAGAGCGAAAGAACTGAGGAAGTCGGCAGCCGACTGATGGCTGCGGCTTGTGGCAATAGTAAGAATCATTCCACGCGAATGCAGCAGTCGCAACGTTTCGTCAACATGCGGAAACATTGGCACACCTATCTGCGCATTCACATCATGGAATATGCTTCGATAGGTAGCTGTACACTCTGCCGCCATACGCTCGTCCATAGGTTCGAGCACTGGGAAAGCCTCAACCAGAGGTAATCCGATAGTGGCAGCTATCTCGTCATCAGTATGCTGGGGCAGATGCATAGCGTCGAGAGTACGGTGGAAGGTGTTGAGTATTACGGGGCGTGTATCGGCAATGGTGCCGTCGAAATCGAGTATTGACCCGTTGGCGGAATTAATTTAAGTTGATAAATATGAGTAAAAGGTTGTATATATCGCTGATTTTTAGTAACTTAGT
>URDM01000095.1 GCA_900546575.1 uncultured Prevotella sp.
ATGAAAAACTCAAACAAAGAAACACTCAAGACCGTGCTCCAGTTTATCGTGAGCGTAATCACCGCACTCCTCGCCACACTCGGCGTACAGAGCTGCGTCTGCAATTAGAATGTGGAATGTTGAATGTTGAGTGTTGAATTGGTGCGCTACGCGCATTAGGAATTGCTCAATGTTGAATTGCAGTATCCAAACAATTTAACACTTAACATTCAACACTTAACACTCCACATTGCGGCTCTGCCGCAACCATTCAACATTCAAAATTCAAAACTCAAAATTCTAAATTATGGCAAGAATCATTCCTATCGATGTCATCAAGGGCATCAGCGGCAAGTATGGCAACAACTCTAACGACTACTTCGCCACCAACTCATCAAGCAACAAGATCCACCTCGCCAAGATTACCAACCCCTACAAGGGTCCTGCCACCGAGAAGCAGTTGGCACAGCGCGAGAAGTTTGCAACCAAGCAGGCCGTCTGCTCAGCATGGCTCAACGCCAACCGCCCAAGCGAGAAGAACGGCGAGAAGGGCACCGCCAGCTATCAGTCGGCTCAGCGACTCAAGCGCACCCTTGCCTTCTCCAACGTCAACCAGGTGCTCTACAAGTACATGGACGAGAAGGGCAACATCAAGCTCCCCGACGGCATAGCTTCACCCGGCTCAACCGGCTCGCCCGGAGCAGGTACCGATCAAGGCTCAACTGGCAACCCCGGCTCAAGCAATCCCGGCTCAGGCAGCTCAGGCTCAACTACCGACCCAGGTTCTGGGGGAGACGACGGCAAGCTGGAAGCGTAGGCGCAATGTGAATGTGGAATGTTGAGTGTTGAATGTTGAATTGACAGCACCCCGACAATTTAACACTCAACACTTAACATTAGTCCTTGATTCGTAGTGAAGTATTCAACACGAATCTCTCGAATCACACGAATTAATAACACACGCAACATTCGTGTGATTAGTGAAATTCGTGGTGATATACTGACCACGAATCGCACGAATTGCACGAATTAATAACGCACGCAGCATTCGTGTGATTAGTGAAATTCGTGGTGAAAGAATAATTCGTGGTGAAATTCATGGTCAATTCACGATAATTACTTCCTTACAGTCAGTGGGTCCAAGGACAAATCTCGTGACTAAAAAGAATAACTCAAAATTCCAAATTCCTTATTCCGTCTTGATGCTCTCTACCGGATTGGCTGTTGCCACGCGCCACGACTGTATTATTACGGTAATGACGACGACAGCTGAGACGAGGACGAACGACAGAGGGAAGAGCCACCAATGGATGGGCGTGTGCTCGGCAAAGCTCTGCAGCCAGCTGTTGCTGAGCCACCAACCTACAGGTGCTGCCACTACGAAGGCTACGACGAGGGGTAGGGCATAGCGCATGGCGAACAGACGGACTACGGAGCTTACCGACGAGCCCATCACCTTGCGTATGGCTATCTCCTTGCGACGGTATTCCGTCTCGAACATCGTAAGCGAGAACACGCCTATTATGGTTATTATGATGCAGATGATGGCGAACAGCTTCACCTGCGAGATAAAGCGGAACTCTTCTACATAGGTCTGCTGCAGGTCGTCGTCAAGGAACCACATCTCATACTTTTGCGATCCGTCCAGCCGGTTCAGTACTTCTGCTATGCGACGCTTTGCCTCAATCTTGTCCTGATTCTTGGCTACTCGTACGAACACCTGACCACAACGGTCGCCCCATTCTGCCATGTCCGGACCGAAGATAACGAATGCCACAGCCACATTGCTGTTGTCGCAGCGCATAGACTTGAGCTTGAAGTTGTTGCAGACACCTACTATGTTATAATTCGACTGACTTCCCCATCCGCTGTTCTGACGACCTATAGAGTCGCCCACGACAAGCCATTTGTATTGCGCCATAGCTGTCTTGTTGAGCACGTAGGCACCCGTCTTCATGTCCGACTCGCGGAAGTCGCGACCCTCTGTAATCTTCAGTTGCATGGTGCGCAGATATTCATAGTCGCACGGCAACACCTGAAGCACCATGTGATGTTCGTCATCGCCACGTCCCCAACCCATATAGCCGTCGCTTGTGCCGATGGCATTCTGCGCAAAACCGACGCTCTCTACAAATGGAAGCTTCTTCAGTTCGGCACGCACGGCATCCTTCTTGGTTTGTGCCTCTTCAGACAGTCCCGTATAGAACACCTCGTTCTTGTTGAATCCGTAGTCGCTATTGAAGATGTAGCTCGACTGGCTCGACATCACACCTATATATATAGTCAAGGCAAAAGCCAGGCAGAACTGCACAGCCATGATAGCCATGCGCAACCGACGGCCTCGTGGCGAGAGTCCGAACGAGCCTTTCAGCACCATGGCAGGCGTGAACGACGTGCTGTAGAAAGCCGGAACAACAGCCGACAAGGCACCCACGACGAGAGCCGAAACAGCCATTATAGCAGCAAGAACCATGTGCGATGAGAAATGGATGTCGCCCGAAACGAGCTTCATGCACGATTCGTTACGCTGGAAGGCAACAACAAGTAGGATACATATGAGTAGCGCGACAAAGGCGAACATAACGTTCTCCATAATCATCTTAAGGCGCAGACTGCCTACAGACGCTCCCATCACACGGCGGGTATTGATGCCACGCATGCGCATAGGAATCTCGGAGAGCGAGAAGTTGAGCAGATTGAGCATGGCAATAAAGAGCACGAAGACGGAAGCTACGGTAAGAACCCCAACCAAGTTGCGGTTGCCACGGTCTTTCGGACCTACGCCCGAGAAATATATGTCGTCAACGGGAGTGATGCGGATTTTCATGTTGACCTCCTTGTCAAACCTCTTCTCGTCTTTCTCGCTCAAGCCCATAGATTTCATATAGGCGAGTTTTATGGCACGCTCCACCTTCTTAGGGTTGGCACCATCGTCAAGTAGCATATAGACATTAAAGCTCCATTCGCTCCACTCATTCATCACACTCTCGTTCTCGCATACATACACGCCGTTAGGCAGAGTGCAGTTGTCTGGCATGTCCTCGCTCACACCAACTACGGTAACGGTAGTTTTGCTCCCATCGCCATTTTCACCCTCAAACGTCTTGCCTGCTGCGTTTGCCGTGCCGAACATCTTCTCGGCTGTGCTTCGGCTTACAATAACATTATGTCCGTCTCCACATGTCTTACTCGACCCCGAGAGCAGATTGCCCGTAAAGAACTCTATGCCTGGCTTTCCCATATTTATCAAAGGAACTGTTATGGTACGGTTGCCCACCTTGACATCTGTCTTGTTGATATACGGACTGATATAGGTTGCGTCCTTCACCTGTGGTATTTCCTTGAGTAATGTCACGAACGGGCGACAGATGTTGCAACCCCAGTCTTCGCCGAACAAGCCGCCATATATCTCCAGGCGATACATGTGCTCGTGGTCGTGGATGTTGTGGTTGTAGGTGCGGTTGTAAATCACCTGCGTCATGAACAGATAGAACGTGGCTACGGCTACACCCAAACCCAGGAGATTGAGCAGGGTGGCGAGGCGGTAGCGACGGAATAAATATAATAGACTTTTCATATCTTCTCAACTTAAATGATTCTCTCGTTGTTGTCTACAACCTGTCCGTCAAACAGATTGATAATTCTGTTAGCCATCATAGCGTCGTGCTGTGAGTGGGTAACCATCACGATTGTTGTTCCCTCGGCATTCAGCTGCGTTAAGAGTTCCATTACGGCAAGTCCGCTCTTCGAGTCGAGATTACCCGTAGGCTCGTCGGCAAGTATCAGCTTAGGCTTGCCCACCACGGCACGTGCTATAGCCACACGTTGTTGCTGACCGCCCGATAGCTGCTGCGGATAATGCTTGGCACGCTGGCTGAGTCCCACCTTGCGCAGAATCTCCGTTACGCGCTCACGACGCTCTTTGGAAGGCACTCCGAGATAGCGTAATTGCAGGTCGACATTCTCCTCAACCGTAAGTTCGTCGATAAGGTTGAAGCTCTGGAACACGAAGCCTATTCTGCCACGACGATACTTGGTGCGCTCGCTCTCCTTGAGCTTGCCCACGGGTTCGCCATCGAGCCAGTACTCTCCGCTATTTGGATTGTCAAGCAGACCAAGGATGTTGAGCAGAGTAGACTTGCCGCAACCGCTCGGTCCCATTATCGCTACAAACTCGCCGTCTTCGACGTTAATGCTAACACCGTTGAGAGCAACGGTCTCCACTTCCTCAGTACGGAAGATTTTTGTAAGGTTTTCTGTCTTTATCATAATATTTATAATTATAGGGCTTCTATTTCAATATCAGCACTTCATTCTCCTTAAACGCCTCATACCCGCTCGTTATTACCCGTTCGCCAGGCTCCAAGCCCTCGGTCACCTCATAATACATCGGGTTTTGGCGTGCTATGCTAATGTTGCGTCGGTAAGCCTTGTGGCCAGAGCGGTCGAGCACGAATATCCAGTTGCCACCTGTGGTCTGGAAGAAGGTGCCGCGAGGGATGAGCGTAGACTGGGTCGACTTGCCGAGAGCAAGCTCCAGGTAATAGGTCTGTCCGCTACGCATCTGCGAGGGACGAGAGCCAACGAAGACGAAGTCGGTACGGAAGGAGCCGTCGCGCACTTCGGGGTAGACCTTGCGCACACGCAACTGATATTGCTTGCCGTCGCGAGTGATTGTAGCCGTAAGTCCCGGACGCACACGGTCGATATAGTGCTCGTCAATCTTAGCCTCAATCTTGAAGTCGGAGAGGTCGTTGATCTGTCCGATGTTCTGACCAGCTTGAATGTTCTGACCCAGTTCCACGTCAAGCAATCCCAGTTCGCCGTCAATAGCCGAGCGCACCTCAAGCTTGTTCTTGCGCTCGCGCACGAGGAGCACGTTCTTGCGCATATTGTCAAGATTGTCCTCCATCTGCGCCATCTGCACGTGACGATACAGGCTGTCCTGCTTCAGGCGTTGGCCTATAAGACGTTGCTTGCGCAGGGCGAGATTGTAGTCCTCGCGGCTTTGCAGGTAGACCTCCTTGCTAATGAGTTTCTCCTTGTACAGACGTGAGTTCTGCTGATAGGCACGCAGCTTGCGCTGGCAGTCCATGTCGAGTGTGGCTTGCTCGGTACGGTTGTTGAGCCGGTCTTGCTGCATGGTCACCTGCGTGTTGCGCAGAAGGTTCTGCTTCTCGGCAAGTTCAGCCTCGGCATTAAGAATCTGAAGGTCGAGATTGCTGTTGCTCAGTCGCAGGATGACGTCGCCCTTCTTCACGCGCGTTCCTTCCTCCACAACCTTTTCTCTCACGATGCCTCCCTCTTCGGGCGAGATCTGCACCACCTGAATAGGCACTACCTGTCCGTTGAGACGCACATAATCGTCGAACTTGCCACGAGTAACGTCGCTAACGGTCACGTCGGCGCTATCGACAGTCATGGTGCTTGCCGTACTGCCGAAGACAAGCCACGCAAGCAAGGCAGCTACGGCTACAGCCCCCGCACAAATATAGATGTAGCGGCGAGGGAATGATTTCTTTTCTATTGGTCGGTCCATAATTTTTCTCCTTTATAATAAGCTAATAATCTTTGGTTGTATGCCATGGTGAGCTGGCTCTGCAGCAGTTTCACTCTGCTCTGCAATAGCGTCACGGCAGCCGTCTTGACATCTATCGACGAGGCAAGTCCCTCCTCATACTTGCGTGTGGTGAGATGCGAGGCAAGGCTGTCAGCCTCTACCTGCTCCTGCATCTTGATTACTTCCTTGGCGCTATTGTCTACGTCGGCAGAAGCCTCGACTATGATGCGATGGAGTTCTGCCTGCTCGTATTCAAGGTTTTCGCGAGCCTGGTCGAGAGCAATCCTGCGGCGGCGGATGGCAGACGAAGTTGAGAGCTGATTGAAGATCGGTATAGTTAGCGACAGACCGATAAATTCGCCCGTGTTGTTCTTGAACTGAGAGGAGAAGGAGGCGTGTCCTCCTTGGTCCATATTCTTATAGAAAGAGGTGGACACGCCACCCGAGAGAGAGAGCGAAGGAAGCAAGGCACCACGAGCGGCACGCAGATTGAATCGGGCAGCCTCTACGCCTTGTTGCGCCTTGAGTATGCGCGGATTGGATGTGGAAGCGCAGGCAAACACCTGGTTGGGCGACTCTGTGGTTGCGGGGGCGAATGTCAGGCTTGGCTGTACTACGTTAAGAGTGGAGTCGACGGGGTAGTTCATGAGCTGCTTTAGGGCGAGGCTTGCCTTAGTGGTCTGACTCTGCATGTGGGCAAGCTCATACTCGTCGGCTGCAAGAGTGGCACGCATCTGCGCCACGTCGGCATCGCTCTTCTGTCCAACTTCAGCCATCACTTCGGTCTGATGGAGTAGGGCACGGCTCTCGTCACGCTTCTTGGAGGTCTGGGCTACGGCTCCCTCGCAATATACGAGGTCCATGTAGGCCTTGTACACCTTGAGCGCCACGTCGTCCTTCTCGGCTCTGACTCCGCTACGCCCCATAGCCACATTGGCGCGTGCCATACGCAACTGGTTGTAGCGTTGCAGACCGTCGAAGATGGTGAGCGAAGCCTGCAGAGCGTAACCGTTATATAATGTGCTGACATCGGTATAAGTATTGGTCTCAGGATTGATGGCACGTCCGAAGTTCATCTGTCCCGATACCGAACCGTAGACGCTCGGCAGAAAGGCTCCAATAGCCTGTGTCTTGGAGGCACGGCTGTCGTCAAGGGCAAACTGTTGCTGCCGTACAGTATGGCTGTGCTCGGAGGCATACTGCATGCAACGCTCTACAGTCCACGGCTCGGAGGCGTTAATACTTACGCCTGCGGCAAGGGTGAATATAGATAGAAATAGTCGTTTCATATTGTTGTGAATTATTTTTTACACCACAAAATTATGAATAAACAAAAGGCTAATAACAATAGAAAGTGAAGAAAATGGATGGTTTTGGCGAGATTAGTAAAAAAGTGTATGAAAATCATACAGTACGAGTCTGCGGTTTGAGACCGTATTGCTCTGCAACAAACTATGTTAAATTCGTGTAAAAGATTTGCAACGCAACTAATTTTAGTTACATTTGCATTATAAATAAAAAATAAATGAATAAAAAAGACAAATTGCTGAAAAGGTTTTATGGTTTACCAAAAGATTTCACTTTTGACGAGATGTCTGCTCTGTTTGGCCAATTCGGATTTCATCAAGAAAATAAAGGGGCAACTTCGGGGTCGAGAGTAATCTTTGTAAATGATAATGACGAAAATAGTTATATTATGCACAAACCACATCCTTCTAATATTATTAAAGGATATGTGATGAGGCAGGTTTTGACATTTTTGAAAGCAAATGGTTATTTAAATAAATAATAAAGGTTATGGGATTGTTAAAATACAAGGGCTACACCGGTAGTGTGGATTATAGTGAGGAAGATAATTGTCTTTATGGTAAAGTGCTTGGTATGAGTAAAGACGCTATTACCTATGAGGGACAAGACGTGAACGAATTGCGCAAGGACTTTGAGGAGGCAGTTGACGATTATCTGAGTCTATGCAAGGCTCAAGGTAAAGAACCGCGTGTGCCTTATAGTGGAAACTTGAATATAAGAATCACTCCTGAGATTCATAGCCGTATTGCTATGATGGCTATGCAAGCAGGGACAACTATTAATGGATTCATACGTGACACGCTTGCCAATGCGGTGGGTATAGCTAAACCTATAAATGTATGAACTATCCATATAGTACAATAGTAGTTGTCGACGACAATTCTGCCATTCTCACAGCCCTGAAGATTTGTCTTGCAGCTGAATTCGAACATGTCGTGACTCTGACCTCGCCCGACACGCTTGTGGCTACGCTTGCAAATGAGCAGAATGTTGATGCTGTGCTGCTCGACATGAACTTCTCGCTCGGAGTGAACACGGGGCAGGACGGACTGTTCTGGCTGCGCACAATAAAGAAGCTGCACCCCAATACGCCCGTGGTGCTCATCACAGCCTATGCCGACGTACAGTTGGCTGTGAACGGACTGAAGTATGGAGCAGCCGACTTCGTCACCAAACCTTGGGACAACGACAAGCTGATAGGCGTTCTGCGTGATGCCATCGACAGCAATCGCGAGGTGGTGCCGCTCGACCAGATGGAGCAGGAACACGTACAACGGGCTGTAGAACAATGTCGCGGCAACATGAGCAAGGCTGCTGAGATGTTGGGAATAACCCGACAGACGCTATACAAGAAACTTAAGAAATAAACGACTTAAGGGACAGGACCGATGGAAATGACTCCTTATTATATTATAATACTACTGGTGCTGATTATTGTCATGCTGCTGATGTGGCAATGGCGCCACCAACGGCTTCTCTCGCTAAGGGTAAGGCTGATGCGCGAGGCAATACGCAATCGCGACTTCACCTTTCGTCTGCCTGCCAACCGCATGTTTCATGGTGAGCGCGACCTTCAGGCGGCTCTCAACGAAATGAGTGGTGAGATAAACCGCCTGCTTGCACGTAGCGAGGTGGAGTCGTGGCAACGGCTGACGCGTGTGCTTACCCACGAGATTATGAATGCCGTGGCTCCTATATCGAGCATAACACAAGCCTACATCAGTTCGCCTCTCGTGAAGGGAACCCCTCTTGAAGAGGGAATGCAGGCTATTCGCGACACAAGCGTCAATCTGCAGACCTTCGTAGAAAGCTATCGCAAACTGACACAACTACAGGCTCCGCATATAGAAGAGGTGAGTATTGACGGACTGATAAGGAGTCTGCGCACGCTCTATCCCTCGATTGTTTGGCACGTGAATATTGGCAATAGCCAGGAACGTGTGAGTGCCGACAGCGGAATGTTGCGACAGGTTATGGTAAACCTTACGAAGAATGCAATAGAGGCTGGCGCTCGCAACATCGACCTGCGCCTGGATTATGACGACACGCGCACGCTACTGTTGGTCAGCAACGACGCTCCACACATACCGCCTAAGGAGGCGCGCGAGATATTTGTGCCTTTCTTCACGACAAAACCTTCGGGTACTGGCATCGGACTGCCCCTTTCACGACAGATGATGCTGGCGCAGGAGGGCGACCTTTGGCTTGCCGAAACACCCGTGGCAGGATTTCATACAACCTTTGTCGTGGCGGCAAATACCTACGGCTCTTGAGTGGCAAATTCCTACGGCTCTTGATTTGCATCATATTGTGCAAGCTTTTCTGTTTCCTGATAGCGGAGTTACCTGAATATTTATGTAACTTTGCAGTCAGAAAAAGGATAACTAATTTAAGTTTCGCAAGCGAAAGTAGTTAAGAAGTTAAGGAGTTGTCGCGCCCTACGGTCGCTAAGGAGTTCTTGCAAG
>URDM01000096.1 GCA_900546575.1 uncultured Prevotella sp.
CTGACGGTAAGAAATTGTTACAAACGAAAATCTGATTCTAGAGATTTCACGGGCGGTTTTTATCGTCCACGAAAGCGCTTCAGTCACCTCAAAACATCAAAAGGGGCTTCTTTGCCCTCCTGAACGATAACTTCAGGAGGGCAAAGAAGCCCCTTTTGCATTGCAATTAAGCCCCTTTTGCATTACAAAACGACCCCTTTTGCGCTGCAAAAGGGGTCGTTTTGCCGTGAAATGTAGTCCTTTTGGCATTCCGCCGATTGCACATTCGCGGCACAAATCACTGTATTCGTCTGTATATCAGCAACGTCTGTGCTGCACGCGCAAAACTCAAGAATTTCGAGTCAAAGACTTCGTTGCTCGTTCAACTGGCAGTTTTGAGCGGTCAGAAATGCAAATATCGTACATGAAGCGGTGCTTCGGTTGTGGTGGAAAAGAAGCATAAGGAGGTTGCCATAACCACCTACTTTTTTACCGCTCAGTTCTTCTTCACCAGTTCATATATAATATGTGCGGTGCATTCCGACGGGCTGTCCTCGCCTATCTTGCCCATCACCTCGCCATATCCGGCAAGCATCCGGCTGCGGTATTCGCCTTCGGGAAGCAGTCGGGAGAGTTCGCTGGCAATGTTTTCGGCTGAGAATGTGTCGGCAACAAGTTCGCTCACCACCTCACGGTCGGCTATCAGATTGACCAGCGAGATATACTTCACCTTCAGTATGTGGCGACGCAGGAAAGCTATGAGGCGTGGCAGCGGAGTCTCGTAGCACACCACTTGCGGCACATTGAACAAGGCTGTCTCGAGTGTAGCCGTTCCGCTGGTCACCACGGCGGCACGTGCGTGCGATAGAAGGGCGTACGTGTCGTCCGTGACAAGCTCTACGCCTCGTCCGTCTACAAACTTACGGTAGTAGTCCATAGGTATTCCGGGGGCGCATGCCAGCACCATCTGATGGTCGGCAAAGCGCGACGCGGCATCTATCATTGCCGGAAGATTGTCCTTTATCTCCTGACGGCGACTGCCGGCAAGCAATGCTATGATGGGGCGCGACGACAGATTGTGGCGACGACGGAACTCGTCTGCACTCTCAGTATACGATTCGCGGAACTGGCGCACCTCCTCTGCCGTTGGATTTCCTACATAATGTATAGGATAATGATGCTTCTGCTCGAAGAAGGGCACCTCAAACGGCAGTATCGAGAACAACTGGTCGACATCGCGCTTGATGTTCTTGATGCGCCACTCCTTCCACGCCCATATCTTGGGCGAGATGTAATAGTAGACGGGTATCTGCGTATGCGAATGGATATATTGGGCTATGTCGAGATTGAATCCCGGATAGTCGACGAGTATAAGTGCGTCGGGCTGCCACTCCACAATGTCGCGCTTGCACTTTGCCATATTGCGGAAGATGGTGGGCAGATGCATAAGTACGGGCACAAAGCCCATATATGCCAGCTCACGATAGTGACGCACACGTATTCCTCCGACATCCGACATCTTGTCGCCGCCGAAGAATCTGAACTCGGCGGCATCGTCTACACGGCGCAAGGCAGCCATAAGGTGCGAAGCGTGCAGGTCGCCCGAGGCTTCGCCAACAATCAAGTAGTATCTCATATATCAATTCAAAATTGAACAATTCAAAACTCAAAACTCACAATTCAAAATTCTTCAGCGTCTCGTAGTCGGTCACGTCGATACGCGTAGGCGTAACAGCCACATAGCCATGCGTCAACGCCCAGTTGTCGGTATCGGTGGCTTCCGGCTCGTCGTTGCGGTAATCTCCCGTCATCCAGTAGTAGTCGTAACCATGCGGATGGCGCATTTTCACGCACTCGTTATACCATGTTCCCATAGCCATACGACACATCTTGACACCCTTAAACTCGCTGACTTTGGGGAAGTTGACGTTCAGACACACTCCCTTCGGCAGTCCTTCGGCGAGCACCTTGCTTACAATCTGGCGCACATAGGGGCGCAGCGGCGTGAAGTCGGCATCGTCACGATGGTCGCAAAGCGAAAAACCCACCGACGGGATGTACTTCATGCAGCCCTCAAGCGTCACGCCCATCGTGCCGCTATAGTGTACGTTGACCGACCCGTTGTCGCCGTGGTTGATTCCGCCAATCACCATGTCGGGACGACGGTCGGCAAAGAATTCCTCCAAGGCTATCTTTACACAGTCTACCGGAGTGCCGTTGCACGACCACATCTCAAAGCCCTCTTCCTTACGGCGCAGCTTCAGACGCAAAGGCACTGTGGCTGAGAAAGCTGTGGCAAAACCCGAGCGGGCCGACTCAGGAGCACATACTACAATGTCGGCCATATCGCGCAGCATATCGACGAGGCAGTTTATGCCTTTGGCATGATAGCCGTCGTCGTTTGAAACAAGTATTAATGGTCTCTTAATATTCATAAAATTGGCTTTATTTCGCTTGCAAATGTACGAAAAAAGGTTTAAACCTCCCGTATCTCGCATAAAATATGTAACTTTGCCAAATAATTTTTGACACGAAATGGGAAAGATAATAGCACTCGCCAACCAAAAAGGTGGGGTTGGCAAAACAACAACGACAATTAATCTCGCGGCTTCTCTGGCCACATTCGAGAAAAACGTACTCGTGGTAGATGCCGACCCGCAGGCCAACGCATCAAGCGGACTCGGCGTAGACATAAAGGAGATAGACTGTTCATTGTACGAGTGCATAATCGACCACACCGACGTGCGCGACGCTATCTACACCACCGACATCAACGGACTTGACATCATACCAAGCCACATTGACCTTGTGGGAGCCGAGATTGAAATGCTCAACCTCAAAAACCGCGAGCGCGTCATCAAGAATTTGCTCGACCAGATACGCGACGAGTACGACTATATACTCATCGACTGCAGCCCCTCGCTCGGACTTATCACCGTCAACGCACTCACTGCAGCCGACTCTGTAATCATACCCGTGCAGTGCGAGTACTTCGCTCTTGAAGGAATAACCAAGCTGCTCAATACTATCAAGATAATAAAGAGCAAACTCAATCCGTCACTCGAGATTGAAGGCTTCCTGCTGACAATGTACGACAGCCGTCTCAGACTGGCCAATCAGATATACGACGAAGTGAAACGCCACTTCCAGGAACTTGTGTTCAAGACCGTAATACAGCGCAACGTGAAGCTCAGCGAGAGTCCAAGCCACGGACTGCCCGTGATTCTCTACGATGCCGACTCGGCAGGATCGAAAAACCATCTGGCTCTGGCCAAGGAAATCATCAACAAGAACACACCCGAGGAAAGTGAAAAGTGAGACTGTAAGTGAAGAGTGAAGAGTGAAAAGTGAAGAATCCATTACAAACAACTTCACTAAACATCAATCACTAATCATTAAACATTAGTCACTAAACACTAATCATTAAACATTAAAAAAAGGATGGCAGTACATAAGAAATACAACAGAAGCGCACTGGGACGCGGACTCGAAGACATAGAAGGAGGCATGGGACTCGACGCTCTCATCGATACTACTCCAGCACGAACGCAGGGAACATCGACTATCAACGAGATTCCTCTCGACCAGATTGAGGCCAACCCCAACCAGCCACGACGCGAGTTTGACGAGCAAGCACTCGAAGAACTGGCTTGCAGCATACGCGAGATTGGCATCATTCAGCCCATAACTCTACGACAGGTCGACGAAAACCGATTCCAAATCATAGCCGGCGAACGACGCTGGCGAGCCTCGCAAATGGCCGGACTTACTGCCATTCCGGCATACATACGCACTATCAACGACGAAAACGTCATGGAAATGGCGCTCGTCGAGAATATACAACGCGAAGATCTCAACGCCATTGAGATTGCGCTGGCATACGAACATCTGCTCGACGCCGACGGCATGACACAGGAGAAGGTGTCCGAACGCGTCGGAAAGAGCCGCACTGCCATAACCAACTATCTGCGACTGCTGCGTCTGCCGGCTCAAGTGCAGATTGCCCTGCAGAAGAAACAGATAGATATGGGACATGCACGCGCGTTGCTGGCTATCGACTCACCATCCATGCAGATTAAACTCTTCAACGAAGTGGTGAAGAACGGCTACTCCGTACGAAAGGTTGAGGAAATGGCACAGATGCTCAAGAACGGCGAAGACGTGGAAAGCGGCAAGAAGAAAATCATTGCCAAGACCAAGCTTCCCGAAGAATTCACAGCGCTCAAAAACCACCTCTCCGACTTCCTCCAGACCAAAGTGCAGATGACATGTTCGCCTAAAGGCAAGGGAAAGATTACCATCCCGTTCGCCAACGAGGAAGAACTGGAACGCATCATGTGCGCTTTCGACAAAATGAAACAAGAATAATGAACAGTCAAGGCGACGGCAAGCCTACTGAATTTAATAAGAATAGGACAACAGTGAAAACTTTTTTGCTAAATATTCTGCAAACATTGGTTGTGGCTGTGGGCATGACTTTCATCGCCGGCAACGCCGCAGCACAACGCAAAGTGGCTGAGCCACCGGCAAGGATAAAGCCTGCCAATGCTGCAGCAGCCGACTCGCTGAACCCCATACTCGCCCAACAGGACACCCTGCGACTGCTGGATAGCGCCAACAAGCCGCTGCTCTCACGCAACGACTCGCTACAATTGCGCAAGGACTCTATCAAGATAGCAAAGAAACGCGACTGGGCTACGTGGCGACCCAACCCCAAACGTGCCATGTGGCTTGCACTCGTGCTGCCCGGAGCAGGTCAGATTTACAACCGCAAGTACTGGAAACTGCCTATAGTATATGGTGGATTCGTGGGCTGTGCATACGCACTCAGATGGAACAACCAGATGTATCGCGACTACTCGCAAGCCTATCTCGACCTCATGGACGACGACCCTAACACGCAAAGCTACAACCAGTTTCTGCACTTAGGAGCCAAAATAGACGACTCAAACAAGGCAAGATACCAGAAACTCTTCAAGAGCAGGAAGGATACCTACCGCCGTTGGCGCGACCTTAGCGTCTTCTGCCTCATCGGAGTGTACGCCCTCAGCGTCATCGACGCTTATGTTGACGCGTCATTGTCGGAGTTTGACATCTCGAAAGACCTCTCGCTGAGAGTGGAACCGACAATAATCAGCAACAACCGCGAGCGAAATCCGCTCAAATCAAACAGTCTTGGCATCAACTGTAGTCTGAACTTTTAGCTACACAACGAGCCAACCGACATACAAGAAACAACAAAACTGATAAAATCGAATATATATATTATTGATGAAAAAGACATTAATACTCATAGCAGCAGCAATTATGGGCTTCTCAACCCCAATCCTCGCGCAGAGCGACGACAATGAGAAGGAAATCACCGTAACTAACGCTCAAGGCAAGAAAGAGGTTATCGACCTGCCTGAAGCGATGACAGCCGAATTCGACAGCTTGCTTTCGGCATACAACAACAAGACTTATCTGCAGGTCAACAACGACTGCAATATGTCGGACATCAACCCCGTCTACTCACCCGAGGTGTACAAGGAACGTCTGGCTCGCATCCCTTCAGTCATCGAAATGCCGTACAACGAAGTGGTACAGCAGTTCATCGACCGATACAGCGGACGCTTGCGCCGTTCTGTAAGCTTAATGCTTGGCGCACAAAACTTCTATATGCCACTGTTTGAAGAGGCTCTCGAAACATACGGACTGCCTCTCGAACTGAAGTATCTGCCCGTAATCGAGTCGGCACTCAACCCCAACGCCGTGTCGCGTGTGGGTGCTACAGGATTGTGGCAGTTTATGCTTGCCACCGGAAAGCGCTATGGCCTTGAGGTGAACTCGCTCGTTGACGAGCGCCGCGACCCCGTTCTTTCGTCCTATGCAGCAGCACAATACCTGCGCGATCTGTACAAGATATTCGGCGACTGGAACCTCGTTATCGCTGCATACAACTGCGGTCCGGAGAACATCAACAAGGCAATACACCGCTCAAAGGGCGAGAAAGACTACTGGCAGATATATCCCTACCTGCCAAAGGAGACACGCGGATATGTTCCGGCATTCATTGCTGCCAACTATATCATGAACTATTACTGCGACCACAACATCTGTCCGATGCGTGCCGAACTGCCTGCCAAGACCGATACAGTCGTAGTGAGCCGCGACATCCACTTCGAGCAGATAGCAAAAGTGCTGGGCATAGACGTCGACCAAATCAAACAGCTCAACCCGCAGTATCGACGCAACATCATCAACGGCAACGCCAAGCCCTCAGCTGTACGCCTGCCGGCTACATTGGTGAGCAGTTTCATCGACAACGAAGACTCTATATACGCCTACCGACCCGAAGAATTGCTGGCAAAACGTACTGAGGTGGAGGTGAACAACACCACTCCTACATACTCACGCAGCAACACTTCAAGCTCAAGAAGCCGCAGTTCGTCATCGTCGAGACGCGGTCGTCACAGCAAGAAGAAGCGCTCACGTGGCGGTCGCAGCGTTACAATCCGCCAGGGCGATACTCTGTCGGAGATTGCAGCACGCAACGGCACGACTGTGAAAAAGCTCAAGCGACTGAACAAAATCAGCGGAAGCAGCATTCGTGCCGGCAAGAAAATCAAAATCAAATAATATAAGTAGGCAGACCAATTCTGTCTACCGGAACGGCGGGCTCATGTCCGCCGCTCTGTATTTACATACAAATATGTCTCTTGACAACAAGGCACAAGCCTGAATCTGTAACCTGAATTACGTATTAACTTAAAGGGAGGACCCTAACTATGGACGACCAGAACTTGAAAGACCAACAGCGAGAAGCCGCTGACAACAAAATGATTGAGGACGCATTCAACGAAGTTCTCAAGATATACCTTGCATCACGACACCGCAGAAAGGTTGACATCATAAACAAAGCTTTCAACTTTGCACGACAGGCTCACAAAGGCGTGCGCCGACTTTCGGGCGAACCGTACATCATGCATCCTATTGCTGTGGCACGAATTGCCGTTGAGGAGATGGGACTCGGTTCTACCAGCATCTGCGCGGCGCTGCTCCACGACGTCGTGGAGGACACCGACTATACCGTCGAGGATATTTCCAATATCTTCGGCGAGCGCATTGCGCACATCGTCGACGGTCTGACCAAGATTTCGGGCGGCATCTTCGGCGACCGCGCTTCGGCCCAAGCCGAAAACTTCAAGAAGCTCCTGCTCACCATGAGCGACGACATACGCGTCATACTTATTAAGATATGCGACCGTCTGCACAATATGCGCACACTCGCTTCGCAGCCAGCCAACAAGCAGTACAAGATTGCAGGCGAGACAATGTACATCTATGCTCCGCTGGCAAACCGACTCGGACTGAACAAGATAAAGACCGAACTGGAGGACCTTTCGTTCAAGTATGAGCATCCCGACGAGTATAACTACATCAAGAACAAGCTCGCCGACACACAGGCTCAACGCGATACGCTCTTTGCAAACTTCACCGGACCTATACGCGAGGCTCTCGACCGTATGGGAATACAGTACGAACTCAAGGCACGCGTCAAAAGCCCCTACTCCATCTGGAACAAGATGCAGAACAAGCACGTCACCTTCGAGGAGATATACGACATCCTGGCGGTGCGCATTATATATACGCCTAAGGTGCGTTCGGAGGAAATCAACGAGTGCTTCAAGATATACGTGGCAATAAGCCAGATATACAAATCGCACCCTGACCGACTCCGCGACTGGGTCAACCATCCCAAAGCCAACGGCTATCAGGCTCTGCACGTGACGCTGATGTCGAAGCAAGGCAAGTGGATTGAGGTGCAGATACGCTCCGACCATATGGACGAGGTGGCTGAACAGGGATTCGCAGCACACTGGAAGTACAAGGAAGGCGGCAACGAAAACGTTGACGACGATTCCGAACTCAACAACTGGCTGTCGACAATCAAGGAGATTCTCGACGACCCGCAGCCCGATGCAATGGACTTTCTCGACACAATCAAGCTCAATCTCTTCGCAAGCGAGATATTCGTATTTACCCCGAAGGGCGAAATCAAGACTATGCCTGCCGGATGTACGGCGCTCGACTTCGCATTCCAGATACACACTTTCCTCGGCTCGCATTGTATAGGTGCCAAGGTGAACCACAAGCTCGTGCCGCTGAGCCATCATCTGCAGAGCGGCGACCAGGTTGAAATCCTATCCTCAAAGTCGCAACATGTGCAGCCATCGTGGATCAACTTCGTGTCAACTGCAAAAGCCAAGCAGAAGGTTATGGCTATACTGCGACGCGACAACCGCGAAACCCAGAAGAAGGGCGAGCAGATTCTCGACGACTGGTTGAAGAAGAACGAGCTCGAGATGACCACTCCAGTGCTCAACAAGCTGTGCGAATTCCACGACATGCAGAAGCACGAAGACCTGTTTCTTGCCATCGGCAGACGCACAATACTGCTCGGCGACAAGGACGTTGAGGAACTGCTTGAAAAGAAGAAGAAGAACGAGACGACCAGCAGCTGGCTCAAGTATGTGCCCTTCTTCGGCCATAGCGAGAAAAAGGAAGGCAAGAAGGAAAACTTCTTCATTGTCGGCGAAGGCTTCAACAAGAAGAAACCCGTCATCATCAACGAGGAGAATATCTCGCAATTCATATTCCCCGCCTGTTGCCACGCTATTCCGGGCGATGACATACTGGGATATATCGACAACAAGAACCGCATCGAAATACACCGCCGCGACTGCACCGTGGCAAACAAACTGAAGGCTGCCTATGGCAAACGCATTCTCGATGCCAAGTGGGATATGCATCAGGTGATGTTCTTCGACGCTACAATCGAGATACGAGGCATCGACCGCAAGCGCATGCTGCACGACGTTTCGGAGGTGATTTCCGACAAGCTCGATGTCAACATCCACAAGATGACCATCGAAAGCAACGAAGGAATATTCGACGGACAGATTGAAATACGCGTACACGACCGTGATGAAGTGAAGAAGATTATGGGCGAACTGCGCAAGATTGAAGATATAAAGGAAGTGCTGCAGATACTCTAACAAGTGCTGCATATAATATAAATAACCCGTTGGCGGAATTAATTTAAGTTGATAAATATGAGTAAAAGGTTGTATATATCGCTGATTTTTAGTAACTTAG
>URDM01000097.1 GCA_900546575.1 uncultured Prevotella sp.
CATTATGATAGCCTTTCTCTAATTTGAGGCGATCAACCTCTGATAATTCAAGTACTTTTATTGGTTTCATAATTCTAATTTTTTTCTATAAAACGGAAAATGAACCATATTAGTACTGATATATATAAATAATTTAGATCATTTACTTATATATTACTTTACCATTTATATTATATATACTTGGACATTTATATTATATATACTTGGACATTTATATAATATATACTTGTCCAAGAATATATAATATACTTTTTATTTTCATCTAAATATGTTTCTTCAGCCATTTTCTTATCGGCTCATCATAGAATCGCAGACTAAGCCATGCTATGCATATGCTGCATGCCACGGTTGAGATGGCTATGGGCCATGTCTCGCTGAATGTGTATAGCCCGGTCTTGATGAGCCACATGTAGAAGGCGTACATCAGCGGATAGTGTATTATGTAGAGCGGAAATGAGATGTCGCCCAAGAAGCGGCAGATGCGTCGGGATGTATTGTCGGTGGTGGCGCCCGAAGCGCCCAGCCATACTATTATAGGGAAAACACCGATGATGCATACTGCTTCGAATATGCCGTTGAGGCTCATTGGTGAGCCTCCGTCTACGAACGGCATGTGGAAGATACCAATCAGAATGAGTGAGCATGCCCAGAAAGCGCCACGTACATTCTTTATCGGCTTGAACACTCGCGACATAAGCATACCTATGGTGAATGGGCATAGCATACGCAGTGTGCCGCCAAGCAGATTAGTGGTATCAAGGGTCCAGCCTACGCCTATTGAACCGTAGCCCGACTGATTGGTCACGGCAAACCATGTCAAGGCACAGCAGAGCAATGCCGTGAGCCATGCCAGGGCGCGTGTAGACAGTCGTCGGATGATGATGGCGTATAGAATGTTGCCTATATATTCGAAGAAGAGCGACCAGCAAGGGCCGTTGAGCGGAAACATCTCACCGTTGCCACGCACGTCGCGTTGCATTCCAGGCAAAGCCGGAATCATGAGCCATGAACATACGAGGGCTATCAGTGTGAACAGTAGGGTGGAGTGGGTGCCGTCCCATCGCTCCATACCGGTGAGCAGGAATGATATGGTGCCTATCAATGCTCCAAGCATCACCATAGGGTGCAGACGTATCAGACGACGACGGAAGAAACCGCCCATTGTAAGCGACTTGCCCCAACGGTCGTCGTAGGCATAGCCAATGACAAAGCCAGAGAGCATGAAGAAGAAGTCTACTGCGAGATAACCGTGGTTGATAAAGTCGATGACGGGCTTGTTGCCTGCAAACTGAAAACCTTCGAATACATGATACCATACGACGAGCATTGCAGCCACGCCACGCAGACCGTCAAGTAGAGCATAGTGGGGTTTTGAGTCGGAAAATGCCATTTCTGTGATTGTCGTTTCTAAGATTTGGGTTATGTGATAATAATCGGTGTTACCGTATTGGTGGGCAAAGTTACATATTTAAATCTTAACTTCCTAATTTTTCTCCTGACTTCGTCATCGTGTCAGGTGGATGCAAATAGAACAGTTGCACCGAATTTAGAAAAATAATTTTTCATATTTGTTATTTTTTTTGTTTAATCTCCTAATAATGTAGAAATTGCGTTATAGATTCCAAGGAAAATAAACAGCCAGCCTATAACCTTGCAAGCCATAACCTTTTGTTTCCTGGCTTTGTTTTTCTTGCTGCCAGAAATGAAATTAGGTACTATAATCCATATGATTATTCCGAGAATAATCAAGATAATTGCGGCATTCATACTATTTTAGGTTTTTGGAAATATCATAGTCTGCAATCCTTTTTTAAGGATGCAGACCGTTATTATATTTGGGTTAATGAATGTTTTTAATTATATGCAAAGATACGTCAATTTTTTTGGAAAAGCACAAGAGTAAATATAAAAAATAGCAGTGGTCAAGTAAAAATTATTGTATTTGTTAATATTTTCTTTAATATTATGTGATATCAATACAATAGTCCGAAAGCCCATAGTGGAAGTACATTGGCATAGCCTGTTTCAATGTCATCTTTCACCACATATCCATTGTTGACTTCTGAAATCTGTTTCTGTCCCTTTTTACGTCCGCCAATTTCAAAAGTCATGCCGTCCACAAGAAAATCGGATACAGGCGAACACATTACATCACCTGCAATACGCATTTGGTTCATAAAGAATGTTTCTCTTATATTGCCTATGTCTGCCCGTTTGGGAGCAAGCACATATATAAGATTGGTATTGTCCAGATATATTTTTTCGGTTTTGCCAAGACCTCTAATGCCACCTACAGCATCTCGCAGTTGGGCTATCATTCCTGCACGCTCCATATACATCAGATAGTCTTGAATATAGTTGCGGTTTATACCTGTCACATCAGCCAGTTTTTGCATAACTGGCTTAAATGGTACACTTTCAGCCACAACCATAAGCAGTTGTTTCAGTTTTCTGCCAACTGATACATTAGTGTTCAGATATATAGGAATGTCGCTTTCCATCGTTTGTACTACAACTTGCATCAATTCTATATCGTATGCAGCATCACTGCCAAACGGATAATATCCTCGTCGCAAATAGTCATGAAACAATGGTAGTGGATGGTCTATTCCAGGAATCTCATACTCATGGTGTAAGAGTTTTTCCATATTGACAACATCCATTTTTATGCCATGGAATAAGTGTAGGTATTCTCTAAACGATAGTCCCTGCATCTCATATATTGGAACACGACGACTGAGGTCGGCCATGCCTTTGGTTATTTCAAGGATGGAAGATCCCGAAATGACTAATTGTAAATCCGAGTAACTGTCAAATATCTGCTTCACTTCGGCCGACCATCCGTCGTACTTGTGAATCTCGTCAATGAAAAGATGTTTGCCTCCCATTTTATAGAAGCGGTCAGCTAAATCTACAAGAGTGTGTGATGTAAAATAAAGATGGTCGGCCGATACATAAAGTGTGTTCTTTATTTCCAATTGCGTCTTGATATGTTGCAAGAGCATTGTTGACTTACCAACGCCTCGCGGTCCGACCAGTCCGAAGGCGTGTCCTCTCCATTCTATTTCCCCATACTTATATCTTACTAAGTCGGTAGGAGTTTCGTTGAGCTTGCGCTTGAAATATTCAAATAATTGTTCCATATCATCTGCTTTTTTTGCAAATATACTTAATTTTGCATAAAAACTATGCGGTTTTGAGGGATTTCTGCACGAAATCTATGCAATTTTTACTGAAAACTGCATAAGAATCATGCAGTTTATGACTTCTGACTATTTTGTGGACTTTAAACAATGGGTTATGTGTCATACTTTTTTTGCCTATAGTTCACTGGCGACATTCCCACTTGTTTCTTGAAGAATGTGCCGAAGGCTGAGGCATTGGGAAAGTTCAGAAGGTCGGCTATTTCCTTAATACTCTTGTCGGTAGTGGTTATTAAGGAAATGGCTTTTTTTGTTATAGCCTTGAACACCAGTTGCTGTACGCTGCTGCCCGACACCGACTTGACGAGCGACGTAAGATATTTGGGCGACAGACACAGACGGTCGGCATAGAACTTTACGCCACGCTCATGGGTGTGATATTGGTCAATGAGTTGCATCAGCAGCATGTAGGTCTCGAGTTTGCGGCTTGAGGCATTGTCGCCGTCTTTTGATATTTCTCGGAATATACCACAGAGCCGGTAGGTGAGCGACAGCAGTAGCAGTCGGCGCTCATTGGCAGCGAACACGTTGTCGTCGCTATTGCCTACAGCCAGCAGTTCGGAATATTTTGTCAGCTCGCTTTCGTGTCCGGTGTGCATCACCCAGCAGTCTCGTGGATTGAGCATCTCAATGAATTTCATGCCGACAATGGTGCTGCCCAGAATGTCGCGTATGGAGTCGACACTATATAGAATGATTACCACAGAGCAGTCGTCGCTGTGGCTGGTGATTGAGAAGTAAACGTCGCGCGACAGAAATGCCGTCTCGCCCTTGTTTACCACATACTCCATGTCATCGCAACTGAACTTAAATCTCCCCGATGTACACACAATGATGCCCACATCGGCAACCTTATAGTTGTCGAAAAATACCTTTGGAAAAGAATTTATATTACCACACGAACAGCAGATGTCCTCATTGTTGGCCATCTGCTGTTCGAGTATATCAATGCCGTTATTGCTATTCTTCATTGCTCCTGCCGTATGTTTGTGGCGAAGTTAGTGAAAAATATTGAATCTGCAAAATAAAAAGAAAAGCCCTACCCCCAGCCCCTCCCCCGCATGGAGGGGAGCGGTATGCTCCGACTACTTAAAAATACAACAAATAAGGCTATGACATTACGCCATAGCCTTTCCTATTATATAATCAATCAGTACACATCGCTCCCCTCCCTGCGGGCGTGGGGCTGAGGCTAGGGCTAGGGGGTAGGGCTTTCTCCCTCCTTACTTATCCTTCGATATATCTCTCTTGGGCCACGGCACAACGAGCATCAGTCCGGCGAGGATGACGCAGGCGTAAATGGTCCATCCCGACATCTCCTTTATTGCCGACAGGGTGGCTTGCACCTGCACTTTACCCTTTGTTGACATAGCTGCCATGTTCTGTGCTTCCGTCTCGCTCTTGCCTTGATATTGCATTCCGCGGGCGGTCATGTCGTACGTCATGGCGGTCTCGGCATTGGTGCGGTCGTAGTCGTGGGCGTATCGTGTGATGTAGTATTGCTGGCGGTGCTGGAACACCACCTGATACAGAGCCGAGCCTATGCCCGGAGCTATCACCATACGCACCGTTAGCATTATGCACACCCACGTAGAGAGCAGCTTGTACGGCATGCGCTGGTTGGCGTATACGGCGATGAGCGAGTATAGCAGCATCATACCAGTGGCACGTATCACCACGGGCCACTTCATGCGTTCGAGCATTCCTGCTGTCTGCACTTCGAAGTACATAAACAGCGATGCTGCACCAATGAGCAGGAATCCCATGGCGAAGAACCACTTGAAGTGTACACCCTTATTGTTGAGTATGAGTATGGTGACCAGTCCGATGAAGTAGCCCAGCAATACCCAGTTGCCCAGTTCTGCCACCTGAATCTGGTCGGTCTTCATGCCTACGCCTACGAATATGTTCACGAGCATGGAGCTGGAGTTGCATATCATCAGTCCGATGAAGAGCAGTATGCCGCCCTGGATGCTGCGCGACTTGAAAGCCTTGAGCATGAAGTAGGGCGAGCGGCGTGTCTTTTCCAGATAGAAGAACAGCAGCGATGACACTACGCAGATAGCTGTGGCCCAACATATTTTGGGGCTGTCGTACCAGTCGTACACCTTGCCGTATACCGTGACATACACAAACGAGCAGCACATCAGACAGAACACCACTACGTTGCCGAACTTAGAGAACGACAGTGGACAATGCTTGGTAGGGTAGGGGTTGTAGGGCATGCACACCAGTGTGATGAGCAGAGCCACGAGTATGGCACCAAGCATGGCATAGTAGACCATCTGCCAGTGGTAGTTGTAGGCAAACCATGCCGTTATCCATGTGCCTATCTGTCCGAGCAGCATGAAGAAGAAGTAGATGATGGGCTGGCTCGCCTTCTTCTCTGTGTCGAGGGCGTCCCATCCGGCTTCGTCCTTAGGCTCGTTGCCCGGCGTGACGTTGCGTGTAGCCTCAATGCCAAATCCGTACTTGATAAGCGTGAAGAGATTGCACATGAGAAGCGTCTGTCTGACAAATCCCATGATGAGGCTGTTGAGAGCCAGGATAAACAGACTGTCGGTGTTGGCACATATATAGCTCTGCACAGCCAGAATGGAGAATCCAACGAGACTCATCATCTTCTGGCGGCGCACACTCACCAGCGAGTAGAAGAACGGCGAGAACGCCGCCATACCTATCGATGTGACGAAGCTGATGAAGGCTATGTGTTCTGACTGGATGCCAAGCCCGCCCACCATCTCACTACTGTTGACGGTGTAGGCACCGCTTACCGTCATGATAGGTATGAAAAGGATGACGAGAAAGGCGATGCCAAGGGGCTTTGGCACCCAGTTGTAGAACGGAAAATTCTTAGGCATGTGCTCGGGCACTGCCGTATATATTTCTGCTTGTGTCATTTACTTAAGTTGAGCCTTTACTACAACCATCATTCCGGCAGCCAACTTGTCGTTGTCTTCCTTCGAAATTCCCTCAAACTCTATGCGTACAGGCACACGCTGCTGTATCTTTACGAAGTTGCCGGCAGAGTTGTCGGTAGGAACGAGCGAGTATTTTGAGCCTGTGGCACCTGAAATAGCGGTGATGCGTCCTTCAAACTCCTTGCCCTCGAATGCGTCAACGCTCATCTTCACCTTCTGTCCAACATACAGTTTTTCTACCTGTGTCTCCTTATAGTTGGCTATTACCCACTTCTGTGTGTTGGGCATGATGTAGGTGATGGTTTGTCCGGCATTCACAGCCTGACCCTCTTCCAGTGCGCGTCTGCCCAGTTTGCCGTCGCAAGGAGCGGTTACCACACAGTAAGAGAGGTTGAGCTTTGCCATTTCCAGCGCAGCCTGAGCGCGCTCAATGGCAGCAGCCGTATTCTTCTTGCGTGTCTGCACCTCGTTAACGCCCGAGTAGGCAGCCTTCTGCTGTCGGCGTACGGCATCGAGCTTCTTCTTTGTAGCGTTGTATTCGGTTTCAATCTGTTCAAGCTGTATCGGTGTGGCAGCGTTGCGAGCCACGAGGTTCTGATAGCGCTGGCGGTCTTTTTCGAGTTTGGCAAGACGTATTTCGATTTCGGCAATAGAAGCCTCGTATACAGTAGCCGAAGTCTGAGTGGTCTGCACCGAAGCGTCAATGACATTGGCACCCGCCATTGCGTCTTTCAGCGCAGCCTCTGCCTCCATTACACGGATGCGGTATTCACGGTCGTCGAGAACAAGCAGCGTGTCGCCCTTCTTCACGTCCTGATGTTCCTTGAAGTATATACGCTTGATATATCCCGAGGCACGCATGTTCACTGGCGATATGTACTGCTCTATCTGGGCGTCGTCGCTCTTCTCGTTGCTCTTGTAGTCCATAAACATGCAGGCAATCTTTACGATGCCCCAAACCAGTATAGCCACGCCGATGAGGCTTACTGCTATCTGGCGGATGCGCTGGCGCTTAAGCTGCTTGGCAGTTAGTTCGTGGTTAGACTGTGTGCTGTTGTCGCTATTATTGTTGTTGTTTGTAGTGTTATTGTTTGTTTCCATTTTTTTGAGTTTTGAATTCTTAATTCAACATTGAATAATTCCTAATCGCAGGCGTAGCCGAGAACAATTCCAAATTCCTAATTCAATAGTTTTTCCAACTGTCCTGTGAGTTTCAGCAGAGTCAGGTTCGACACCTGATAGTTGAAGTGGGCAGTCAGATAGTTGTTCTGGGCGTCGCTCATGCTCATTTCGTCTTGCAGCACCTCGGTCATTGATGCAATTCCTTCGCGATAGCGGTCGCTCGTCACCTTATACACATCCTCAGCCAGCAGATAATTGTCGCGTTGTTTGCTGAAGTTGCGCTGATTGTTGGCAAGATCGTTCACGGCATTGGCGTATTGTGTCTGCATACCCTTCAGCGCATTCTCGTATTGCAGCTTGGCGTTGTCGATGTCCACCTGCGCCTTTCTAATCTTCGAACGCTTCTCAAAACCATCGAACACAGGTATGCGCAGCGACAGACCAATGCCGTTCGATTTATACCAATGGTTCGACTCGCCCGAGTGAAACCAGTTCTTGAAATTGTCGGTGAAGGCAGCGTAAGTCCAGTTGCCGGTGAGAGATAGCGTTGGCAGATAGCCGTCCTTGGCAAGCTTCTTCTGCTGTTCGGCAAGTATTTGCTGCTTTCTGAGCAGCTGAAGCTCCGACAGATTCTCGTTCAGTCCGGTCAGTGCTGCCATGTCCGTCAGCTCCACGTTAGCCTTCGTTACGGTAATGTCCTTGTCGGCAGGATAGTCGATAACGTATTTCAGCATGTTGTATTGCTGTGTGAGCATAGCCTTGGCGTTGTCGTATTGCACGCTGAGATTCTCCAGATTCACGTTCACACGTTTCACGTCCACGCTCAGAGCCATGTCGTTGTCGTGGAATGCCTGTGTGATATTGCGCAGTTCTTCAAGTCGCTTGATGTTGTCCTTGATTATGCCAATCTGCTCCTCGGTGTTCTGCGCCAGATAATACATCTTGCTTATCTGCACAATCAGGTCTTCCTTGGCTTTGGCATACGATAGAGTGTTGAGCTGGTCGAGTGTCTTGGATATCTCCAATGCTGTTAGTGCCGTCTGACTGTACAGTGGCATCTGTAGCTGAACACTTGCCGACGAGTTGTATTGTAGCGTCTTCGTCACGTTATACGGTTTGCCGTAAGCCTTGCCGTCGGTTACCGATACTGGCGGCGTGAAGTTGTCGTTCAGCGCTGCGCCGATATTAATCTGTGGCAACAGACGCGAGCGGTTCTCGCTGATATTGTGCTTGCCTTTAAGCACATTACCCTCATAAGTCTTTAAGTTAAGATTTCGTTCAATGCCCATTTGCAGGCATTGACCCAATGACAATGTTTCCTGCGCCATGGAATAGTGGGCAAGAAGTGTCAAGGAAAATGTGAACAATATTCTTTTCATACCTATATTAATAATTCAGCTGCAAAGTTACTGATTTGTCATTGTGTAGGCATATTCATATAATATCACAAGTTGTTCACATTTTCCCTTTTGCTGTTTTACTACAATAAAAAATGCATGTAAAATGCTTACCTTTTTCAAAAAGGCATATTCCCTCCCGTTTTATATAATTATATATAGGGTTCACTAAATTATTTTGACTAAGTAGCCTCGTGTTGGGCCTAAAACTCCCATGAGGTAGTCAATGCTGTATG
>URDM01000098.1 GCA_900546575.1 uncultured Prevotella sp.
TCTATGGTCTAAAGTTACAACAACTTTTAGACATAGCAAAGCCCTGGCTTGTGAAAGTCAGGGCTTTGTGATTTTTTAAGAATCAGGGAGTTTTGACACACCCTCCTATGTGCTTATTGGGCTTTCAGCCCGTATAATTGAGTTTTGACACACCATCCTCCTACCGCTATCTCCATAACCTTCAACAGCTGTCGCGTAATATTAGTCTTTCTACAATTTCTCCGCAATCCAATACCCCACAGCCACGGCAATGAATCCCAGCACGACGCTGCCGCTGATATATAATAATGTAGCCAGAGCGTGTCCGCCACGCATAAGCGAGAGGTTCTCGTTGCAGAATGTAGAGAACGTAGTGAAGCCGCCACAGAGTCCGGTAGTGAGCAGCAGCTTGGCTGAATCGCCGCCCAGCGAGCCGCGCGACGACAATCCGTAGAACACTCCGATAAGCAGACAGCCCATGATATTGACTGCCATAGTAGGGTAGGGGAAAGCCCCTGACATGTTGTCCTGAATGAATTTGGAAGCCAGGAAGCGCAGGGCCGAACCCATGCCGCCGCCCAACGCCACGATGATTAGTGAGCGTATCATAATAAACAATAGTGTAGTTGTATATAAAAATGCGCTTGCAAAGGTACACAGAAAATTATACAAAAAAACAAAAAATATTAAGCCAATGTTCGTTTATCCCATTGAAAATAACTAACTTTGCTACCATATTATATATTTTTTGATGTTATTTTAATTTTTAGATGAACGTAATTACAAAGACAGTATCATTGCCTGATGGCAGAACCATCAGCATTGAGACCGGGAAAGTGGCAAAGCAGACCGACGGAAGTGTTGTACTGCGTATGGGCAACACCGTACTTCTCGCCACTGTTTGTGCCGCAAAAGATGCAGTTCCCGGAACAGATTTCATGCCTTTGCAGGTAGACTACAAAGAGCAGTATTCAGCAGCAGGACGTTTCCCGGGCGGTTTCACAAAGCGTGAGGGCAAGTCTGGTGACAACGAAATCCTCACATCGCGTCTCGTTGACCGTGTGCTGCGTCCGCTCTTCCCGTCTAACTATCACGCCGAGGTATATGTGCAGATCATGCTTCTCAGCGCCGATGGCGTTGATCAGCCTGATGCTCTCGCAGGATTCGCAGCTTCAGCCGCTATGGCTTGTTCAGATATTCCTTTCGAATGCCCAATCTCTGAGGTGCGCGTAGCACGCATCAACGGTGAGTATGTCATCAACCCGACCTTCGAGCAGATGAAGGAAGCCGACATGGACATCATGGTTGGCGCTTCTGCCGAGAACATCATGATGGTAGAGGGTGAGATGAAGGAAGTGTCGGAGCAGGACATGATTGGTGCTTTGAAGGCCGCTATGGCTGCCATCAAGCCTATGTGCGAACTCCAGACAGAACTCTCTAAGGAACTTGGCACAGACGTTAAGCGCGAGTATTGTCACGAGGTTAACGACGAGGAGTTGCGCGAGCAGATCCGCAAGGAGACCTACGACAAGTGCTACGCTATCGCTGAGGCTGGCGACCACGACAAGAAGTCGCGCGAAGAGGCCTTCGACAAGATCCTCGCCGACTTCCAGGAGGCTTACGATGCAGCCCACACTGAGCTGACACCTGAGGAACTTGACGAGAAGCATGCAGAAATGGTGCGCTACTACGCCGACGTTATGCGCGACTCAATGCGCCGTTGCATCCTCGACGAGGGCAAGCGTCTCGACGGTCGTAAGACCACCGACATCCGTCCTATCTGGTGCGAGGTGTCTCCGCTGCCTATGCCTCACGGAAGCGCAATCTTCACACGTGGCGAGACACAGAGCCTCTCTACATGTACTCTCGGTACAAAGATGGACGAGAAACTCGTTGACGACGTATTGGAGAAGGGCTACCAGCGCTTCCTCCTTCACTATAACTTCCCGCCGTTCTGTACCGGTGAGGCTAAGGCTCAGCGCGGTGTAGGCCGTCGTGAGATTGGTCACGGCCACTTGGCATGGCGCGGACTGAAGGGCCAGATTCCTGAAGACTTCCCTTACACAGTTCGTCTGGTAAGCCAGATTCTCGAGTCAAACGGTTCTTCTTCAATGGCTACTGTATGTGCCGGCACACTCGCCCTCATGGACGCTGGTGTTCCTATGAAGGCTCCTGTATCAGGTATCGCTATGGGTCTTATCAAGAACCCGGGCGAGGAGAAGTACGCAGTGCTTAGCGATATCCTTGGCGACGAGGACCACCTTGGCGACATGGACTTCAAGACCACCGGTACTCCCAACGGTCTTACAGCCACACAGATGGACATCAAGTGCGACGGTCTGAGCTTCGAGATACTCGAAAAGGCCCTTATGCAGGCCAAGGCAGGTCGTGAGCACATCCTCAACTGCATGATGGAGACTATCTCTGAGCCACGCAAGGAGATGAAGCCGCAGGTTCCGCGCATCATCCAGATCGAGATACCTAAGGAGTTTATCGGTGCAGTTATCGGCCCTGGCGGCAAGATTATCCAGCAGATGCAGGAAGACACCGGCGCTACTATCACCATCGACGAGGCTGACGGCGTAGGCAAGGTGCAGATTTCAGCTCCCAACAAGGACGCTATCGACGCTGCACTCGGCAAGATCAAGGCCATCGTAGCCATACCTGAGGTAGGCGAGGTTTACGAGGGAACAGTACGTTCTATCATGCCTTACGGCTGTTTCGTAGAGATAATGCCGGGCAAGGACGGACTCCTCCACATCTCAGAGATTGATTGGAAGCGTCTTGAGACAGTCGAAGAGGCTGGCATCAAGGAAGGCGACAAGATCAAGGTGAAGCTCATGGAGATCGACCCGAAGACCGGTAAGTACAAGCTTTCTCACCGCATCCTGCTCCCGAAACCCGAGGGTTACGTAGAGCGTGAGCGTCGTCCGCGTGGCGAACGTGGCGATCGTCGTCCGCGTCGTGAGGGTGGTGAGCGTCGTGACGGTCGTCGCGAACACCGCGAGCCGAAGGATTTCAACGACTCACTCGACCACAACAACGATATCTAATCATATCGCAATAGAATATAAAAACCCTGCATTGCCGTCCACATCGGGCTGTGGTGCAGGGCTTTTTGTTAGTAACCTATATAAGAAACATAAACGAATATGGAACAAGTACTCTGGATTTACAATACGCTGTCGCGTAGAAAGGAAGTATTCAAGCCCCTACACGCCCCCAATGTCGGCATGTATGTGTGCGGACCTACCGTCTATGGCGACCCACATCTGGGACATGCACGCCCCGCTATCACCTTCGACATACTCTTCCGCTACCTCAAGCACTTAGGCTATAAGGTGCGCTACGTGCGCAATATCACCGATGTTGGCCACCTGGAGCACGACGCCGATGAGGGAGATGACAAGATTGAGAAGAAGGCACGGCTCGAACAGCTCGAGCCGATGGAGATAGCACAGTACTACACCAACCGCTATCATGCTGCAATGGAGGCGCTCAACGTGCTCCCGCCGAGCATCGAGCCGCACGCCACGGGCCACATCATCGAGCAGGAGCAGCTCGTACAGCAGATTCTCGACAACGGTTTTGCCTACGAGAGCAACGGTTCTATCTACTTCGACGTGAAGAAGTATAACGAGAAATACCACTACGGCATACTCTCAGGACGCAATCTCGACGACGTGAAGGACGCATCGCGCGCACTCGACGGAGTAGGCGAGAAGCGCAATCAGGCCGACTTCGCACTCTGGAAGAAGGCATCGCCCGAGCATATCATGCGCTGGCCAAGCCCCTGGAGCGACGGATTCCCCGGCTGGCATTGCGAGTGTACAGCCATGGGACGCAAGTATCTCGGCTCACACTTCGACATTCACGGAGGCGGAATGGACCTCGTATTCCCTCACCACGAATGCGAGATAGCCCAAGCTGTGGCTTCGCAGGGCGACCAGATGGTTCATTACTGGATGCACAACAACATGATTACCATCAACGGTCAGAAGATGGGCAAGT
Source organism: uncultured Prevotella sp. (assembly GCA_900546575.1). GTDB lineage: Bacteria > Bacteroidota > Bacteroidia > Bacteroidales > Bacteroidaceae > Prevotella. Next base: position 3,991 of record URDM01000098.1, read on the forward strand.
CGCTCGGCAACTTCATCACCCTCGAAGAGTTCTTTACGGGCAACAACAAGAATCTCGACCAACCCTATTCGCCTATGACCATACGCTTCTTCATACTCTCTGCTCACTACCGCGGAACCGTAGATTTCTCTAACGAGGCTCTGCAGGCATCGCAGAAGGGACTTGAGAAGCTCATGAACGGCATCGCTGACCTCGACCGCATAGCTGCATCAGCCGAGAGCGACGAGGCCACTCACAAGCTCGTAAGCCAGCTTCGCGAGAAGTGTTACGACGCAATGAACGACGACTTCGCCACTCCGCTCGTCATAGCCCACCTCTTCGAGGCTTGCTCGGTAGTGAACAAGCTCGTCGACCATAAGGCTACTATCTCTGAGGCCGACCTCAAGGAGCTGGCTGATACAATGCGCCTGTTCGCATTCGAACTGCTCGGACTGCGTCCCGACAACGCCGGCTCGTCGTCACATCGCGAAGAAGCCTTCGGCAAGGTGGTGGATATGGTGCTCGACCTGCGTTCTAAGGCCAAGGCATCGAAGGACTGGGCCACCAGCGACCGAATCCGCGACGAACTCGCCGAACTCGGTTTTGAGGTGAAGGACACCAAGGACGGTGCCACATGGAAACTCAAGTAGAGTTTTGAATTTTGAATTTTGAGTTTTGAATTGGTTGCGGCTTCGGCCGCAATTATGAATTTCTCAATTTAGAATTATTCGTTTCTCAATTTAGATTTTTTATTTATGAAGCTGAAATATAACATTCTGGCAATCGTTGCTGCCATTGCCTTTAGCGGCTGTTCGTCGTCGAAGAAAGTAGGTGAGGCAGTCGACCTTAACGGCGAATGGAACATCGTTGAAGTCGGCGGCACCGCCATTGACACTACAAAGACTGAGTTCAACCCCACATTGGGATTCGAAACAGCCAAGAACAGCGTGTTCGGCTGCGCCGGATGCAACTCCATCAACGGCACCGCACGCGTCAATGCTGCCAAGCAGACCATATCGTTCAAGGAGATAGGCACGACGCTTATGCTCTGCGCTCATATGGAGTATGAGCAGCAGATACTCAAGGCTCTCGAAAGCGTCAAGGCGTATAAGTCGGCAGGCGAAGGTCGTGTACAACTGACCAACGGCAGCGGCAAGGCCATGCTGACGTTGCAAAAACAATAATATAGTTATGAAGCACATCGTATTTCTTACCGGCGCCGGCATGTCGGTTGAGTCGGGTTTCAAGACATTCCGTGGCAACGACGGACTGTGGGAGAACTATCCCGTAGAACAAGTAGCCTCGCACGAGGGTTGGCTCAAGGACCCGACGCTCGTCACCAACTTCTATAATATGCTGCGCCACAAGCTCTATGCGGCACAGCCCAACGAAGGACACCGCCTCATACATGATTTGGAGAAGGAGTATAAGGTGACGGTCATCACGCAGAACGTGGACAATCTGCACGAGAAGGCAGGCTCCACCAATGTCATACACCTGCACGGTGAACTTACCAAGGTGTGCTCATCGCGCAATCCCGACGACCCCCGCTATCAGCGCGAGTTGACCGAGGACAACTGCGAAGTACGTCCCGGCACACTCTCGGGCGACGGCTCGCTGGAGCGTCCGTTCATCGTTTTCTTCGGCGAATCGGTGCCTATGATAAGCGTAGCAGCCGAGGCAGCTGAGCAAGCCGACATATTCGTCATCATAGGCACATCGCTCAACGTCTATCCGGCAGCCGGACTCATCCACTACGTGCGCCCCTCGGTGCCAGTATATCTCATCGATCCCGAATCGTCGATGGGCGTAGGCCGCCAGCACTTCACCCACCTTCAGTGTGGTGCAAGCGAAGGAATGCGCAAGCTATGCAGCGACTATTTGTAGTTGAATACTCAATCTGCGCAGCGTAGCTGCAAAAAGTAAAGCGCCCTGCAAAGGCTTCAAGCACTTGTAATCAATGCTTAAGTCTTTGCAGAGCGCTTTTTTGTGTGATAAAAAACTGTCTATTATTAATTAGAACTTGTAGTTCACGCCGAATGTAACGTTTGTAGCGTCAACGTCCATGCCCCACTTCTGAACATCGGTGAAGTCGTTCTTCTGATAGCCGAAGAAGCCAACCTTTGTTACGAAAGAAACGTGGTCAGAGAGGTTGAGCTTCAAGCCCGGCTTCAATCCAAACTCAAATATGTCAGCGTCGGCACCGTTGCCACCGATATGACCATAGCCCATTGTGCCCTCAAGGAAGAGGTCGACGAGCTTAGTATTTACGAATGTGTAGCGAGCATAAGGAGCGATAACGAAAGCGTTGTTACCATCCTCAACACCAGCGTAGCCTATTGAAAGACCTGCATCCCAAGTCTTGTTGAACTGGTAGCCAATCTCAGGCATAAGCTTGTAGTACATCTTAGAGTCGCCGTCGCCATGCTTCTGGCCACCAAGGGCTGCACTACCACCAATGTAAACCTGTGCACTTGCACATACAGCCATACACATAGCTGCCATTGTCATCATAATCTTTTTCATACCAAAAATTTGTTGTTTATATAAATTATTATCCTTCTACGCTGCAAAAGTATTACATTTTATCCAATCTGCCCAAATTTCTTTCCAAAAATGACTACCTATAAGGAAAAATGTATTACTTTTGGCAAAAATATATAAAAAAACATGAACCACGACCTATCTGATAACGACATATTCCAGTCTATTGTGGACGGCAGCGAGGAGGCTTTCGGCACGCTGTTCAGGCGCTATTATCCGCGTCTGCACCGCTTTGCGTGCAAATACATAGCCGACGAAGCAGCCGCCAGTGATGCTGTGCAGACGTGCTTCATGCGCCTGTGGGAGCGTCGCTCGACGCTTGTAGGCGGCTCTTTGCAGTCGATGCTCTACACGATGCTGCGCAACGAGTGCCTCAACAGCCTCAAGCATAGCGCCATAGTTGAAGGCTATGCACGTCAGGCACAGTCGGCTGCCGACACCGAACCGCTCTACAACGCCGACTTCCTGAGCGCTGCCGACCATCAGTTGCTCTACGACGAACTGCAGCACAGCATTGACTGTGCCCTCGACACGCTGCCCCAGCGCACAGCCGACATCTTCCGCATGTCGCGCTACGAATCGCTCAAGAATCGCGAGATAGCCCAGCAGCTCGGCATATCCACCACTGCCGTCGAGAAGCACATATCCAAGGCGCTCAAGACCATTGCCGCCCAGTTAGCCCAGAAGTACGGCACAAGCCTCATGCTCTGTCTGATGCTCTGCCTGGAGCACGCACCGCAGGCTGTCTGACACAATCCCGGCAAATAACAGTCCACGAAGGTTGGGCAGCCGGCGTTTCAGTTGTTACATAGTTATGACAAACCATTTAAAATCCACTTATGCACAATAATATATATATAACCGCCGAAGAGGCACGCCAGCTTGCCTGCCGCTACTTCGACGGCACAATATCCGATGCCGACGAACAGCGCCTCACGGCATACATAACCCACACCCCCGGCGCTACGGCACAGCTGCATGCGTGGGAGCAGGAGTGGCTGTCAGCGTACACGCCAAGCCCTGCCACCGAAGCCGCCTACCAGCAATTGGCATCACGCATCAGCGCCACCGCCACCCGTCGGCGCCATTTGCACACGTGGCGCATTGCCGCAATCGTGGCTTGCGCAGCCTCGCTCATAGCCTTCGTGTTCGGCATCGGCACCTACATAGGTCGCCTCACCACCCCCGAACAGTACTTCACGTGCTCGGCACCCTACGGCAGCACAGCCACAATGCTGCTGCCCGACGGCTCGCGCGTCACACTCAATGCCGGCTCAACACTTCGCTATTCCAGCCGTTTCAGCACCACCCAACGCCGTGTAGAGCTTCAGGGCGAGGGATATTTTGACGTTACCCATCGCGACGGCGTCCGCTTCACGGTACACACCGACGGATATGACGTAGAAGTGAGGGGCACACGATTCTACGTTTCGGCATACCCCACCGACAACTACGTCACAACGACGCTCCTCAAGGGCAGCGTAGCCATCGCTTACGGCGACTCCTGCTATATGCTTAAGCCCGGCGAGCGTGCCTCGCTCAACCGTATCACTCACCAGATGCAGCGTTCGCGCGCCACCAAGACAAGCAGCGGATGGAAGCAAGGCAACATCGACTGCGACGACATTTCGCTCGGCGAGCTGCGCCCCATCATCGAGCGACGCTACAACGTGAGCATACGCATAGCCGACAGCAGCCTCGCCTCGCGCCGACTATACATCTCGCTCGTCAACAACGAGACCATCGACGGGGTGATGGCAGCCCTCAAGCGCACGCTTGACGTAAAGGTGCAGCGCGACGGACACAATATCGTAATAGAGCAATAATCATATTGTAGGAGGCTATGGCGTCCTCGCCATAGTCTGGGCAAGCAGGCAGCGCATATTATCAATAACAAGAATGCACTAACTAACTGCTCAGGCTATGGCGGGGACGCCATAGCCTCCTACAATTTGCTTTGCCAATTAACTCACTGACTTGAATTTATAATATTATCACTCCTAATGTTGGACGAACTTAACATTCAACATTCAACACTTAACATT
>URDM01000099.1 GCA_900546575.1 uncultured Prevotella sp.
TCAATAGAGTTGCCCTTACAGGGCGTTAGATTCTATAAATCTTTTTACCCAGAGCGTTGCCCTGGGCTATGGAGGTCATTGGGCTTTCAGCCCGCTTTGTTTGAGTTTTGATACTATCCTCCTACAGATAGCGATGTTTCTTATTTTTGACTTTAGATTTCTCTTCCATATTTTTATTTATGAAACGAGCACTGACTACTCTACTGATAATCACGCTCTGCAGCTTGGCTCATGCCACGATACCTCCATTGCTGCCAATGCCGCAAAAGTCTACATTCACGGGCAAGTATGTCAAGGCTGATGTGCCCGTGAATGAAAAAATAGTGAGCCACATCGACGGAGCCATATTCCAGGATGAGGCTTATCACATACTCATAACATCGAAAGCCGTAACCATTGAGGCGACAACACCGCGCGGACTCTATTGGGCACGCCAGACCATGGCGCAACTGACAACAGACAAGAAGGGCAAGCGGCTCTTGCCGTTGTGCGAAATCACCGACTGGCCGGCGTTCCGCATACGTGGATATATGCACGACATCGGGCGCAGCTATATCCCCATGGACGAGCTGAAGGCTGAAATAGCCATGCTCAGCCGCTTCAAGATTAACACTTTCCACTGGCATCTCACCGAGAATCAGGCGTGGCGACTGGAGAGCAAACTCTATCCGCAGCTCAACGCTCCTGCCAATATGGAGCGCTCGAAGGGCAAGTTTTACACACTGGCTGAGGCTCGCGAACTCGTGGAATTCTGCCGTCAGCACCACGTATTGCTCATCCCTGAGATTGACATGCCGGGACATAGCGCTGCCTTTGAGCGCACCTTTGGCTTCGGCATGCAGACTCCTGAGGGCACACGTATAATGAAGGACATTATAGCTGAGGCTTGCGACGCCCTCGATGTGCCCTATCTGCATATCGGAACAGACGAAGTGCAGTTCACCAATCCTCAGTTTGTGCCCGAAATGGTGGCGTTTGTCCGCTCAAAGGGCAAGAAGGTGATTTCGTGGAATCCCGGTTGGAACTACAAGAAGGGCGAGATTGACATGACACAGTTGTGGAGCTATCGTGGCAAGGCGCAGCCCGGCATTCCTGCCATCGACTGCCGTTTTCACTATGCCAACCACTTCGACAACTATGCCGACCTCGTTGCGCTCTTCAACAGTCGCATCTACAACCAGCCGATGGGCAGCGACGACCTTGCTGGCTGCATCATAGCATTCTGGAACGACCGCTATATTGACAACACCCGACAGCTGCTCGACGAGAACAACTTCTATCCTTACATGCTCACACTGGCTGAGCGTGCATGGCGAGGTGGCGGCCGTGGCTATTTCGACGGAAAGACTACGCTGTTGTGGGACGACGAACCAGAGCAGAAGGCTGAGTTTGCCGAGTTTGAGAACCGTATGCTGTGGCACAAGCAGCACACGTTGAAGGGACAGCCGTTTGCCTACGAGCGTCAGGCTGACGTAGAATGGCGCATCACCGATGCGTTCCCTAACGACGGCAATCTGCAGATGAGTTTCCCGCCCGAAGAGCATCTTGCAGCTGTTGGCACGCCTGCAACAGATGTCAAATCTTATGAGTACAACGGAAAGACGTACAACTCGCGCACCATCACAGGCAACGGAATCTATCTGCGTCATGTATGGGGAACGCTCGTGCCGGAATTCTACAAAGACCCTAAGGAGAACAGTACGGCATACGCCACACGCTGGATTTACTCGAAGAAAGCGTGTACGGCGCATCTGTATCTGGAAACTTACAACTACAGCCGTTCGGAAAGCGACCTGCCGCCACGTGCCGGAACGTGGGACTATAAGGGCAGCCGTGCATGGATAAACGGCAATGAGATAATGCCACCCGTGTGGACAAACACCCACACCGAACGCACCAACGAACTGCCGTTGCGCAACGAGAACTGCGTGTCGCGTCCGCCCGTCGACATCCGATTGAACAAGGGTTGGAACAAGCTGGTGCTGAAGTTGCCCGTAGGCAAGTTTCAGGCTAAAGAGACTCGACTCGTAAAGTGGATGTTTTCAGCCACGGTTGTCATGCCGTAATGATAATGTCAACGTTTTAATTTACCAACGTTTTCGCGTATAGAACTTATCGACAGAAATGCGTCGATAACGAAAACCATCACTCCAAGTAGGCAATACCATAAGGTGTTGCCTACGTTTGTTATGGCATACATGCAAAGTCCGCAAACCATGTGCGGTATGGTGGTCTTGATGATGGTGCCCGACATCCGGTAGCCGTACCTCATACGGCACACTGCCCATGCGAAAAACATCTCGACAAAGTAGGCTGCCGTGATGCCGATACCCATTCCCTTTAGACCGAGCGTCTCAAATCCCAGCACTACAAACGATACGAGCAGCACTCCGCTGAATACTTCCACCACAATAAACGTCTTTGAGTCGCCACGCGACAAAGCCACATATTCAATAGGCAGATACACTCCGCGACAGTACATCGAAAGCGCTGCAACTTGCAGCATGGGCAGAGCTGCGGTGAACTTTCCGCTATACAGCAACGGCAAAAGCACGGGCATGCACATGATGAAGAGCACAGCGAGGGGCGATACGATAGCCATGGTAGCACCAATCTGGCGGTTTACGGCATCGTTGAGTTCGTTGCCGTTGCAGCTTATGCCCGAAAGACGAGGAAAATAGTCGGTGTCCATAGCCGTAAACACAATGCCAGCGTATGTGAACACCATAGCATACACAGCATTGTAGAGTCCTACGGTGGCTATGTCGGCGGCGTTGCTCAGATAGGCTCTTATCGCCATCTCGACGCCACTGCCCATAATGCCCGACACCACAAAGGCAATGCCAAGACCGAGGAAAGCCCTGCCTTCGTGCACACATGCCCTGCTTATGGCGAAACTGAGCGGATAGCGGCGTAGCGAATAGGCTGTTACGGTAAGTGCCTGCACTACAGCCATAAGCACAAGCGACGCCACTATGCCATCGCAACCGTATATCCAGTATATCGGTACCGACACAGCCAGTACGCCCACAGCACCGCATACGGATACGATGGCAAGCTGGCGCAGCAGTCGGGTGGCTTTAAGTATAGCCGTTTCGCCCAATGCAATGATGGTAAGGGCAACTACCGGAGCAAGACAGATGAATTGTATGGTGTAGTTGTAGGTAGCAAATGTCCACCTGCTGAGCAATGGCGACAGGCATGCGAACGCCATCATGCCCAATAGCGACGTAATGCACGTCCAGTGTCTGAGCACGTGTATCTTGTGATGAAGCAAACCGGTATCGCCCGTCTCGAAAGCCTGCGACAGCTCCTTTACAGCACTGGCATGAATGCCGAGGTTGGATGTGTTGACAATGAAATTGATTGTCGACGTATATAATGCGACAATGCCCATACCCAACGGACCAAGCAATACGGCAACAAGTTTGTTGCGAATCAGTCCGATAAGTATGTTGAGCATCTGCACGCCACCAAAAAGGCTCGTGTATTTCAATATGTGCGAATAGCTGCCGTTATTGTTCTTCATTATATTCAATAACGATGTAAAAGTTAAAATATTATCTGTGCATTAACATCTAATTGCAAATTAATTTGTAACTTAGCACCATTATAATAAACTTAAAACGCCAAAAACCTATGATTGGACAACAGCTGAAACTATATCCCTACGTTTTAGCAGCGGCAGGACTGTCGCTGTTTGTCACAACTCCGATAGCAGCACAGGTGCAGGAACTGCGTGTGCAGCGCGATACAATCCCAACTTATCTGAAGGTCCAGAACAAAGGTATCATAAACAATGCTCTCGATGTGTTGAACGGCAATGCTGCCGGTGTCAATGTCACGTCCAACGGCATGGACCGCATGGCTCAGCTGTCGTCAGTAAGAGTGCGTGGTACCACATCTATTGTTGGAGGCAACGACCCGCTTGTCATCATCGACGGCGTGACGAGCGACATTGCCACACTGGCCACTATCTATCCTGCCGACATTGAGAGTTTCTCGGTGCTGAAGAATGCTTCCGAGACTGCTCTGTATGGTTCGCGTGGCGCTTCGGGCGTGATAGAGGTGAAGACCAAGAAGGGTACGGGCAAGGGATTCCAGATTTCGTATGAGACTAATATAGGTATTGAGTCGATGTCGAAGAAACTCAATATGCTGTCGGCTGACGAATATCTCGCCACTGCCAAACGGCTCGATGTGCATGCCAATAATGGCGGATTCAACAACAACTTCTATGATGTCATCACCCGAACAGGATTTGTGCAGAACCATTATCTGGCGTTCAGCGGCGGTTCGGAGCAGTCCAACTATCGTGCTTCGTTTGGATATATCGACCACAATACCATCATCAAGGATAAGGACTACAACAATTTCGTGGCAAAGATTGACGTCACGCAACATGCCTTCGACAATCGTCTGATGGGTGACTTCGGTGTGTTCGGTTCTACATACAAGAACAATGACATATTCGACCCGCAGATGCTTTTCTATTCAGCAGCATGCCAGAACCCTACATATCCTGCCGGACGCGATGCCAATGGCAATTGGACCAAGAATGGTTCGGCTTATCGCATCAATCCTCCCGGTGCCGTTCTTGCCGAACGAAGCGACCAGAAGGAGATGTACTTCAATACGCACATGCGCCTGATGTACAATCTTGCACCATCGCTCAAGCTATCGGCATTCGGCAGCTACTCCTATTCGTCTGACGAGAACTCCGAGTTTTGCCCTACATGGGTGTGGGCGCAGGGTAATGCCTATCGTGGTGAGTTCAAGAAGCAGGAGTATCTTGGCAACGTATCGCTCGACTATGCGCATACGTGGGGAGCACACGCTCTCTCAGCCGGATTGTCTGCTGAGTATCACTATCAGGAACGTACGGCATTCTGGAGTCGTGCCAAAGGTATAACAACCAATGATTTCGGCTACGACAATATTGGTGCTACGTCGTCGCGTCCTTATGGTGCTACGGGTAGCACATACGAGGACCAGTCGTTGGCATCTGTTATGGCCAACGCTTCATATACATTATATAATAAGTATAAGCTGACGCTTACCATGCGTGGCGACGGTTCGTCAATGGTGGGCGACAACCATACTTGGGGATTCTTCCCTTCGGTATCGGCAGAATGGGATGTCAAGAAGGAAGGCTTCTTGCGTGATTTTAATGGTATCAACACATTGAAGCTGCGAGCCGGTTACGGACGTTCGGGCAATCTCGGTGGAATCTCTGCCTACACCACAATGAACAATGTGCAGCAGACGGGCATCGTTCCCGTGAATAATACGCCAACGGTGACGCTCGGCACAATACGCAACAACAACCCCGACCTGATGTGGGAGACAAAGTCGACATTCAATATCGGTGGAGAGATAGGATTGTGGCATAACCGACTGATGCTTACTGCTGAGTATTACTACTCTAAGACTTCCGACATGCTCTATTCGTACGACGTGCCAGTGCCGCCGTTCGCTTATGACAAGTTGTTGGCAAATATAGGTTCGATGTCCAATCAGGGTCTTGAAATCGGTTTTTCTATAGCACCGGTTCAGACTAAGGACGTTGACCTGAACATAAGTATGAACCTCTCGTTGCAGAAGAACAAGCTGCTGTCGCTTTCGGGCAACTATAATGGTATGAACATGTCGGCTGCCAAGATCACTGCTATAGGCTCTATAGACGGAGCCGGTCAGAACGGTGGCGACAACAATCATGTACTCTATCAGATTGTGGGCCAACCATTGGGTGTGTTCTATCTGCCACACTGCACAGGACTTTACAAGGACGAGCAAGGCACTATGAAGTATAAGATTGAAGACCTCGACAACAACGGAACAATTGACTTCGGCGATGGTGGCGACCGACGCATTTGCGGACAGGCTACACCTAAGGCTACGCTGGGTTCGAACATCTCGCTGCGCTATAAGGACTTCTATATGTCGCTGCAAATGAACGGAGCCTTCGGACACAAAATATTTAATGGTACGGCTCTGGCATACAACAATATGTCGTCGTTCCCTATATACAACGTGCTGAAGGGTGCGCCCGAACGTAACATTGTCGACCAGAATGTGTCGGATTATTGGCTGGAACGTGGCGACTATCTCAACTTCGAGTATCTCACCATAGGCTACAACGTTCCGCTGAAGAGTCGCGTTATTCGCTCGCTGCGTGTATCGTGCAGCGTCAACAATCTTGCAACTATCACTTCCTACAGCGGACTCACACCAATGATCAACTCCTATGTTGTCAACTCGTCAATGGGTATTGACGACAAACGTTGTTATCCTACATATCGTACGTATTCTGTAGGTGTTAGCGTGCAGTTCTAAACTTATAAAAGTATTCAAGATTATGAACAAGAAAATATTCGCATTGCCTTTGCTCGCCATCTCGCTTTCGTTTACGAGTTGTCTCGATGAGACTCCAAAGGATCAGATACCCGAGTCGGAGATTTACGATTCTGCAAACAGTCTGTATGTCAATGCAGTCGCCTCGCTCTACAATTATATCGGTGCGCACGACGAAGGCGAAGGGTTGCAGGGCACATGTCGAGGTATATACGACTACAATACACTAACTACTGATGAGGCTATCATCCCCATTCGTGGTGGCAACTGGTATGACGGTGGTCTGTGGAAGAACATGTACGACCATACATGGACAGCTACTGACACCGACCTGTATAACGTGTGGAAATATCTCTACAAGGTTATAGTACTTTCAACGAAGTCGCTTGAGACTATCGACCAGCATAAATCTCTGCTCAACGACCAGCAACGTGACGAGTATAAGGCTGAGGTACGTGCCGTTCGTGCCATGTTCTATTATTATGCCATGGATATGTTCGGACGCATTCCGGTTCTGGAGTCGTCAACACAGAAGACGGCCGATATACGGCAGAGCAATCGCAGCGATGTATTCAAGTATATCGTGAACGAACTGCAGACTGTTGCACCGCTCTTGCCAAATGAGCACAGCAATTTGCAGGGCAACTATTACGGCAGGGTAACACGCCCCGTGGCTTGGTTTCTGCTTGCCAAACTTGCACTCAACGCAGAGGTCTATACCGACGACAATTGGACTGATTCGTACCGTCCTGATGGTAAGACAATAATGTTCGATGTTGATGGCACGCAGAAGAACGCTTGGCTCACATGCATTCATTATTGCAACCTGATTGCTTCAGCCGGATATTCACTCGAAAGCGACTATACCAAGAATTTTGCCGTGCATAATGAGAATTCTAATGAGAATATCTTCACCATTCCGTTGGATAAGATGCTTTATCTTAATGAATTTCATTATCTCTTCCGTTCGCGCCACTACGCTCATGGTGGGGCTTATGGTGGAGCATCGGAGAATGGTACTTGCGCCACTCTTCATACTATGGCGGTATATGGTTACAACACTCCGTCGCCCGACACTCGTCTTGACATGAACTTCTATACTGGCAAGGTTGAGGTTGACGGCAGCAACGTAACGATCGACGATGGCACACCGCTCGAATACAAACCACTTGCCGTCGAACGGAATCTCACGTCAAGTCAGTATATCGAGACTGCTGGTGCACGTATGAAGAAGTATGAGGTAGACCGCACGGCATATTCCGATGGTCGTATGCCCGACAACGATATCGTGCTCTATCGCTATGCCGACGTAATGCTCATGAAGGCTGAAGCCAAAGTGAGGAATGGAGAATCGGGCTATGAAGAGTTGAATGCAGTGCGTAATCGTGTTGGAATGCCTTCGCTTCCTGCCACACTTGACAACATACTCAATGAGCGTTTGTTGGAACTTGTATGGGAAGGTTGGCGCCGTCAGGACATGATACGCTTCGGCACCTACAACAAACAGTATGACATACACATTCCATCCGAAGCCGACAAGAAGGGCTACACAACAGTGTTCCCTATTCCTGGCAAGGCTCGTGAGTTGAATCCTAATCTCGAACAGAATCCGGGTTATTGATTCGTTGCCTTATTTTAACGATTGAAAACAAATAATGTAGAAATACGAAAATGTAATCAAAAAAATACCTTTTAATAGGTATGGTATAATTCTTTTTTTGTAATTTTGTAATCGTTAATGGGTAAGGTGAGTACACCTTATTTATATATAAGGTATAAACCACTCAATACAGCGAAGATTTTTCATTAATAATTTATTTTATTATACCGATTATGATTTATTCAAAAGAAGTAGACAACATGTGCGTTGTCGCAAAGGGT
>URDM01000100.1 GCA_900546575.1 uncultured Prevotella sp.
TCAAGACCCTCCTTTGTACGACCCATACCTACGTGCTCCCACATAATGTGGCCAAGCTCCTTGTGGATAGAGTCAACCGAACGCTTACCCTTGATGTTCATGAGGCGGTCGATTTCAGCCTGAACACCCTTCTCTGCCTCTGCAAACTCAGGCATGTCGGTAGAGAGATGCGGCCAGATAGCCTGGTCGGCGAGGTAGTTCTGGATGGTGTAAGGCAATACGAAGTAACCGTCGGCCAAGCCCTGCATAAGAGCAGAAGCACCAAGACGGTTGGCACCGTGGTCAGAGAAGTTACACTCACCGATAGCGAACAGACCAGTGATAGATGTCTGGAGTTCGTAGTCTACCCAAATACCACCCATTGTGTAGTGGATAGCAGGATAGATCATCATCGGGTTGTAGTACTTCACGCCGTTGATTTCGTTGGCAAGCTCACCCGGGTTAACGTCAGTAATCTCCTCGTACATGTCGAAGAGGTTGCCATAACGCTGACGGATAACGTCGATGCCGAGACGGTTGATTGACTCAGAGAAGTCGAGGAATACGGCAAGACCGGTGTTGTTTACGCCGAAGCCCTTGTCGCAACGCTCCTTGGCAGCACGTGAAGCAACGTCACGCGGAACGAGGTTGCCGAATGCCGGATAGCGACGCTCCAAGTAGTAGTCGCGGTCTTCCTCAGGAATATCGCTACCCTTCTTGGTGCCTGCCTGCAGAGCCTTAGCGTCCTCGATGTTCTTCGGTACCCAGATACGACCGTCGTTACGCAGTGACTCTGACATAAGAGTAAGCTTAGACTGCTTGTCGCCGTGTACGGGGATACATGTCGGGTGGATCTGAACGTAGCAAGGATTTGCGAAGTAAGCACCCTTACGATAGCACTGGACAGCTGCTGTACAGTTGCAACCCATAGCGTTTGTAGAGAGGAAGTATGTGTTGCCATAACCACCAGTAGCGATAACAACTGCGTTTGCTGAGAAACGCTCGAGCTTACCGGTAACGAGGTTCTTGGCGATGATACCACGAGCACGACCGTCAACGATAACTACGTCTTCCATCTCGTAACGAGTATAGAGGAGCACACGGCCTGTGTTAACCTGCTTTGAAAGTGCTGAGTAAGCACCGAGGAGCAGCTGCTGACCGGTCTGACCCTTAGCGTAGAATGTACGTGACACCTGAGCACCACCGAATGAACGGTTGGCGAGCATGCCGCCGTACTCACGAGCGAAAGGAACACCCTGAGCAACGCACTGGTCGATGATGTCATTTGACACCTCGGCAAGACGGTATACGTTAGCCTCACGAGCACGGTAGTCACCACCCTTTACTGTATCATAGAACAAGCGGTATACTGAGTCGCCGTCGTTCTGATAGTTCTTGGCAGCGTTGATACCGCCCTGAGCTGCGATAGAGTGAGCACGACGGGGAGAGTCCTGGATGCAGAAGTTAAGCACGCGGAAACCCATCTCGCCAAGGCTGGCTGCTGCAGAAGCACCTGCAAGACCTGTACCTACGACGATAATGTCGAGCTTGAGTTTGTTCTTGGGGTTCACCAGACGCTGGTGAGCTTTATAGTTGGTCCACTTCTCGGCCACTGGGCCTTCAGGGATTCTTGAATTAATTGTCTTAGCCATAATAGAAATTATGATTTTTGAATGTTGAATGTTGAATTAGCAGCAGAGGCTCGGTGCGCAACCAAGTGCGAAAGCAATTACTACTACGAGGAAACCGAGGATGAGGAGGGTTGAGTAAACCTGACCGATAACCTTCCAACGGTTGAACCATACCTTACCATTCCAGCCGAATGTCTGCATTGCGCTCCAGAAACCGTGTGTGAGGTGGAACCAGAGAGCTACGAGCCATACGATGTAGAGAACTACGTAAACCGGGTTCTTGAATGTCTCCTGAATCCAGCCGAAGCCGTCAGCAGGATCACATACGCCCTCGAAGCCTACAAGCTCAGCAAACATCATGTTGTACCAGAAGTTGAAGAAGTGGAGCAACAGACCGAGCAGAACGATGATACCGAGTACGAGCATGTTCTGTGATGCCCACTCTACGTTCTGAGGCTTAGCTACAACCTCATAGCGAGAGGTACCGCGAGCGGCACGGTTCTGCATCGTGAGCCAGAAGGCGTAAACGATGTGGATTACTGCGAGGGCAGCCAAGCCCATTGTCGCAACTACGGCATACCAGTTGGCACCGAGTAACTCACAGATAGTGTTGTAAGCGTCTCCAGAGAAGAGAGCTGCAACATTCATTGACATGTGGAATGTCAGGAATAGAACAAGGGCGACACCAGTCAAGGCCATCACCACCTTTCTACCGATAGATGAATTGATTAACCACATAAATGATTTGAAATTTAAATTATTAACTGTTAGAATTATTGATGTTTCATTCCTTAAGGTTACACAATTTCATATAGGGTTACAGCCGATACTTGTGGGGAAATCATACGGTAGAATGCGACTTTCAGTGATGCTGTATTGCGTAGTTTGTTGCAATATGGCACCGCACTCGTCACACTATACTATATAATAGGTATAAGCCATATCCTTACAGTCTGCAAAAATACTGAAATTTGATGATAAATCAAACTATTTCTCTTCAAAAATCATTTTTTATTCTTAATTTTGCGAGCATGAAACATGCGCTGTATGGCTCTGGGCCATGCCGCACAATTTAACACCGACAAGCAATACATATGATTTTCAACTACGACGTTATAGTCATCGGAGGCGGACATGCCGGTTGTGAGGCTGCAGCAGCGGCAGCACGAATGGGCGCAAAGACTTGTCTCGTGACGATGGATATGAACAAGATTGGACAGATGAGCTGCAACCCTGCCATAGGCGGAATTGCCAAGGGACAGATTGTACGCGAGATTGATGCGCTGGGAGGCGAGATGGGTCTCGTGACGGATGCCACATCGATACAGTTCCGTATGCTCAACCGCGGCAAGGGACCTGCCGTATGGAGTCCGCGAGCACAATGCGACCGCGGCAAATTCATCTGGGAGTGGCGCACACGTCTCGACCGTGTCGACGGATTGGACATCTGGCAGGACGAGGCATGCGAACTTCTGGTGGAGAACGGCGAAGCGGTTGGAGTGGAAACGGTGTGGGGCGTGACGTTCCGCGCTAAGGCTGTAATCATCACAGCGGGCACATTCCTCAACGGACTGATGCACGTGGGACGCAAGCAGGTGCCGGGCGGACGATGCGCCGAACCTGCCGTACTGCACTTCACCGAGAGCATCACCCGACACGGCATCACTTCACAGCGAATGAAGACGGGCACACCGGTACGTATCGACCGCCGCTCTGTACACTTCGAGGACATGGAATGCCAACCCGGCGAAACCGACTATCACGGATTTTCATACATGACTGCCCCGCGACATCTGCAACAACTGCCGTGCTGGACTACATATACTAATAAGGAGGTGCACGACACTCTGCGCGCAGCCATAGCCGAATCGCCACTCTACAACGGTCAGATAAAGTCAACCGGTCCACGCTATTGCCCCTCAATAGAAACAAAGCTCGTGACGTTCCCCGACAAGGATCAGCATCCGCTCTTCCTCGAACCTGAAGGCGAGGACACCAACGAGATGTATCTTAACGGTTTTTCTTCTTCTATGCCGATGGAAGTACAGCTCGCTGCCCTCAGAAAAATAAAGGCTTTCCGAGATATAAAAGTCTACCGACCGGGCTACGCCATCGAATACGACTACTTCGACCCTACCCAGCTGAAGCCTTCGTTGGAGTCGAAGATTGTTAAGGGTCTGTTCTTCGCAGGTCAGGTCAACGGCACGACGGGATATGAGGAAGCCGGCGGACAAGGCACCATTGCCGGCATCAACGCTGCCCTACTCTGCGGAGGCAGCGAACCTTACATCATGAAGCGCGACGAAGGCTATATAGGAGTGCTCATCGACGACCTCACAACTAAGGGTGTTGACGAACCGTATCGCATGTTCACCTCACGAGCCGAATACCGCATCCTGCTCCGTCAGGACAATGCTGACGCCCGACTCACCGAAAAGGCTTACCAACTCGGACTCGCCTCACGCGAACGTTACGACCATTGGCTTAAGAAGAAGGCGGAGATTGAACGCATAGTCAACTTCTGCAACTCTACCAACGTGAAGCCTCGCGACGTAAACGCAGCTCTCGAATCGTTCGGTACAACACCTATGCAGTTCGGCGCTACAATATCAAGTCTGATAGCTCGCCCCCAGCTCTCCATAAACCAGCTTGCTTCTGCCATCGCCCCACTCCGTGCTGCGCTCGATATCGACGACGCACGACGCGACGAAATAATTGAAGCTGCCGAAATACTCATCAAGTACGACGGCTACATCAAGCGCGAACGACAGATAGCCGACAAGATGCACCGCCTCGAAGACATCCGTATCAAGGGACACTTCAACTACGAAGAGCTCCACGAAATATCTACCGAGGGCCGACAAAAACTCATGCGCATCAATCCCGAGACTCTCGGACAAGCGTCGCGCATCCCAGGCGTGTCGCCAAGCGACATCAACGTACTGCTGGTTCTGATGCATCGATAGAGAAAATGTTGAATGTGGAGTGTTGAATGTGGAATTATTCGCGGCTACGCCTGCGATTTTGAATTGCGGACTTCAGAATTATGAGTTACGGACTTCAAATTTATGAGCAATGAATTTAAGAACCACAAATTCTAAGTTGGGCTGTACAAGCAATGCAAAACAAACCATAGGAGGCTATGGCGTCCCCGCCATAGTCTGAGCAGCAAACCGATTCAATAAATCGTAGCACAAAGAAAGCATGCGATACAAAGCCCCATCGAAATACAATTGCACAACTCTTCAATTCATAATTGAACAACCCAAAAGCGAAGCCACAGCCAAGAGCAATTCATAATCGAACAGCCCAAAAGCGAAGCCACAGCCAAGAGTAATTCATAATTGAATAACTCAAAAGCGCAGGCGTAGCCGAGCACAATTCAAAACTCAAAATTCCTAATTCCTAATTCCAGCGGCGTTGCCGCTGGATTCTCGTTCCACGTGAAACCAAAAGAACAACGAATTTAATCAAATCAACTGATAATGAACAACAAACTATTGCTTGACAATCTGCGTTGTATTCCAGATTGGCCGAAGAAGGGAGTAAACTTCCGAGACGTTACAACATTGTTTAAGAGCAGCGAATGCCTTAAAGAGATTTGCGACGAGATGTACGATCTCTACAAAGACAAGGGCATTACGAAGATTGTAGGAATCGAGTCGCGCGGCTTCGTTATGTCGTCTGCCCTCGCCCTTCGTCTGAATGCCGGCGTGGTATTATGTCGCAAGCCTGGCAAACTGCCTTGCGATACTGTGCAGGAAAGCTACGCCAAGGAGTATGGCAAGGACACCATCGAAATCCACAAGGATGCCATCAACGAGAACGACGTGATTCTGCTGCACGACGACTTGCTCGCCACAGGCGGCACAATGCAGGCTGCCTGCAATCTCGTAAAGAAGTTTAAGCCCAAGAAAGTCTACTGCAACTTCATCATCGAACTCATAAACGAGGGGCTGAACGGACGCGAAGGCTTCGACAACGATATAGAGATTACGTCGCTCATTCAGATATAATGAAGAGCCAAACGAATATCAAATAAACGACAAACGAAAGAGGAGGCGTCTCGTCTCCGATACAGGCGAAGCCACAGGCGGATGTATCGGAGACACGATGCCTCCTCTTTCCATATACACACCAGCCCTAAGCTTACACCCAAAGCAGTATGGGAAGCGCCACACAGGACATACAGGTTATAGTTACACGTGAAACAACAGGAGGTAAAACTCTTAGTTTCAAGCAAGTTACAGGCAACTACATTCTAACAAAACAACGAGCAACATGACAAGAGAGGAAAACGAGAAGCGCATAGAACGACTCAAGAACATCGTGCTGAACATGCCCGACAAGCCGGGCAGCTATCAGTTTTACGATGCCGACCATACCATTATATATGTAGGCAAGGCAAAACGTCTGAAGCAGCGCGTGTCGTCTTATTTTCACAAAGAGGTGGATCGCTTCAAGACCAAGGTTCTCGTCTCGAAGATAGAGGACATAAGCTACACGGTCGTGAACACCGAAGAGGACGCACTACTGCTCGAAAACAGCCTTATAAAGAAGTATAATCCTCGCTACAACGTATTGCTCAAGGACGGCAAGACTTACCCCAGCATCTGCATAACTAACGAATATCTGCCGCGCGTATTCAAGACGCGACAGATAAACAAGCGATTCGGAACGTTCTTCGGACCCTACTCGCATACGGGTAGCATGTTTGCCGTGCTCGAACTCATACACAAGCTCTACAAGCCGCGCACTTGCCGAATGCCGATAACGAAGGAAGGCATCGAGCAGGGCAAGTACAAGCCGTGTCTGGAATATCACATTCACAATTGCAAGGCGCCTTGTTGCGGCAAGCAATCGCTGGAGGATTATCAGGCATCCATAGCCCAGGCACGCGAGATTTTGAAGGGAAACACACGCCAATTGTCGCAGCACGTTTTCGAGGAAATG
This sequence comes from uncultured Prevotella sp., assembly GCA_900546575.1. Classification (GTDB taxonomy): domain Bacteria; phylum Bacteroidota; class Bacteroidia; order Bacteroidales; family Bacteroidaceae; genus Prevotella. The sequence continues at coordinate 6,564 of URDM01000100.1, forward strand.
CAGCAGAAAGCGGCTGAACTGAAGTTTGAGGAAGCCGAGGAATTGAAGCAGAAATACATGCTTATCGAGAGTTTCTGCGCCAAAAGCGAGGTTGTCAGCCACACTATTACCGACGTTGACGTGTTCACTATTGTCGACGACGAGCACAACCGTACCGCCTTCATCAATTACATACACGTGAAGAACGGCAGCGTAAACCAGAGTTTCACCTTCGAATACAAGCGAAAACTGGACGAAACCGACCGCGAACTGCTGCTGACCGCCATCCCCGAGATACGCGAACGCTTCCACAGCAAGGCGAAGGAAATAATCGTTCCGTTCGACATGGAGTGGCAACTGAACGAGGCGCAGTTCTTCGTTCCGCAACGAGGCGACAAGAAGCACCTGCTCGAACTCGGCGAAATGAACTGCCGGCAGTATAAGTTCGACCGGCTGAAGCAGGCCGAAAAACTCAATCCCGAGCAGAAACAGACGCGCCTGATGAAGGAATTGCAGCAGAAACTGCAGCTCGACAAGCTGCCGTATCAAATAGAATGTTTCGACAACTCCAACATTTCGGGCACCGATGCCGTAGCTGGTTGCATAGTGTTCAAGGGTATGAAGCCCTCGAAAAAGGACTATCGCAAATACAATATCAAGACCGTTGAGGGTCCCGACGACTACGCCTCGATGCAGGAAGTGGTACGTCGGCGCTACACACGCATGATGGAGGAAGGCACTACCCTGCCCGACCTCATCATAACCGACGGCGGACAGGGTCAGATGAGCGTGGTGCGACAGGTGGTAGAGGGCGAACTCGGGCTCCAGATTCCCATAGCCGGACTTGCCAAGGACGACCGCCACCGCACCAACGAACTGCTATATGGCAACCCTCCCAAGACTATTGCCCTAAAGACGGATTCCGAGCTCTTCCACGTGCTTACACGTATTCAGGACGAAGTACACCGCTACGCCATACAGTTCCACCGCGACAAGCGCTCCAAACACGCCCTTCACAGCGCTCTCGACGACATTCCAGGCATAGGCCCCGCCACACGCGAGAAGCTGCTCAGCGAGTTCAAGAGCCTGAAACGAATACGTGAGGCTTCGTTCGAGATGCTTTCGGGCGTCATCGGGGCAAGCAAAGCGACGAAACTGATGGAAAGTCTAGGCAAGAAGTAATGGTTACAATCGGCAAAAAGAAGACTGTTGCAGACCAAGGATATTGAGGCATTTTAGCAAAGAAAATCGAGGTGTATCGCGAAGAAAATCGAGGTGTATCGCAAAAGGACTCCTTTTGGGTTGCAAAAGGATTCGTTTTGAAGTGCAAAAGGACTCCTTTTAGGATGCAAAAGGACTCGTTTTGGAAGGCAAAAGGACTCCTTTTGAAAGGGGCTAATATCCATACCATATTTAGAGGACAATCAAACAGTAGGAGGCTATGGCGTCCGCGCCATAGCCTGAGCAAGCAACTTGACAAATAACTTCTTTAGAATCAAGACGGCTAACTGCTCAGGAGGGTGTGTCAAAACTCCCTGATTCTTAAAAAATCACAAAGCCCTGACTTTCACAAGCCAGGGCTTTGCTATGT
>URDM01000101.1 GCA_900546575.1 uncultured Prevotella sp.
TGAATATTCAGCAAAAAGAGTAATGGCTATAAATTCTAGCGACCGTAGGGAGCGCTAACTTCTTTAACTTCTGAATTTTCATACTGTCGCAAACATCCTAAACTATGGCGAAAAACACAGAACCAGAATAAAAGTTGTTAAATGTTTGTGTGGTATGTACCATATTAATATTAATGTTGGTAACTTTGCACTCGGAAAACTTAAACAGCGGATTGAGTTTTCCTCAAAGGGTTTTCGTATAGCCAAGCCGTGGTGCAGGGCGTACGTCATACACAATTAATAATTAGAGATAACAATATAGTAAAGTAAATAAATCGCAAGACAAAAATTTTATAGTAAAACATAGGTATGAACAAAACAAAGATTTTACTTATTGCAGTTTTGACTGTAGTGCTCGCCTCATGTGGTGGCGGCAAGAGTGGCGGTAAGCCTAACTTCGGCGACAACGAGTACGCCGTACGTACTGTGCAGGGTCAGAATGCTGACCTCCAGACCACTTATCCCGCAACAATCAAGGGTGTTCAGGACGTAGAAATCCGTCCGAAAGTTTCAGGCTTCATCACCAAGCTCTGTGTCAAGGAAGGTCAGCAGGTGAAGGCTGGTCAGCTCCTCTTCGTCATCGACAACGTTACATACGCTGCCGCTGTACGTCAGGCAAGGGCTGCTGTGAACGCTGCCAAGGCACAACTCAACACTGCCCGTCTTACATACAACAACTCTCAGAAGCTCTTCAAGAACAACGTTATCGGTTCGTACGAACTTCAGTCGTCTAAGAATGCAATGGAGAGCGCTGCCGCTCAGCTCGCTCAGGCTGAGGCTGCTTATATTTCAGCCAAGCAGAACCTTGACTTCTGTTTCGTATCAAGCCCTGCCAATGGTGTCGTAGGCGATCTGCCTTATCGTGTAGGTGCACTCGTTAGCGCATCATCACAGCAGCCTCTTACCACCGTTTCCAACAACTCTACAATGCAGGTATACTTCTCAATGACCGAGAAGGACCTCCTCGATATGACCAAGACAGCCGGTGGCGTCAACGCAGCCATCTCAAGCTATCCTGCCGTAAAGCTCCAGCTTGCCGACGGTTCTATCTACAATCATCCGGGCAAGGTGGCTACCGTGAGCGGTGTCATCGACCCAACAACAGGCTCTGTTTCAATGCGTGCCGACTTCCCCAACCCCGAGCGCGTGCTCAAGTCGGGTGCTTCAGGCTCAATCGTAGTGCCTCACACCGCTTCTTCAGCAGTTATCGTTCCGCAGGACGCTGTAGTTGAGGTACAGGACAAGCACTTCGTTTATGTAGTAGGCAAGGACAACAAGGTGAAGTATACTCCGGTAGAAATCAATTCGCAGAACGACGGCAAGAACTATATCATCACTTCTGGTCTTCACATCGGCGACCGCTTCGTAGTGAACGGAGTTTCATCGCTGCAGGACGGTATGGAAATCAAGCCCCTCACCGAGGCTCAGTATGCCGACAAACTGAAGAAGACCGAGGAACTGGGCGAGGCTCAGGGCGACCTTGGCAAGCTTAAGAAGGCATTCGGAAAATAAAGAATTCAGAAGTTAAGAGCTCAGAAGTTAAGCCAATAGCACATATGAAGAAGCTTGACATATGGCTTAACTCCATTATTCTTAACTTCTTAACTCCTAAATTTTAAACAAATGAAATTAGATAGATTTATCAAGCGCCCGGTGCTTTCTACGGTGATTTCTATCCTCGTAGTCATTCTGGGTGTACTCGGCCTGGTGTCGCTGCCTATCGAGCAGTACCCTAACATGGCGCCTCCTACTATCATGGTGCGTGCCGCTTACACCGGTGCCAACTCACAGACCGTGCTCAACTCGGTGCTTGCACCGCTGGAGGAGTCGATCAACGGTGTTGAGGGTATGACCTACATGACCTCATCAGCCACCAACGACGGTTCGGCTTCTATCACCGTTTACTTCAAGCAGGGTATGAATCCTGACATGTGTCAGGTCAACGTACAGAACCGTGTGTCGCAGGCTTCGGCTTTGCTGCCGGCTGAGGTGACAAAGGCTGGTGTGACGGTTATGAAGCGTCAGTCGTCTACGGTTATCCTCTTCGGTCTTACAGCCGACGACGACCGCTACGACGACAAGTTCCTCACCAACTATGCCAACATTAACGTTGTGCCTGCCATCAAGCGTGTCAATGGTGTAGGTGAGTGTCAGTGCTTCTCGCAGAAGGACTACACCATGCGCCTTTGGATTGACCCCGTGAAGATGAAGAGCTACGGCTTGATACCTTCCGACCTCACTGGCGTGCTCGCTCAGCAGAACATCGAGGCCGCTCCGGGTTCAGTAGGTGAGTCGTCTGACAATCAGTATCAGTATACATTCCGTTATAGAGGTCGTCTGCAGACTCCTGAGGAGTTTGGTGACATGATTATCAAGTCTACTCAGGACGGTCAGACCATCCGTGTAAAGGACGTGGCACGCGTAGAGATGGGTGCCCTCTCATATACTGTAGAGTCAAAGAACAACGGCAAACCGTCAGTAACCATGATGGTGACACAGACTGCCGGCTCTAACGCTACTGAGATTGCCACCAACATCAAGAAGCTCCTCAAGGATCAGGAGGCAACAATGCCGCCGGGAATCCACTTCGACATCATGCAGGACGTAACGGAGTTCCTCTTCGCATCAATCGAAGACCTTATCAAGACTCTGTGTGAGGCGTTCATCCTCGTGTTCATCGTGGTGTACATATTCCTTCAGGACTGGCGCTCAACCCTCATTCCGTTGATTGCCGTGCCAGTGTCGTTGATCGGTACATTCTTCTTCCTTTACGTGTTCGGCTTCTCGCTCAACTTGCTGACACTTGCCGCTCTTGTGCTTGCCATCGCCATTGTGGTCGATGATGCCATTGTGGTTGTGGAGGCTGTCCATGCCAAGCTCGACCTTGGATACAAGTCGGCCCGACTGGCATCTATCGACGCCATGAACGAGATTTCGGGTGCTATTATCTCCATTACCCTTGTTATGGCATCGGTGTTCATCCCCGTGTCGTTTATGGGTGGTACGTCTGGTGCATTCTATCGTGAGTTCGGTATCACCATGGCCATCTCTATCATCATCTCGGCTCTTAACGCCTTGACACTCTCGCCGGCTCTTTGTGCTATCTTGCTGAAGCCGAAGGACGAGCACGGCAAGGAGCGCAAGATGACCGTAATAGACCGTTTCCACGCTTCGTTCAACGCTGCTTACGGCAAGGTTCAGGAGAAGTATACCAAGGGAGTTCGCCGTATCGTAGAGCGTCCTATCATCGCTATCGTTACTGTGATTGTCGCTATTGCCGGAATGGCAGTGCTTATGGGAACCACCAAGACCGGTCTTGTGCCTGACGAGGATACAGGTACCGTATTCTGTACAGTCTCTACACCTCCGGGAACTTCAATGAAGAAGACCAACGAGGTGATGGACGAGGTAGACCGCATGCTCGCTACCAACCCCGCCATTGCCAGTCGTATGCGTATTACCGGTTACAACTTCATCGCAGGTCAGGGCTCTAACCAGGGTACGTTCATCATTAAGCTCAAGAGCTTTGAGGAGCGTCAGAAGGAAGAGGGACCGCTGAAGTATATCGGCGTACACAACCTGGGTTCTACAATGGTGCTCGGTATGATATACAAGCAGACCGCTGCCATCAAGGGAGCACAGATTCTCGCCTTCCAGCCGCCTATGGTGCAGGGCTTCTCAGACACCAACGGTATGACATTCTCAATGCAGGACCGCACCGGTGGCGACGTTAACAAGTTCTACGACATCACCAAGGACTTCATTGCCGAGCTCAACAAGCGTCCGGAGATTTCGAACGCCATGACATCATACAACACCAAGTATCCACAGTATAAGATTGATGTTGACGTGGCTAAGTGTAAGCAGAGCGGCATCGACGCGTCTACCGTGCTCACCACAATGCAGGGCTACTACGGCGGTATGTATGCTTCTAACTTCAACGCATACGGTAAGCTCTATCGTGTATACATCCAGTCAGCACCTGAAAACCGTGCCGACCTGAAGAGTCTCGACAACATCTATGTCCGCACATCGGCTGGCGAGATGGCTCCAATCAAGGAGTATGTCAACCTGAGCCGTGTATATGGTCCGCAGGAGATTGACCGTTTCAACCTCTTCACATCAATCAACGTGAACGCATCGGCAGCTGAGGGCTACTCTACTGGTGACGCCATCAACGCCATGGCAGAGGTTGCCAAGACCTCATTGCCGGCAGGTTACACCTACGAGTTCTCTGGTCTGACACGTACCGAGCAGGAGTCTTCCAACTCTACAGCTATCGTGTTCGTGCTCTGCTTGACCTTCGTTTACTTGATTCTTTCGGCACAGTACGAGTCGTACATTCTGCCTCTGTCGGTAATTCTCTCAATTCCGTTCGGTCTTGCGGGAGCCTTCCTCTTCGTCAACATGTTTGGCAAGAACAACGACATCTACATGCAGATTGCGCTCATCATGCTTATGGGTCTTCTGGCAAAGAACGCCATCCTTATCGTACAGTTCGCTCTTGAGCGTCGACAGACGGGTATGGCTATCTCATGGTCGGCAGTTCTCGGTGCTTCGGCTCGTCTGCGTCCTATCTTGATGACTTCATTGGCTATGATTATCGGTCTTCTGCCATTGCTCATGCCGTGGGGTGTAGGCTACAACGGTAACATGACTCTTGGTGCAGCAGCCGTAGGCGGTATGCTCATCGGTATGCTTTGCCAGATCATGATAGTTCCGGCTCTGTTCTATATCTTCCAGACTCTGCAGGAGAAAATCAAGCCTATCGAGTTTGAGAACGACTCAGCCAACGTCGATTCCGAGATTCGTCAGTACACCAACCCTTATGTGGCAGGTGCTTTGCAGGATCAGATTGACAAGAAATCGAATTAAGGTTTTTAAGAATTTATAGAAGTAAAAAGAATTTATAGCCATTACCTATTTCTGGTGGAAAGGCATTTGGCTATAACTTCTTCTTTATAACTTTAAATTCTTTACTGAACTTTAGCAAGTTCATAGAATTCAGAAGTTAAAGAAGTTAGCGCTCCCTACGGTCGCTAGAATTTATAGCCATTACTCTTTTTGCTGAATATTCAGCTATAAGACATACGGCTTTAAATTCTATAACTTCTTTAAATTCTATAACTTCTGAACTTGCGAAAGTTCAAATCTTTAAATTCTAAACAAAGAAAACAATGAAATTGAACAAGATAATTCTTTTCGCTTCGGCATCGCTATTGATGACCAGTTGCGGAATATATAACAAGTACGAGCGTCCCGAGGTGAACACCAAGGGACTCGTACGCGACGTTGTGAGCAACACAGACACGCTCGCCGTCAGCGACACTGCAAGCTTCGGCAATCTGCCTTGGCGTCAGGTGTTCACCGACCCGCAGCTGCAGTCGCTCATCGAGAAGGGTATTGCCAACAATACCAATATGCTCAACGCTGCACTCAATGTTAAGATGGTTGAGGACCAGCTGATGGTGGCTAAGTTGGCATTCGTGCCTTCGTTCACATTCTCGCCGCAAGGAACAATCGCTTCATGGGACGGCAATCCTGCCACCAAGACCTATCAGTTGCCTATCACGGCATCATGGAACCTCGACCTCTTCGGCAATCTTCTCAATGTGAAGCGTTCGGCACAGATGGCTCTGCTTGCCACTAAGGACTATCAGCTCGTAGTGCAGACCAAGATAATCTCAAACATTGCCAACATGTACTACACTCTGCTCATGCTCGACAAGCAGTTGCAGGTGGTCAACGACATGTCGAAGCTCGTTGAAGAGACATGGAACATCATGAAGATTCAGAAGGAGCTTGGTCGTGTTAAGGAGACCAGCGTGCAGAGTGCTGAGGCTAATCTGTATTCTGTCAAGGCCCAGGCTACCGACCTGAAGCGTCAGATCCGTGAGACCGAGAACTCGCTCTCGCTGCTTCTCGGACAGCAGGCACAGACCATACAGCGCGGAACATTCGAGGGACAGTCGCTCCCTGCACAGTTCTCAACGGGCGTTGGCATCCAGCTTCTTGCCAACCGTCCAGACGTTCATTACGCCGAGATGTCGTTGGCACAGTGCTTCTACGATGTCAATGCTGCTCGTTCTAAGTTCTATCCGAGCATCACTATCTCGGGTACAGGTGCCTTCACTAACTCAGGTGGTGCAGGCATAGTAAACCCCGGCAAGTGGCTTCTCTCTGCAGTAGGCTCACTCGTTCAGCCTATCTTTGCCCATGGTCAGATTGTTGCAGGCTTGAAGGTGGCAAAGTCTAAGCAGGAACAGGCTTTCAACACATGGCAGAACGCTGTGCTTTCAGCCGGTTCGGAGGTTAGCAACGCCCTCGTGCTCTACAACTCTTCTAATGAGAAGAGCCAGCTTGAGGCCAAGCAGGTAGAGAGTCTGAAGAAGAACGTAGAGTACAACAAGATGTTGTTCAACGACGGTTCAGCCACATATCTTGAAGTAATCACCGCACAGCAGAGCCTGCTCAATGCCGAGCTCTCTAAGGTAGCCGACGATTTCTACAAGATGCAGGCCGTTGTGAATCTCTACTACGCTTTGGGCGGAGGAAGATATTAAGAGTTAGGAATTAGGAGTTTTGAATTTTGAATTGTCGGCTTTGCCGATTTTGAATTATTTAATTTTGAGTTTTGATTTTTGAATTTTGAATTGTCGGCTTTGCCGATGTTGAATTATTCAATTTGAAATTCATAATTCACAACTGATAAACTCAAAATTGCGGCTTGCCGCAACAATTCAAAACTCAAAATTCAAAATTCAAAACTCAAAATTGCGGCTTGCCGCAACAATTCAAAACTCAAAATTCAAAATTCAAAATTCAAATTATGATAAGTGATAAAGCATACATAGCTCCGGGTGCAAAGATTGGCAAGAACGTTACAATCTATCCGTTTGCCTACATCGAGGACGGTGTTGAAATAGGCGACGACTGCATCATCTTCCCATACGTCAGCATCATGCGTGGCACTAAGATGGGACGTGGCAACAAGGTATATCAGAACACAGTGCTTGGCGCAGAGCCGCAGGACTTCAACTATACTGGTGCTGACACTCGCCTTGTTATTGGCGATGAGAACATTTTCCGTGAGAATGTGGTGGTCAATCGCGCTACATTCGCCGAAGGCGAGACACGCATCGGCAACCGCAACTTCTTCATGGAGGGTGTTCATATATCACACGACACCAAGGTAGACGACTACGTTACGTTCGGTTATGGTACTAAGGTAGCCGGTGACTGCGAGATTCACAGCGCAGCCATCTTCTCGTCAGGTGTCATCTTGAATGCCAACGTGCGCATCGGTGGTGCTTCAATGGTCACCAGTGGTGTACGCATCTCGAAGGATGTTCCTCCGTTCATCGTAGCTACCGACAATCCCGTGCGCTACGGTGGTGTCAACGAGACACTGCTCAAGTCGTCTAACACTACCGACAAGGTAATCAGCCATATCGCAAATGCCTATCGTCTGGTGTTCCACGGACAGACCAGCGTGTTCGATGCAATCAATCAGATTAAGGAACAGGTGCCTCCTGGAAAGGAGATCAACGCTATCGTCAAATTTCTTGAGGATAGCAAGCTGGGTATAATAAGCAAGATATAAAAAGCATTTTCATACCTTTTATATATTAGTGTTGTTATTTCAAAAGAAAGCGGCAAGGTTGACGTGATGTCAATCTTGCCGCGTTGCTTTTTAAGGCCACCTATATGTGCAAACGTTTGCGCAATTTACATGTGGATTTTCCATAAAAATCATATACGGGCTTTTGATAATAGTCATATCTTTGCATCGTAAAACGACACAAAACCTTGGTTAAGACAATAAACTGAGGAACACAAAAACATTCATAACGGATGCTTTACGAGAAACGGAAATACTTAAACCGACTATATAAAAACTTATAATAAAAGCCTAAATATGATGAAGCATATTTACATATTCGTATTGGCAATGATGATGCTCGCAACGTCGGGCACAGCAACTGCGCAGGACGTGGCATTGAAGACCAACCTCTTGGGTTGGGCTACAACATCGCTCAATGCAGGTGTTGAGATAGGCACTGC
>URDM01000102.1 GCA_900546575.1 uncultured Prevotella sp.
ATACAGCATTGACTACCTCATGGGAGTTTTAGGCCCAACACGAGGCTACTTAGTCAAAATAATTTAGTGAACCCTAATTAAATGGGAGTTTATTCTTTTTTTCGTGCCAGCGATGGTGCGGCATATAGTAATTAATTTAACATCAAGAGTTATGAGAAAACTGTTAAGTCTATTGTTCCTATTGATGGTCGCCACAACAATGTGGGCCCAACAGCTCGTAAAGGGAACTGTTGTCGACGGTTCGGGTGAACCGTTGATAGGTGTGAGCGTTCAGGAGGTGGGTACTCAGAATGGTGTTGTTACCGATATGAACGGTACTTATGCTATCAAGGTGAAGCCCGGATCTGTACTTCAATTCACCTATGTGGGTTTTTTGCCACAGAAGGTGAAGGTAGATAATCGTCAAAATGTTAAGATTGTAATGAAAGACGACAGCCACACCACTGATGAGGTTGTGGTTGTGGCTTTCGGTAAGATGAAGCGTGAGGCCTTTACGGGTTCGGCTGGTGTAATGGACAGCAAGTCGTTGGAGCAGGTTCAGGTTACCAATCCTGCACAGGCACTTGCCGGTCGTGTGGCAGGTGTTCAGTTGAACAACTCGTCATCGCAGATTGGTTCTTCGCCGCAGATTACCATACGTGGTGTGGGATCTATTTCGTCAGACACGCAGCCTCTTATTATTCTTGACGGTATGCCTTATGACGGCAACCTTAATACCATTAACAGTGCCGATATTGAGTCGATGACTGTGCTGAAGGATGCTGCTTCGAATGCTCTTTATGGTGCGCGCGGTGCCAATGGTGTCATTATGATTACCACTAAGAGTGGAAAGGTTGGCGGACAGGCCAAGATTAAGGTGGATGCCAAGTGGGGCTGGAACACCAATGGACTGAAAGACTATGACAAGTTGGACGCTAAGGGATTCTACGAGACCTACTACAAGATGCTGTACAACTACTATACAAGTGCAGACATGGAAGGCGGAGCCCTCTCTGCCAACGATGCTTGGATTAAGGCCAACAGCGATTTGATGAATTCGGGATCGGGAAAGGGCCCTGGATATATGGTATATACAGTGCCTTCGGGTGAACAGTTCATTCAGCAGAACGGACAAATGAATCCGAATGCAACTCTTGGTGCGCTCTACAAATACGGCAATCAGGAACTGTGGCTACAGCCTGACGACTGGGCTAAGGAAGGATTGCGCACAGGTTTCCGTCAGGAATACAATGCCTCGGCAACGGGTGCTACCGACAAGGTGAGCTACTATACTTCAATAGGTTATCTTAATCAGGACGGTATTCAGCTTGGCTCGAATGAGGATCGCCTTACAGCACGTGCAAAAATCAACTATCAGGCTAAGAAATGGTTGCGTATAGGTGCCAATGTAAGCTATTCGCACTATAAGTATGCACAGACTTCGGAGGGTACTATAGGTACGGGTACCATATGGAGCACCATAAAGACAATGGCTCCGATATATCCAGTATATTACCGTGGTGCCGACAAGCAGATAATGATTGACCAGTGGGGTGAGCCGATGTACGACTTTGCACGTCTGTATAATCTTAGTCGTGCAGGAGGTGTTGGTGGCAACTGTATCTTCAGCAACAAATATTCGAGCCAGCGCTACAATGTCACTGACTTTACTGCCAATGGTACGGCTGACTTTATCATCACGCCAGACCTCACTCTGACCTTAAATGCCAATACTTACAACAACGACCGTCAGTATGATTATTCTGAGTCGCCATTTGTCGACTACTATACAGATTCTTCCAACAACGGTTATCTCTCGAAGTCGGACTACAAGATATATTCGTACAACCTCCAGCAGTTGCTCAACTACAGCCATGACTTCGGCAAGCATACCGTTAGCGGTCTTCTCGGACACGAATATTACAACTATAAGTATTCGCAGATGGGAATGTCGGGCAAGAACTATGGCATTAGTGGTGCTTCTGAAATTGACCAGCTCTTGCAGAAAAACTATCCTTCTTCTATGTCTTCTCGCTACAACAACGAGGGCTACTTCTTCCGTGGTATGTACGACTACGACGACACTTACTTTGCCAGCTTGTCGTTCCGTCGCGACGCTTCTTCACGTTTTGCCAAGGCTCATCGTTGGGGCAACTTCTGGTCGGCAGGTCTCTCATGGGTTATATCTAAAGAGAAATGGTTTGATGTAGAGTGGGTGAACAATCTCCGCTTCAAAGCTTCAGTAGGTTCTCAGGGTAACGACAACATCGGTGAATTCCTTTATACCGATACATATAACATCAAGGACAATCTCGGCGAGCCGGGCTATCAGTGGCGTCAGAAGGGTACAGAAGACATTACATGGGAGACCAATACCAACTGGAACATCGGTCTGGAATTCGAATTGTTCAAGAATCGTTTGAGCGGATCAGTCGATTTGTTCTATCGCAAGACATCTGATATGTTGTTTGCGCTGTCTACTGCTCCGTCAATTGGCTACACAAGCCAGTATGTCAATATGGGCGACATGCGCAACCAGGGTGTTGAGCTTGTGCTCAATGCCACTCCGATAGTGAACAAGAGTCTGCGTTGGGATGTAAACCTTAACCTTACATATGTAAAGAACAAGGTGCTCTCGTTGCCGGAAGGCGTAAAGACCAACAGCATCGACGGACATGCAGGATACATACGTCACGACAATTCGTTTGCCGAGAAATACTGGTATTTCGTTGGTGAAGGTCTGCCTCTGTACACATGGCACATGCCAAAGTATGCCGGTACTGACAAGGAGACGGGCGAGGCGATGTACTATAAGGACGTAACCGACGAGAACGGCAAGACTACACAGACCACAACAAAGAACTGGAGTGAGGCTACTGAGTATCTCTGTGGCGATGCAATGGCACCGGTCAACGGTGGTTTCGGCACGTCGTTGACAGCATTCGGATTTGATTTCAATGTCAACTTCAGCTTCCAGATAGGTGGCAAGGCTTACGACTACACCTATCAGACACTTATGCACTCGGGCGGCGAGACAGCTACGGCATGGCATAAGGACATACTCAAGTCGTGGACTCCCGAAAACAACGGCAGCAATATACCACGTCTGCGCTTCAGCGAGAAATACTCGCAGAACGGACGTTCCGACCGCTTCCTCACAAATGCATCCTATCTGAGTTGCCAGAGCCTGAATGTGGGTTACACCATACCGCAGTCGCTCACATCAAAGATAGGAATAGAGAGCACACGTGTATACTTCTCAGCCGAGAACCTCTTCTATGTGTCAGCACGTCAGGGCTTCGATCCACGCTACAACATAGGTGGATATACCAATCCTGAACTCTATTCTCCGATGCGCACATGCTCATTCGGTATTCAACTGTCATTCTAAAAACATATAAGGAGGAAGATAATTATGAAGTTATATAGCAAATTCATAGCGCTTGCGATGGCTGCCACAAGCCTCACAGGCTGCATTGACGAGGTGACACCAACCGAATATGTCACCAAAGATCAGATACAACAGTCGGAATCTGCCATCAAAGGAATGGTCAATTCCATATACACCACAATGGTGGGTTATGAGAACAGCGACGGTGGTATTGAACTTATATCATACGGTTCGCTGCTTGCCATGCTCGAATCGTCGACAACGCCAATGTCGTTTAACGGTATAGGCGGATACAACACACTCGGAGCTTGGGCTTACGGTTCGATTTCTGCTACCGGATCAAACCGTGGTATTTATCCGTCGTATGTCTACTACGGATACATCAAGGCTGTCAATGACATTATCGGTATGGTAGATCCTAACACCGAAGATGCCAACCTGCGTTCATATCTGGGTATTGCCTACGCCTATCGTGCCCTGTACTATTCGGAGCTTACGCAGATAATGGAGTATAAGAAGCCTACCGACTCGCGCTTTACATTCACGCAGCCTGAGCACGACCTCTCCAATCTCGGTGTGCCTATCGTAACAGAGACGACTACCGACGCTACGAACAATCCTCGAGCAACCGTCGATGAGGACTTCAAACTTGTGCTCAGCGACCTTGCCAAAGCCGAAACCTACCTCACGGGCTATACACGTACTGACAAGGTTCAGCCCGACTTGAGCGTTGTTTACGGACTTTATGCCCGTGCCTATCAGTTTCTGGCATCGCACACCGATATTTCTGCCGAGTACAAGGATGCGAATGCGCTTTGGACCAAAGCCGAGGATTATGCCAAGAAGGCTATAGAGACTTCGGGATGCACGCCGCTTACCGAAGACCAGTGGACCGATCCTACCACAGGATTCAACAGTCGTACATCGCAAAACTCATGGATGCTTGCCACTTCCATTTCCGAAAGCAACACATACGCAGCCCATGGAGGTGCGTGGGGATCGTTCGGCTTTGCCATGTTGTTTGGTACTGAGACCGACTTCTCACCTTATGGTTGGCGTGTAGGACGTTCGCTCGACCGCAAGATGTACGAGCGTTTGCCTGATACCGACTTCCGTAAGAAGTCGTGGCTTGGTCCTGACTTCTTCTACAAGTCGACCAATCAGGTTGAAGGCGAACCCTATAAGGTGGAGCGTGATAATAAAGGCAACTTCATCAACAATAAGTATAACAAGACTGCCGACAACAATAACCTCTCTACCGATGAGGATGACTGGAGCACCGAATACGATGGTCGTGTCAGCGACGGTGCCACCTATCGTCTTACGAGCAATGCAGCATGGATACGTTCGCGCATAAACAGCTCGCTGGGATTCAAGGCATGGCCGTGGCTGTATGTCAACATCAAGTTCCGTCCGCACAACGGCAACTATACCAACGAAGACATTGGCGGTGCTACCGATTTCCCGATGATGCGTGTAGAGGAGATGTACTTCATCAAGGCTGAGGCCGAAATGCACACTAAGGGAATAGCAACTGCAAAGACAACGCTCGAAAATCTTATAAAGACCCGCAACCCTAACTACACATGTACAGCTACCGACAACGCCTCATTCATCGAAGAACTGATGTATCAGAAAGAGATTGAGTTCTGGGGCGAAGGTCGCAACTACTTCGATGCAAAGCGTCTGGAGCTGGGCATACATCGTGGCTATAAGGGCACGAGCGTAGAACGTTACAACAATGCACAGGACATGAACGGCGTTTATTGCGGATGGACACCAGGATGGAACACCGGTGAGATTAACACCAACAAGGCTCTTGTTGGATACAATAATCCTTACACCAACCCGACAACATTCCGTACAATCGTATTTGCCGATAATGAGGAACTGGCTCATTATTACGGATGTGATTTAAGCAATCCAGACGGCAACTGATTAAACAACAAGAAATATGAAGAAACTTTTTGCATCATTGATCCTTTTGTGCGTCATGCTCGTGGCAAAAGGAGCTGAGAGTGATGTCAATGTGGCCAAAGGGCTTGTACATCGCATCGCTCCGCAGTATGAGAATCTTATTGATTTCAGGCAAATAAGCGGTTCTGCCGATGTCTTCCGTCTTGAATCAAAGGGTGGCAAGACAGTCATCAGTGGCAACAATGCCAATTCGATGGCTGTAGGACTGAATCATTTCCTTAAATATTATTGTCATGCCGATGTGGGATGGATAAAGTCAGACACTTACACCTTGCCTGCACAGATGCCAAAAGTGTCCAAACCCGTCACCATCAAGGCTCGTGTCAAGGACCGCTTCTTCCTCAACTACTGTACATTCGGCTACACTATGCCGTGGTGGAAGTGGGATGAGTGGGAGCATTTCATTGACTGGATGGCTCTGAACGGCATCAATCTTCCGCTTGCCATAACCGGTCAGGAGTCTATATGGTATAAGGTATGGACTGAGATGGGACTGAGCGACAAGGAAGTGCGTACCTATTTCACCGGACCTTCGCATCTGCCATGGCACCGCATGCTCAATATTGACTATTGGGGAGGTCCGTTGCCAATGTCGTGGCTTGACGGTCAGCTTGCCTTACAGCAGAAAATCACAGCACGCGAACGTCAGTTCAATATGCGTCCGGTGCTGCCTGCTTTTGCAGGACACGTGCCTCGTGAACTGTCGCGCATATTCCCTAAAGCCAAGATAACACGTCTTGAAGCATGGTCCGGCTATCCCGATGAGTACGCGTGCTCGTTTCTCGACCCTATGGACTCGCTCTTCACCGTAGTGCAGAAGAAGTTCATTGAGACCGAGACCAAACTCTATGGCACCGACCATGTTTATGGTATTGACCTCTTCAACGAATTGATGCCGCCAAGTTGGGAACCTGAATATCTCGGACGCGTAAGCCGACAGGTATATGAGGCGCTTGAGAAGGCAGATAAGGATGCCGTATGGCTTCAGATGACTTGGTTGTTCTGGAACGAGCGCAAGTATTGGACCAACGACCGTGTGAAACCGTACATTACATCATTCCCTGCAGACCGCCAGTTGCTGCTCGACTACTACTGCGAACGTCAGGAAGTGTGGCAGCGTACCGACAAATACTTCGGCGTACCATATATTTGGTGCTATCTGGGCAACTTCGGCGGCAACACAATGCTTGTAGGCGATGTCAAGAATGTAAACAAGCTGCTTGAGAATACGTTCAAGAACGGAGGCAAGAACTTCACCGGTATTGGTTCTACTCTTGAGGGTTTCGACTGCAATCCGTTTATGTATTCGTATGTATTCGAAAAGGCTTGGGACTTCAAGACCCACCGCGACATTCCTGCATGGACACGAGCCCTTGCCGACCAACGTACAGGCAAGGCCGACCAGAATGCACGTCAGGCATGGCAGTTGCTTATTGACAGCATATATGTGGCGCCTTCTGTTCCCGGTCAGTGTCCGCTCATCAACATACGTCCTACCTTCGGCAAGTATCGCACCTATTATGCCAATCCGCGCATAAAGTATACCAACCGTACTTTGCTTCAGGCTACTGAGCTGATGCTTCAGGCCGACTCGAAGGAAAGGGCATATGAGTTTGACGTTGCCAACCTTACACGTCAGCTTCTGAGCAACCATTTCCTTACGGTTTTCCGCAAGTATGAGCAGGCTTACAATCGTCGTGACCGTGCCCGGATGTCCATTCTGCAGAAAGACATGATGGGCATAATCAATGATGTAGACCGTATTGTTGCCACACAGGAGTTCTTCCTCGTGGGCAAGTGGATCAAGGATGCCCGCTCATGGGGTGGCGACTCATTGCGCGAGGCTCGCTATTATGAGCAGAACGCACGCAACCTTATCACCACATGGAGCGACAAGGACCAACTGCTCAACGACTATGCAAGCAGAACATGGGCAGGACTGACCAAGACTTTCTATGGCGAACGTTGGCGTATGTTCTTCGATCATGTCAACAAGGCACTCGATGAGGGCAAGGCATTTGACGAAGACCACTTTGCTGTATATCGTGATGCAGTGACCACTTTCGAACGCTACTGGTGGCAGCAGTGTCTGGGCAACTTCAGTGATAAGCCCATTGGCGACAGCAAGCAGATTGCCAAGGAACTTGTAGCAAAATACCATGACAGTATCATGGCAGAATAACCCAAACAAAAAAAGAGCGCCAAAACTCATAACATGGAGTTTTGGCGCTTTATGTTTGATAACTAATGTGCAAATTTAGATAAAATTTCCGAATTATAAGTCCGTTGGGAATAAAAAAAAACAGAACTCCTCTTTCACTCTCCCTTGTTTCCTCTTTCCCTCTTTCCATCTCCCTTGTTCTTTCGTTCATCATTCGTTCATCCTTCGTAGTGAACTCGATCTACCTCCGTAGTGAACTCGATCTACCTCCGTTAATGAAGCGGAAGCATAACGGAAGCATAACGGAGGCATAACGGAAGCATAACGAAGATAAATCGAAGAGTGAACGAGGATGGAACGAGGATGGAACGAGGGTACTATAATCAATAGTTCGTTAAAATTTGAGATAAAGGCTAAGCAGTTTTACGCTGCCAGCCAAAGAGTTCTTTGATAGTA
>URDM01000103.1 GCA_900546575.1 uncultured Prevotella sp.
AAATTTTATTAGTTATATTACGTTAATTAACTCCCTCATTTTCAAACGATTACGTTAGAATTAACAGAGTATTGAATCATATATGCTAAAGTTAAATTATTTTTTTGCAGTCCTTGCTTCAGCGCTATTGCTCAGTGCCTGCTCCGACAATGATGACGGAACGACAGGAAGCTCGCAGATTGTGCTATACGACAATGCGTTCAACATCGGTAGTGCAGTGATATGGCAGGGTAATCCTTATTCCATTGTCAACACTGTGCCTTACATCTGGCAAGACATATACACAAATGACAATGGTGAAACGGTGACCGACAACATTGAAGGTTTCACCGTGAGCGACAAAGCTACGCAATTAGGCAACTATACCATTTCGCTCTATGAGAATGGATTGACTTATAATCCGGAACTGGCATCTGCAAAGGGCAAGGGTGCAGTTGTAAGCATACAGTTGTGTTCACCAAGTGTTGATGGCGTAGCAGATGGCACATATACTTATAGCGAAACCACTGCGTCAAATACTTTCCGTGCTTTTTGCTCGTCAGAATATCAGTCGCAGAAGACAATCAGACCGGCAGCAATAACCGAGGGTGAGTTGAAGGTGGCTAAGTCTGGCAATTCTTATCACGTAGAATTGAATGGTAAGACATCGTTCGGTGGCAGTGTGTCTGTAAAATACGACGGACCTTTGGAGGTATGCAAGATTCCGCAGCAGACATCGCTTGAATATACCGATGTAAGTATGGCTGGAATGATGGATAAGATGAATATCAAGGTGTACTATGGTGAACAGTTGTTGGGTTCAGCTACCGAGTTTGATGATGGCAATCCTGGTTATCCCGACTTCGGAACGGGTTTGGCTTTCTTCTCACTTACTTCGGGTTTGACGCAAAGTGCATCAGCAAGTCGTAAGGATATGGCAGATATAGCACTCTATTGGGATGAGGCTGGGCAGTGCTTCCGATTCGAATCGCCCATAAAAATGCGTGCCCATTTGGGACACAAAGAGGATTATTTGTTCCCATGCCACACTAAATATATGAAGGCACCGGAATCCTTTACCGATGCCGACTTCGACAAACTTGAAGCCAATAATTTCAATACCGACATCATTGAAAGTAATGTAGAGATACCAGTAACTACAGCCGACGACTTCAAGACATGCTATGTCTTCTTCGAGACAGGTCGCGGTGTGAAGGGTGTTATGCGACTTAAACAATACACACCGCAAAGTATGGGTTCGTACGATTACTATGGTGTTATGACATACAACTATCAGATAGGTCCGAAACTACTTATGGACATCAAGTGTCCGGCAATAGTGTCAAACCCACAGATTAGATAACATATACTACACCTTATATATTATATATATGAAACTGAATATTCATAATAATAAATACACCTGTCGTATGTTGCGCAGATTGACTGTTGCGGCTCTAACGTTTGTGTGCGTCATGCCTATTGCCGCCACTACCGATAAAGCGCCAACTACAGTTATGCAGCAGCAACAGCAGGCAAACGTACTGCGCGGTGTCGTGGTTGATGATACAAAGCAACCTCTGCCGGGTGTAACGGTGGCGCTGAAAGGTTCTACACGAAAGACTACTACCGACATAAATGGTGTGTTTGCCATGCCAATGTCCAATACGTCGAAGTCTGCCACACTTGTTTTTACATATATAGGAATGAAACCGCAAACTGTACGCGTAGTTGATTTTACCAAGGTGATGCGTGTCACGATGCTGGAAGATGCCAATAAGATAAACGAAGTGGTAGTTACTGGTATGGAGGTAATCAACAAAGACCACATGACAGGTAGTGCTGCGGTAATCACAGCTAAGGATTTGAAGATGCAAGGTGTGACGTCTATCGACCGTATTCTTGACGGACGTATTGCCGGACTCAACTCTACCACGCTCTCTGGTGCGCCTGGCGTGCGTTCGCAGATAACCATACGTGGTGAGAACAATTTAAGTGGTAATACCGAACCGTTGTGGATTGTCGACGGACTTCCTATGACATCTGGCGTGCCGACAAGTTCAACGGGCGACTATGCAGGCACTATCATGCAAGACGGTGTTGGCAATATCATGCCCGACGACATAGAGTCGATTAGTATTTTGAAGGATGCTTCGGCTGCTGCCATATATGGTGCGCGTGCTGCTAATGGTGTTATTGTAATCACAACAAAGAAGGGTTTCCGCTCGAAGACACAAGTAAGCTACAGCGGAACATACAATTGTGCCATTGCACCTGTCAACAATCTCAACTTCATGAATTCGGCTGAGAAACTGCAATATGAACGTTCTATCGTTGACAATTACGGTCTTAGCTATGCTTACGTTACAGGTCGAGGAGGTTATACTTACAAGCGCAGCATCGACGGATACATCACTCCGACCGAATATCAGCAGGAATTGCAGCGTCTGTCGGGTATAAATACCAACTGGTTTGACGTACTGTTCCGTACAGCACACTCACAGTCGCACAACGTTAATCTTCGTGGTGGTTCAGAGGAGTTGACATATTATACATCACTTAGCTTCCAAGACCAGAACGGTATTCTCATGTCGAATAAGTATCAGAATGCCGGATTGCTCATGAAGCTTGACTATCGTCCCATCAAGGGACTTATTATAGCCGTCAATCTTTCGGCAAACTCGCGAAAGAACCGTGATAATGCTTCTGCTATCGACCCATTTACATATGCAATGTTCGCCAATCCATATGAGCGACCATACAACGATGACGGGTCGTATGCAGCCGACTTGAGCTATTTGAGTAATAACTATACCAACGAACGTGCGTCAGGATACGTTTACGAGAAGTTCAATATCCTTCGCGAGATGCGCGATACACGAAAGACATCGGATGGATCAGACGTGGAATTTACGCTCAACGCTCGTTATGAGATAATACCAGGACTTTCTATTGAGTCGATATTCCGCAAGGGAATGTCGTACAATACCACTACAACAGAGATTGATGCGGGTACATATACGTCGTGGGCAAATGAGCAGTTTGCAAAGACTGCATATGCAAACTATAACATTATGCCCGACCAGTTTGATAACGGACAACTCACCGAAGGCTCTGGTAAAAATCATTATTGGACCATACGCAATCAGATTGACTATTCGTTCAATCTGAAGGATGCTCATTTGTTCTCATTCCTTATTGCCAGTGAGGTGATGTCGAAGAAGTATACCAACTTCAGCTATACTTCACCTATATATTATAAGGACTTCCGCATTACCGGTGTTCCTGCGTTTGACATTCCCGTATCGTACGAAACAATGCGTGCTGTTATCGGTAACATGTTCTCAACAAGCGACGGACAGGATCGTAGCGTGTCGTTCCTTGGTACAATGCGATATGGATATAAGGACCGTTATATCTTCAGTTTCAACTATCGTGCTGATGGTGCTGACGTAATTGGTGATGGCAATCGCTTCACACCGTTATGGTCGGCAGGTCTGCGTTACAACCTTCATAAGGAAAAATGGTTTAAGAATCCTGTAGTAAACGAATTGGCATTGCGTGGAAGTTATGGATTTACAGGCAACATTGACCGTACTGCCTATCCGTTCTCTACCATTTCTTATGGTTCGCAGATGTATAACGGCAATCGTTTTGCTACCAGTTTCACCTATCCGAACCCAACCGTGAAGTGGGAGAAGAAGCGTGACATCAACCTTGGTGTTGATATGACTCTGTGGAATAATCGCATCAATATGACATTCGACTACTATTCTACACGCACCAAGGATGTGCTTGAGACCTTGCAGGTGCCTGCTTCTACGGGAAGAACAGAGGTTAAAGCCAACGGTGGAATTGTGGAGAATAAGGGTTTGGAATTATACATGAACGTAAAGTGGATAAACACACGCGACATGACATTCTCTACATCAGTCAACTTGTCGCGAAACAAGAACGTAATTGTTAAGTCGCACTATTCTTATTCTTCTTATCAAGAGGCAGTAAAGTCGAATGTGTCGAAGGGTGGTGTGCTTAATATCATTGGTGAAGAGACTGGTGGTATATACGGATGGAAGTTCGCCGGTGTTAATCCCGAAACTGGTAACCCACAATATTATCTTACCGAAGCAGGCAAACGAGCCTATGGTCAATTCCTGGAACAGAATTCCAAGAACATGGCAAAATACCAATATTATTATGATGCAGCCAAGAATGGCATACCTGACAAGATTGACTACATGCGTGGTTCGAACACCAATCCGTCGTTCTTTATGCCGTCTATGCAGTACTTGGGACGTTCGCGCCCAAAGATAGTGGGTGGATTCGGTACATACTTTAACTACCGTGGTCTGGAGTTTACTACCAACTGGACCTTCAAGTGTGGCCACCTTGTGCCCAACTTCAACGACTATCAGAATGCGCCAAAGAATCTGGCTACATTCAATTCGCTGCAAGCTTCGTTGGGATATTCGTCCGACCTTGCAGTGTCGGGTACCAATCGTGAGAAGAAGTATTTGTACTACTGGCAGTTTGCGGGCGACATTACAGATGTACCACGATTCACAACGTCAAACACAGACTATTGGACATCAATCGTGACATCAAACAAATACTCTAAGGGCGACTATCTGCGTATGACCAATGTGTCGTTGAGCTATCGTTTGCCGGCACACATCATGAAGCAGTTGGGAGGTATGAACAACTTCACAATTGGTGTAAATGCGCGCAATCTGCTTACATTCACCAAATACCGCGGTCTTGATGTAGGCTCTGGTTCAGCCTTCTCATATCCTGTGGCACGTGAGTTCAACGTCAAGCTTACTGTAGGATTCTAAATCCTTATGGCTTAAACCAGCAAGTGGAAACATATATATATTAATCGAATATAACAATTATGATGAGACACTTAAAATACATCATAGCTGCATTGCTCTGTATACAGATGTCGTCGTGCAACAAATTTCTGACACTGACACCGCACGATACAAAGGTGGTGAACAGTGTTGAGGACTATCGCGACATATTGGCCAGCTTCATGCGCTATCTTAAAACACCGACACTTCCATCGCAAGATGTAGTGATGGGCGTAGGATTGTCTACTTTACCTTTCCCAAGTAGTGAGGTAGATGGATCGCTGTCGATATATACTGGTGAGTCGAATCTTACTACAGAGTCGTCATATTACTACGACCGTACTAATAATGTCTATACTCAGACGGGCAAGAATGCTTTGACATGGCTCAACACCAACAGTTCTGCTTGGGACAATATCTATAGCTTTCTTGGCCCAATCAACCTTATTATCAGTTCGGTGCCAACCGCTGAGGGCTCTGACGAGAATCTTCGCAACCGTGTATTGGGCGAAGCTTTGACGTGGCGTGCATACGCATTCTACAAGTTGTTGCAGTTCTATTCGCCTATGAAGGACAATCGTTTGGGCATCCCCGTGTATCTGACTCCCGAAAAGGAGATAGGTGAAGCAATGCCCGAGCGCAAATCGCAGACCGAGGTGTTCCAACGTATATTGGACGATTGCAATCAGGCTCTTGACCTGTTGACAAAGACAACTTACAATGATTGGAACTGTGCGTGGAATGCTGATTTCATAAATGCAATGATGGCAGACGTGTATGCATGGAAAGCATGCTCTGGAGCAGCTGCCGACACCGATTGGGCCAACGCTGAGCAGCATGCCACTGCAGCTATGCGCGGACGCAATCTTGTTTCGTCTGCCGATATGCTTAAGACTATTTTCGACTGTTCGGACAATGCATACAGCAAGGATTTGAAGAACGACGAGTTCTATCTGCGCATAGTTGATGGTCGCTGGACATACATCTGTGACTTCACATATGCATATTACGAGGACGGCGGAGTAGCAGATGGACTTGTAAACAAGGTGAACTATCGTAAATTTGCTGATAACGACATACGCAAGAAGGCGTGGTTCTCGGCTGACGGCACCCACAACGACAAGTACAACCTCATAGGTTCGGACATGTCGCAGGGATGTATTATGCCGTTCAGATTGGCTGATATGTATCTTATCAAGGCCGAGGCGCTGGTGCGTCAGGGCAAGACGGGAGAGGGTAAAGCTGTGCTCGACGAGTTCCGCAGCCATAGATACACCGGCAGTTTGCCTACAATAGGCAATGACAGTGAAGCTTTGCTTAAGGCAATACACGACGAACGCTTTAAGGAATTCTATATGGAGGGCGACAAGGTGTGGCTCGACATGAAGCGTTTTGGCGACACTATGGAGCGAACCATTGCTGGCGAGAAAAACTATCTCACTGCCGATGACTTCCGATACTGCTTCCCTATACCTGCACGCGAGATGCAATACAACAAGAAGATGGAGCAGAATCCGGGTTGGGAGAGCGTGATTGTATATTAGTGATTACATGTATATATAGAGAAAAGGCTTATAAAAACCAAATATGAAAGCAATGAAATCAATAATACAGAGTTTCTGGCTCGGTGCAGCGGCAGTACTTGTCGCTACTGCATGTTCGCCCGACGAGGAGATTTTTCATGACAACAGCAAGGTGGATCCTGCCATTGTTGATGCAGTGTCGATAGCACCCAATCAGAAGTATCTGATTGCCGACGGCAATGCACAGATAGAATTGCAGCCAACCGTTTACACCAAGAGCGGTACACAGGTGCCCGACACACGTGTTGACGACGACTGGATAGAGTACACCTCCGACACGCCTGGCGTGACAGCAGGGCGTACAATATCCGTATCTGATGCTTCACTTGTTGGCAAGACGGTGACCATTAAGGCGCGAATCAAGTCTACTGGCAAGGAGTCTGACCCCATATCGTTCACCATAATACCGTCAATGAAGCAAATGTTTACACAGGAACTCGTCATTCCTGTCATCTTCCATGTGCTGCAGACCAAGGACGACATTGACAATTATGGTGGAGAGTACAAGCTTGAGCGTATAGAGATGCAGTTGAAGCGTCTGAACAATATGTTCAGTGGAGCCATATCGAAGAATCCGGTTGGTGTAAATGCCAATATAAAGTTTGTCATGGCGCAGTACGACCAGTACGGCAACAGACTTGTCGAGCCTGGTGTAGACCGCAAGACAATATCTGATGGAGCGTTTGCGCAGAAGGATGGCAGCGACATCAGTACTATTATAGAGTCAGAACATCTGCTGTGGTCAGCCGAACATTATCTGAATGTATGGCTCGTGAGCGACCGTAAGGGTGTGGTGAGCGACTTTGCCAACGACGTTACAGCCAAATGTGCACCGTGTTATGTCAGTACAGAAGCTACAGATTTGCCCAAGGGACTGAAACTTCAGCCGTATGCCAATCAGACACTCACTCCTTCGCAGGCTGGAATAATTTACAAACTCTCTGAACTTGATGTTGCCGAGCGCAGCTTCTACGTATCTAACAACAACAAGAAGCAGGGGTATAACGAATTGGGTTATTACGTTGGTCTCTTCTATGGTCTGTTGCCTACATGCAATTATGCCAACACCAAGGCTGGCACCGACTATTGTGACGACACAATCGATTATGCTGCCACTTCTACTGGTGGTAACAAGGATTGGTATAAGACAATGAACGGATGTTACTTCCGTGCCGAAAACATCATGGACGACCCTCGTGGTGTGCATTGTTCTGTATCTCAAGATCAGGCAATACGCATGCGCTGGATAATGAATAATTGCATTGGACGCATGCAGTGGAAGTCGAGCTATGCACTGACTGGTAAGTAGAACGAAGCGGAGGGTGAGTCAAAAATCGATAATATAAGAAGAAGGCTATCTGTAGGAGGGTATAGCATCCCTGCTATACCCGCTCAATCAACTGAAAATGAAGGCAGAGTGGAGGGCGTGTCAAAACTCCCAATATAAATAACAAAAAACTCGTTGTACGTTCTTGTGTGGATGTACAACGAG
>URDM01000104.1 GCA_900546575.1 uncultured Prevotella sp.
AGCCAAATTTTATTAGTTATATTACGTTAATTAACTCCCTCATTTTCAAACGATTACGTTAGAATTAACAGAGTATTAATTAAGCGGACGTGCAAAATTAACACATTAGTTTGATATACAAGCATTAAGCCATGGAAAAGCTACGTTTCTTAGTTTTAATTAATTATTCACGGGTGTTTTTTCTTTTGTTACGCGGGTGATGTGTGAGTATTTCCTCGCGCAGTGTGGTTATGTCGATGTGAGTATAGATTTGCGTTGTCTTAATGTTTTCGTGGCCCAGCATTTCCTGTATTGCCCTGAGGTCGGCGCCTCCCTTGAGCAGTTCGGTAGCAAACGAGTGGCGCAGCGTATGTGGCGACACCGTCTTGGTTATGCCTGCATCGTCGGCAGTGCGCTTTATCATTATCAGTATCATGGTGCGCGTGAGGTGGGCACCGCGCCTGTTGAGAAAGACATAGTCCTGTTCGCCGGGCTTGACGTTCATCAGATTGCGGTCGTAGAGCCACAATTTGATTTCGTGCAGGGCAGCATCGGATATGGGCACGAGCCTCTCCTTGTCGCCCTTGCCTATGATGCGCAGAAACTTCTCGCGTTCAAACACGTCGTTAAACTTAAGGTTGACGAGTTCGGACACGCGCAGTCCGCACGAGAAGAGCACTTCGATGATGGCCCTGTTGCGCTGTCCCTCCCATTTGGAGAGGTCGATGGCTGCCTCCATGCGGTCAACTTCTTCGGTCGAAAGCACCTCGGGCAGGTGTTCGCCTACGCTGGGTGCCTCAAGCAGTTCGGACGGGTCGTCCTTCAGTATGCGGTCTATCACGAGATACTTGAAGAACGACCTCACTCCACACAGTATTCTTGCTTGCGACGACGAAGCGATGCCAAACTCGTATATCACGGCAGCGAAGTTCTGAAGATGTTCGAGTTTCACATCCTCCACCTTCAGATTTTCATTGCGCAGATAGTTGAGCAGATAGTCGATGTCGTGCGTGTATGCCTCCACCGTATTGTCGGAGTATCCGCGTTCGAGTCGTAGATAGCGCACGTATCGGCGTCTGAGCACACCAAGTTCGTCGTTTTGCATTGCTATTATTATTTCTTGAGTTCGAATCCCAGACGCATTCCGTCGTAATTCTTTATAATCGAATTGATTACAGAAGCGCTTGTGCTGAGTCCGGCAGTTGAGTTGCTGATGGTCTTCAGCACCGTCATGAGCTTGTCAGAATTGAATGTAAGGGTCATTGTCGAGCCTTGTGTAGACACGTAGGCGGTGTACGCCTTGCCATAGGTGGGAGTGAATGTGATGGTTTTGTTCTTCTTGTTGAAGACGTATTTGCCCTTGGTTTCGCGCTTCTTTATCTTTGATGTGTAGTTGCCTTTGCCATCGAATGTGTAGACGATGCCGTTGACGCCCATCTTCTTGAGTATCGGCGCCACCTTGTTCTCCATCTTTGTGGCAATGGCACTGCCTCCTGCCTGGGCCAGCACGCTGCTGCTCTCAAACTCGCAAGCCGGTGCGGAATACTTCCATGTGCCCTTGATTGACGACTCGCTTGTCATCTTGTCGCCCACAACACTACCTACTACACCCTTAAGGATGTCGCCAATGCTCTGTGCTTTTACGCTTGATGCGAACAGGCACATAAGTGCCATCACGAATACAATCTTAAAATTCTTCATTACCATAAAACTATATTTTTTTAAAATTCTTAATTCAAAAATGCAAACGCAGCCGAGAATAATTCAAAATTGCCGCAGGCAACCAATTCCTAACTCCTAATTCCTAACTCCTAATTTATAATATGTATGTCGCGCTGTGGGAAGGGTATCTCAATATGGTGTTCGTTGAGCGTGTTGTATATAGCCTCCTTCACCTGTCCGGTCATTCCGAACTTCTCCTCGACGAGCACCCAGTAGGTCACGAACAGATTGACCGAGTTGTCGCCGAACTCGTCGAACACCACACTTACGGGCTTCTTCAGGTCTATCACGTCGCGTCCGTCGGCACTCTTGCGGGCCTGCGCCTTGACGGCTGCAACGAGCATCTGCCTTACTTCTTCTACATTAGAGCCATAGGCTACACCCACCGGCACCTTCACCATCTCGTACGAATGGTTCTTGGTGATGTTCTTGAAGTTCTTGCTGAAGAGCGAACTGTTGAGGAAGGCTATGACGCATCCGTCTGCCGTAAGCACCTGTGTGCTCTGATAGGTGATGCTGTCCACCTTGCCACGTATGCCGTCACACTCTATGAAGTCGCCCACACGCACACGTCCCGTCATAAGGGAGATGCCGTAGAAGAAGTTCTCGAGCAGGTCTTTCATTGCAAAACCCACACCAGTAGCCAATCCTGCCGATATCACGGAGATGGCTGTCGAGGGTATCTTGAGCATCTTAATGGCTATGATGGCATAGAGTCCCCAGCAGCAGATGGCTATGATGTTGTTGGCGAGCGTGAAGTTGGGCTTGCCGTTGACTACTATCTTAGAGCGGTGATACTTATGATAGAGCGACTTGATGAGATAGTTGAGATAGCGGAAGACGAAGAACTGCGAGCCTACCATCACCAGCTTCAGTATCGACAGCTGCACCACGCCGGTGACATTGAGGAAGTCGAACTGAAATATCTTCCACACCGTGTCGGTCAGGTCGAACACGTTGGCAGCCCACCATATCGACAGCAGCACCGAGAACACGCTCAGTACAGGCACCAGTGCCATGTATATGAAGTCGTAGAACCACGTCACGTTGATGTGTGCGCCGTGACTTACGGTGATGACACTGAGCAGCGAGCCCTTGCGTGCCTTCTCGGCTTCCTTCTCCGAGTGGATGCGGTGGCTGAGCCATCGGCGCTCGTACACTCCGAGCATGTCGTAAACGCAGGTGATGGTCTGTATGCAACTGAGCTGGAACATCCACCATATCAGCACCTGCACCGACAGCAGCACGTAGCCATACCAGGCCGATGCCGTAGAGAAAGTCATGATGAGCAGCGATATCCATGTATAGAATATGTCGGAGCGCGGTATGTTGTCGTTGTGGCGCGTTATGACGTTCCACTGCCACAGTGTGAACACGAGCAGTATAGGGGGGAAGATGAGCGCCACAAGATTGTTCGGAATGAACACTATACGGAACGTTATGACGATGAACGACATGAGCATAATGGGCGTATAGATGCGGAAACCGCTCTTTATCTGAGTGCCCGTGAGGCGCACAAGCAGCGAGAAGAAGATGGCACACAACAGCCAGGCGTACTCTATGAGCAGCTTCGAAGCCATGAGGAAGAAGTTGTGATACATGAACGAGCGCGCCACCATCACCGACACGGCGAAGATGAACATGGCAACGAACAGTATGAGGCACACCTTCTTCTTCATGAAGTTGTCGGTGCGGAAGCGGCGCGGCACGAGCCAGCGCACGAGCACGTTGCTCAGCAGGGCTGCCACGATGATGTAGAACAGAACGAACAGGCTCAGACCCATAACTATCGGTCCGCGCCACTGCGAATACACCTGTCGTTCGGTGCCGTTGACGGATTTCACCTTCTCGGTATTGTACTTCTCGCTCACATCCGCCTTGGCGTTATGGTATGACATAGGCATTGAGCCGATTATCTCGAAATAGTTCTGGTCGCCATTGACAAATATGTTGTGCTGTATCTCGTTGTATCGCTGCATGGCATAGTCGTTCACCTTCTTGAGGCGTTGCGATATGCGCCGGTAGTGCTCGTTGTCCTTCTGCACCGAGGCGCGCATGTTGGTGAGGTTGCGGCACAGGGCTGTAGCGTAGGCAAGGCACGCCTTGCGGTCGGCCTGACCCGCCTCGTCGAGCATGAAGGGCAGCTGTCGCTGCTTGCCGTTCTTGTCGAGTATGTACTTCGGGCCCTTAGCCTTGCCGTTCTTGATGTCCTGCTGCATCTTGAGCGACGGCGGTATGTTGCCGAGCGTCTCCATAAGATACTGATAGCGTGCTATCTCGGCATCCATACGCTTCATAATGCGGTCGTATGGCATGCGTCGTTTGCTGAACTCGCGATACAGCTCGGTGGCTTCATGGCATGCGTATGTCATGTCGAACGTGAAGTCCTGCTTCTGCGAGTAGAGCATCAGGGCTATCTGGTCGCTGCGCTGCATGAGCGAGATCATCTGCTTGTGCTGCTGCTGGTTGTACGCGGCATAGCGCGCCATGTTCTGTCGCTGCTCGCCAAACGATGTCTCCAGTTCGGCACGCAACACCGAGAGTGTCGACTTGAGGTTCTTCTCCTTGAGCACGGCACCGGCACTCATCGCCACGCATAGCATGACGACAAGACACAATGCGCGCCTTAAAGCTTTTGTTGTCATATACTGATTGCTTGTTGTTATTTCCTGTTTTTTACGTCGTGGGAGTATTGTCCTAACGTGCAAAATTATAGTATTTTTCTCACAAAAAAGGCCTGCCGGCCATATTTTTCACCGTATAGTCAGTCAATGACGGTTCAAAATATGCCAGCAGGCGGTTTCGTTCAGCCAAAAGCTGTGGTGTATATATGGGTGTATAGGGTGCTACACGCCCGGGTTCTGGGTTTCAGGCTCCTTCGACTTGAGGCTCTCGTAGCTTGCAGCCTCCTTCACCTTGAGTCCGGCAAGTAGCGCCTTGACGCGGTTGCCGTTGGCGTCGATGGTGGTTTCGGGCATGAAGAGTATGCGCGAGCCTACGATATTGTCGGTTGCATTAAACTCCTTGGCGGTCTTGGCGCCCTTCGAGTGTATGCCTACCTTGAATGTTCCGATGCCGTCGATGTGCACCTTGTTGCTGCGCTGCAGCTCCTGGCGCAACACTTCCGAGAGTTCGGTGAGCACGGCAACGATGTCCGAGCGCTTCACTGTACTGTTGTTCTGCATCACCTCGGCAAGGTCCTTGGTGTTGATTGTTTCACGATGGGCTGCACGTGCATAAAACTTTCCGTTAGTACCACCCTTACGATTGCTCTGATAGATCTTGAAATTTACTGCCATGTTTTTCTAATGTTTAATTATTAATGATTAATGTTTAATTGGTAATTGTTTGTGTTGTAATGTTAAGTGTTTGAGTGTTTGAATGTTAAGTGTTAAGTTGTTTGTGTTTTTCATGGTAGAGCATAGTTGGGCGGACTTGGTCGACATGGGTCCGGCGGATGCATCCATTTGTTCTGCTCTGCGTTTCATCAGCAAACTGTGTTTCTGATTACGTTTGCAAAGGTACAATCTGGCGCAAGCGATGTCAAGTGTTTGGCAGAAAAAATTTCATTTAAGTTGATTTTTTCTATCAACCGCAACTTTTTCCCTTAATCTTTATTCCAATCTGCCAGCCCTTCAACTATCCGCTTCACCCCCTCTTCGAGCCTTTCGCGCGGGCACGCCATATTGATGCGGATGAAGTGCTCGCCCTCGCTGCCGTACATGCTGCCTGCATTCACCCACACCTTATGCTCGCGCAGCAGTCGTTCTTCTATCGCTTCGGATGTCTCGCCTATTGCCGAGCAGTCCACCCAAGCCAAATATGTGCCTTCCATACGCATCACGGGCAGGTGGGGCAAGGCCTCTGCCATGTATTGGCAGAGCCACTCGTAGTTGGCTGTGAGATAGCGGCGTAGCGCCACGAGCCACTCCTCTCCCCCATCGGTGTAGGCTGCCATAAGCGCCTCAACGCCAAAGGGATTGACGTCGCACACCTCGTTGATGTTGATGGCACGGTCGATGCGCTCGCGCACTTGGGCGTCGCGGCACACTATGTTGGCTATCTGCAGACCGGCTATGTTGAACGCCTTCGAGGGCGAACAGCATGTTATGGAACCATAGCTCAGCTCGTCGGGCAGCGACCCGAACGGTGTGTACTTGTTGTCGTATAACGTCAGCTCGCAGTGTATCTCGTCCGACACCACGCGCACGCCGTGCTTGCGGCACAGCTCAGCCACACGCGTCAGCTCGGAGCGTGTCCACACACGTCCGCCGGGGTTGTGCGGATTGCAGAGCAGGAACAGCCGGGCACGCTCGTGCGAGAGTTTGCGGTCCAGATCGTCGAAGTCTATCTCGTAGCGCATCGCCACCTTATTATATATAAGGGCATTGGACACCGTCTCGCAGCCGTTGTTGCGTATGCTCGAATAGAAGCAGTTGTACACCGGACCCTGCACTATCACCTGGTCGCCGGGCAGGGTGAGCGCCTTGATGACGGCTGATATGGCGGGCACTACACCCGACGTGTATATTATGTCGTGAGGAGTGAAGTGCCAGTCGTGCTGGCGGGCGAACCATCGGCACACCGACTCGTAGTAGGCATCGGGCACACGTGTGTAGCCGAATATGCCGTGAGCCACACGGCGCTGCAACGCCTGGGTTATGGCGGGATAGGTCTCGAAGTCCATGTCTGCCACCCAGAGGGGTATGACATCGTCCGAAGGAGCCGAGTCCCACTTGTAGGAATTGGTGTGACGGCGGGATGGCGCAGAAAGCTTATAACTCATAATACATAATAAATATTTAAAGATTATTTTGTGATAATATAACTGGCCATAATGACAAATATTGTTGGAAGTAAACTAGCTATCAACGACTTGATTAAAGGTATGTTTTCTCTGATATACAAAATTGTTATTAACATATAATACATTACAAACCAACACTGCAACCATTTTTCTAATCTTTTCCATAATTTTTATTTTTTATAAAACAATATAAAAGTACTGAAATAAGCAAAGACAACAATAACAACAATAGTATTATCATCTGATTTTTAATATACATAGAACCTATACCCAAACAACACGTTGTAGGTAACAGCAACAAGAATAGTGTTACAGGACTTGTGAGTGGTTCCTTTAAAGGAGAAAAAAATTTAGGCATCATCATAATCTTACCTTTTATTATTACACAATCAAACTATTACACAATTATCTTTCAGGAAATATATGGTTAGCACATATTAGTCGTACAATATTCAATATATCCTTGATATTCATTTGCATTGATACAACATGAAAATCTATAAGATGTGGCAAAGGTACAAAAATATGAGAAAATCACTTATTTAACGAAAACAATTTCATATTTTTATTTTCAAATTCTAAAATAAAAAACTTAGTAACATTATATTACCATTTACCGTGAGGGTGTGTCAAAACTCCCTGATTCTTAAATCGGGTAGGAGGTAAATGTTATTCATAAAAGGCATTTACCTCCTACTTTCACATTTACCGACCTCCCACACCACCGTACGTGCGGTTCCGCATACGGCGGTTTCGCGCTTTTACACCTTACGGTGTGTGGCAAGTTGTTTTCAGCCATCCCTTCGAGATACGTCACTTCTATTCTATTGTCGGATTCCGTCCTATCGTGTGAATAGAGAGTTCCTTTTCGGACATCTGACTACAAAAGACTCTCAAGGTAGCAGTCATTTACTGTTGCACTGCACGATTCAGTCCTTCCCTATAGGCACACGTGCCTTGGGTACTATGACCTCTGCTGACTTCTCACGGCAAGCTTTACTCCGTCATGGTGCATCGAATAACTCATCTTCATCCATGCGTCCGTGAGACCTCACTAGTTAAGCATGTTGTCTTTCCATTTTATACCCACTTGATTTACTACTTGCAGTTCCGAGTAGTTATTGGACTTTGACTCTTTTTGCAGCCTTATCCCTGTAAGTAGCCTTATATCAAGTTTCTGTGCGTTGGGTCAGATATTTGCCGCTGACTTCTTTCAGATTCCGTGTCGCCACGGACACCCTTGTCTCTCTGGCTAGACGATTCCCACTACTAGGGCTCGTTAGGGACTTGCACCCATTAGACAACACACATGCTAGTCAAATCGAGTAGGAGGAAAACGAAGTAGTTTTCTTCCTACTTTCGTTTTCCGACCTCTCACACCACCGTACATGCGGTT
>URDM01000105.1 GCA_900546575.1 uncultured Prevotella sp.
GGCAAAATCCTGGGTAACTTTTTGTTGCTCAGGCACTTATAAATAATATTAAACTATAGTGTTGCGGAATTAAGGATTACAAAAATTAAAAGGCTCATCCGATATTTGGAGTGACACTATATTTAATAAGTACAAACTGTAGGAGGCTATGGCGTCCCCGCCATAGCCTGAGCAAGCAGGCTGTGCAGATTATCAATAACAGGAAAACACAGACTAACTGCACAGGCTATGGCGGGGACGCCATAGCCTCCTAATATTTGCATTGCCAATTTTGTCTGAATCTTGAACTTATAACATCATCACTCGAAATATCTGATGAATCAATTAAAATTTCCAACCTCCATCCCGAACGCATCCCGAACGCATCCCGAACGAACTATAACAACAAAAATGGGCGGCACTAAGCAAATTGACATTCAGTAAATTGCGGATGTGAAGTATTTTGTATAATTTTGTATTTTAAAAGATTATACATACTGGATGAAAGAATTTGTAATATCAGAAGTTAAGGCGGAAACCGCCATACTCGTTGGACTTATCACTAAGGACCAGGACGAGGCAAAGACCAAAGAATATCTCGACGAACTGGAATTCCTCGCCGACACAGCAGGTGCCGTTACCGTGAAGCGATTTACGCAGCGCGTGGGCGGACCAAGCCAGGTTACTTACGTGGGTTCGGGCAAGCTGGAGGAGATAGCCCAGTATATCAAGGACGAGGAAGATGCCGAACGCCCCGTGGGAATGGTTATCTTCGACGACGAACTCTCTGCCAAACAGATACGCAACATCGAGAAGGAGCTGGGCGTGAAGATTCTCGACCGCACATCGCTCATTCTTGACATATTCGCCATGCGTGCTCAGACGGCTGCCGCCAAGACTCAGGTGGAGCTGGCTCAATACCGCTATATGCTGCCACGTCTGCAGAGACTGTGGACTCACCTTGAGCGACAAGGAGGCGGCTCCGGTTCGGGTGGCGGCAAGGGTAGTGTGGGATTGCGCGGACCGGGTGAGACGCAGCTCGAGATGGACCGCCGTATCATCCTCAACCGCATCACCCTGCTAAAGCAACGACTGCTTGAAATAGACAAGCAGAAGACCACACAACGCAAGAACCGCGGACGCATGATACGTGTGGCTCTTGTGGGATATACCAACGTGGGCAAGTCGACCATCATGAACCTGCTGTCGAAGAGCGAGGTGTTTGCCGAAAACAAGCTGTTCGCTACGCTCGATACTACCGTGCGCAAGGTGGTGATTGACAATCTGCCCTTCCTGCTGGCTGACACAGTAGGATTCATACGCAAGTTGCCTACCGACTTGGTAGACTCGTTCAAGTCGACTCTCGACGAGGTGCGCGAAGCCGACCTGCTGCTACACGTAGTAGATATTTCACATCCCGACTTTGAGGAACAGATAAATGTAGTGGAGAATACTCTGAAGGACTTGGGCTGCGCCGACAAGCCGTCGATGATTGTTTTCAACAAGATTGACAACTATTCGTGGACCGAAAAGGAGGAGGACGACCTTACGCCTGCCACTAAGGAGAACATCACACTCGACGAACTGAAGCGCACATGGATGGCACGCCTCAACGAAAACTGCATGTTCATATCGGCAAAGGAAAAGGAGAATATAGACGAGTTCCGCGAAACAATATACAAGAAGGTGCGCGAACTGCACGTACAGAAATATCCGTACAACGACTTCCTGTATGAGGTGGAATAAAAGGAGGCAACACCACACCATAATAACACCATAATAATCAATAATTGAACTTTCGCAAGTTCAGAAGTTATAGAATTTAAAGAAGTTATAGAATTTAAAGCCGTATGTCTTATAGCTGAATATTCAGCAAAAAGAGTAATGGCTATAAATTCTAGCGACCGTAGGGAGTGCTAACTTCTTTAACTTCTGAATTCTATGAACTTGCTAAAGTTCAGTCAATAAAAACGACATGGGAAAAAGAAACTTAACCGACAACGAAATCTCAGCTCTACAAGCCAACAGCTGCTGGGCAGAGGACTGGCAACGAATTGAAGTGAGCGACGATTTCAAGCCAAACTTCTTCCATCGTGTAATGTTCTACGGCAACATAAGCCTCGGAGCATTCAACAACAACGTGGAGGTAAGCCGCGGCTTCATGAAACACTCAGGCGTGAACAACGCCACATTGCGTAATGTGACCATTGGCGACAACTGCCTAATCGAGAACGTCTCGGGATTTATCAACAACTACGTCATTGGCAACGACTGCATCATTTCAAACGTATGCACCATGGAAACTACCGACGGAGCCACTTATGGCGAAGGCAACCTCATTTCGGTACTCAACGAGGTGGGCGAGGGAAACCTCATACTCTATCATGGTCTGACAAGTCAGGTGGCTGCGCTTATGGTGAAGCATTTCCACAACCGTGCTTTGAAGGATGCCATACGCCGACTGATACGTGAGGAGATAGAACGTACATCGCCCGAAATGGCTACGATTGGCAATAGGGTGAAGATAGTAAACACCAAGGAGATAACCAATACCGTAATATACGACGACTGCGAGATTTCGGGAGCTTCACGACTGAGCGACTGCACCATAATGAGCAACAGCAACGCTTCGGTATATATAGGCACGGGCGTGATTTGCGAGAACTCCATCATAAGCGACGGATCGTCTATCATCAACAGCGTGAAGATGCAAGACTGCTTCGTTGGCGAGGCGTGCAAGCTGAGCAACGGATTTACGGCGGCTGGAAGCGTGTTCTTCGCCAACTCGTATATGTCGAACGGCGAGGCGTGCGCAGCATTCTGCGGTCCGTTCACAGCATCACATCACAAGAGTTCGCTGCTCATTGGCGGACAGTTCTCGTTCTACAACGCTGGCTCAGCCACCAACTTCTCCAACCATGCCTATAAGATGGGACCCATGCACTACGGCACCCTGGAGCGCGGAACCAAGACAGCCAGCGGAGCCTACATACTGATGCCGGCACACATAGGAGCCTTCTCGGTATGCTTCGGCAAGCTGATGTATCATCCCGACACACGCTCGCTGCCCTTCTCTTATCTCATTGCCTACAACGACACCATGTATCTTGTTCCCGGACGCAACCTCACTACAGTTGGCCTCTACCGCGACATACGCAAATGGCCCAAGCGCGACATGCGACCAGACAGCGCTCGCAAGAGCATAGTCAACTTCGACTGGCTGTCGCCATTTACCGTAGGCGAGATTCTGCGTGGCAAGAAGATACTGGAAGACCTGCGCGAAGCTTCGGGCGAAGACGTTTCGACATACAACTATCACGAATATGTCATCAAGAACTCGTCGCTACGCAAGGGCATCAAATATTACGACATAGCTCTACGCATATATATGGGTGCCGTGCTGAAACGCCATGCTCCGGTAGTACCTACCACAACTGTCGGCACAGGATCGTGGACAGACATCTCCGGTCTGCTGCTGCCCGAATCGGAAGAACAACGCATTATTGACGACATAATATCAGGCGACATCGACACGACTGAGGCTCTGACCGAACGTTTCGAACAAATTAATGCCATGTACTCTGAGTATCGTTGGGCATGGTCGTATCGCATGATTATGGACTACTATGGTTTTACATCGCTTACAGAGGAAAATGTGGAACGCGTCAAGAGCGACTATATCACAGCCCGACGGGCATGGATAGCCGAAATAAAGAAGGACGCTGCAAAGGAATACAAGCTGGGCGACGTTGAAGAGGAAGTGTTACGCAACTTCAACGAACAGCTTGATAAGGAGGTGGACTTCGAAAACCAGAAGCTATATATGTAATAATGTATTGAACTTTCGCAAGTTCAGAGAATTCAGTAGTTAAAGGAGTTAAGAAGTTAAGCCAAATGCTTTTAAAGCTATAAATTAAGAAAAAAACTAATGGCTTAACTCCTTAGCGACCGAAGGGCGCGATAACTCCTTAACTTCTTAACTACTTTCGCTTGCGAAACTTAAATAATGTATATATAATAATGTATATGTAACAAATTTCAGAACAATAAAATGAAATTCAAATCACTAATTGTTGCCTCATTCCTGCTGTTAGGATTTGGCTGCCAGGCATCAGCCTACAACTACGAGACCGTTAAGGGCGACCCGATGCAGACACGCATCTACACCCTGCCCAACGGACTTAAGATTTATCTGTCGGTAAATAAGGAGCAGCCGCGCATCCAGACGTACATAGCCGTACGTACCGGTTCGCGCAACGACCCTGCCGAGACTACCGGTCTTGCCCACTATCTGGAGCACCTTATGTTTAAGGGTACCCACCAGTTCGGCACATCCGACTATGCTAAGGAAAAGCCTTATCTCGACGACATTGAGCGCCGATATGAGCACTACCGCACAGTAACCGACGCGGCTCAGCGCCGTGTGCTGTATCACGAGATTGACTCTGTTTCGCAGATTGCAGCCAAGTACTTCATCCCTAACGAGTACGACAAGCTGATGTCGTCAATCGGAGCCAACGGCACCAATGCCTATACCTCTACCGACGTGACTTGCTATGTGGAGAACATTCCGTCGAATGAGGTGGAGAACTGGGCACGCATTCAGGGCGACCGCTTCCAGAATATGGTTATACGCGGTTTCCATACCGAGCTTGAGGCTGTGTACGAGGAGTTCAACATCTCTCTGACCAACGACACACGCAAGGAGTTTGCTGCCATAGGCAAGCTGCTCTTCCCTACCCACCCGTACGGCACACAGACCACTATCGGTACGCAGGAGCATCTGAAGAACCCGTCAATCACCAATATCAAGAACTATTTCCACCACTACTATGTGCCCAATAACGTGGCAATATGTATGGCTGGCGACTTCGATCCCGACAAGGTAGTGGCTACCATCGACAAGTATTTCGGTTCGTGGAAGAAGAGCGAC
Organism: uncultured Prevotella sp.; assembly: GCA_900546575.1. Lineage (GTDB taxonomy): Bacteria > Bacteroidota > Bacteroidia > Bacteroidales > Bacteroidaceae > Prevotella. The sequence goes on from URDM01000105.1 coordinate 4,913, forward strand.
AATGTTGTCTATCCGCAGTTCCCCGTGCAGAAGAACCTCACATCGCCTGCCAGTTCAACCGTCATAGGCAAAGAGGCTGATAACATCATGATGGCATGGAAGATGGATGGCGCAGCTACTCTGCAGAACGATACGCTTGAGGTGATTTCGTCTATTCTGAACAACGGCAAGGCAGGACTGCTCGACCTTAACATCAATCAGCCCATGCGTTGCCAGGCTGCTCAGGCTTTCAACTATGCCATGCGCGACTACTCGCAGTTCATCATAGCCGGAATGCCTAACGAGGGTCAGAGCCTTGACGAAGTGAAGAGCCTTATCCTTGCCGAAATCGAGAAGCTGAAGAAGGGAGAATTCAGCGACAAGCTGCTGCCTGCTATCGTCAACAACATGAAACTCGAATTCCTGCAATCGCTCGACGATAACGAGAAGCGTGCCGACGCTTTTGTCAACACATTCGTCAACGGACGCGACTGGCAGACCGAGGTACAGAAGTTCGACCGCATTGCCGCTATGACCAAGCAACAGATTGTAGACTTCGCACGCCGCCACTTTACTGACGGCTACGCCATCGTGTACAAGAAGCAGGGCGAAGACGCCTCGCAGAAGAAGATTGACAAGCCGTCAATCACAGCTATCCCAACCAACCGCGACATGCAGAGCGCATTTGTCAAGGAGATAAAGGACTCGAAGGTGGAGCCTATACAGCCGCGATTCCTCGACTTCAAGACCGACTTCACACAGACCAAGACCAAGCGTGCGCTGCCCGTCTACTACATTCAGAACAAGCAGAACCAGCTGTTCAACCTGGCATACTACTTCGAAATGGGCGAAGAAGCCAACAAGTGGTTGCCTTATGCCAAGAACTACTTCGACTATCTCGGCACCGACAAGATGTCGGCTAAGCAGGTGCAGGAGCGTTTCTATCAGCTGGCATGCGAGTACAACATAAGCTTAAGCAATAGCAATATGGTCATCTCGCTCCGTGGATTGGGCGAAAACATGCAGGAGGCTATGACCCTTATGGAGGACGTCATCAACCACGCCAAGGTCGACCACAACGCTTACCGCAAGTTTGTTGAGCAGGAACTCAAGTCGCGTCGCGACAACAAGCTCAGCCAGAAGGCCAACTTCCGTGCTCTGCAGCAGTATGGCGAATTTGGTGCTTACAACTCATTCCGCAACATACCCGACAGCGCCGAACTCGTGAACGCTAATCCGCAGACTCTCGTAGACATGATTGGCAATCTGAAGAACTACAAGCACAGCATCGTCTACTACGGTCCGCTGAGCGAGAAGCAGCTCGTAGCCACTATCGACAAGAATCATGCTGTGGCAAAGTCGCCGGCTGATGTTCCTACAGGCCGTCCATACACAATGCAGCAGACTCCGACCAACGAGATATGGATTGCACCCTACGAGGCTAAGAACATATATATGGTGCAGTATCACAACGAGGGACAAAAGTGGAACCCGGAGGACGAAGCCAAGATTGAAGTGTTCAACGAGTACTTCGGTGGTGGCATGAACGGAGTAGTGTTCCAGGAGTTGCGCGAAAGCCGCGGACTTGCCTATAGCGCATTTGCCAACTACGCCACACCACGTCGTAAGGGTAATCCTAACTATGCTTTCACCTACATCATCTCACAAAACGACAAGATGATGGACTGCATCCGCGTGTTCAGCAACATTCTCGACACTCTGCCGCAGACTCCAGCAGCCTTCGAACTGGCAAAGCAGGCTACAATAAAGCGCATCGCTTCAGAGCGTATCACCAAGGACGACATCATCTACTCGTATCTCGCAGCCAAGCAGCGTGGCATCGACTACGACCTGCGTCGCAAGGTTTACGAGCAGTTGCCTACATTGACTCTCGAAGACATCGTGAAGTTTGAAAACGAGAATATGGCTCGCAAGCCGTGGCGCTACCTCATCCTCGGCGATGAGAAGAACCTCGACATAAAGGCTCTTGAGAAAATCGCTCCAATCAAGCGAATTTCTACAGAAGAGATTTTCGGATATTAAATCGAGTAGGAGGTAAACACTAATCATAGGTGTTTATCTCCTACTTTCATGTTTACCGACCTCTCACACCACCGTACGTCCGTGAGACCTCCTCGTATAAGGGCATTGCATTTCCACCTTATACCTACTTCATTTTTCGCAAGCTCAAGGAAACTCCACCGGCCGTTCCGAATAGATATTGGACTTTGATTGGTTTGGCAATCTTATCCACGGTCATATTTCTTATAAAAATGTGCTGTCTTGGGCATCTTCAACAAAGGATACATATAAGCTGACAATCTATAATAACCAATGTTGTCAAGGTACTGTATGGCTTTGTTTCTATCACAAATTTGTAAACCTCGTGATTCAAGCAAATTAACGAGATTTTCTGAAGATTCAAACCGTTTTGTAAAGGGGATAAGATTCTTTTTAGCAAGAAAAATACGCAAAGTGGATTTCTTTGACATATTTATATTTAATAATGTTAAATCAGACCTTAAAATAATACTTAACCAGTCAAATAAAGTGGTTTTCATGGTTAAAGTGTTACCTTTGTAACGTCTATATCCATACCGAAAGCCCCAACGGGCAGAGGTTGGGCAGGCATATATACATAATAAGGCGTAACTGTACGCTTTGGTTTTGACGCCATAAGAACTTCGCAACTTCAAACTGATTGTCAAAAACAAAGCAACGGGAACGTCTCATGAGGTGTATTGTATACAGCCCTCATTGGCTTCAATCGGTTCTTTGGTTGTTGTCAATGTGGCTTACTATATACTTACATCGGCGTGGGGCTTTCGGCGTTGTATCAGCGATGTACATTGAAAGACTATATTTCTTATTTGTTACCTACTTGATTATC
>URDM01000106.1 GCA_900546575.1 uncultured Prevotella sp.
AGGATTAATATCGGTCAGATATGCACGCGCCTTGCTCAAGGCGGGCATTGAGGCTAAGGAGGCCGACAAGGTGTATGCCGACATGCAGAGCCTTGCCCATTGCTACTCCACGACGCCTGCGCTGAGGGTTACGATAGATAATCCCATGCTCTCGAAGAAGCAGAAGGAGAGTCTGCTCCTCACGGCAGCAGCCGGAGGATCGTGCGACTTGACCAAGCGTTTCGTCGCCCTTGTGCTCAAAGAAGACCGTGAGAGTATCATGCAATTCATCGCCAACTCGTTTGTTACTCTGTACAGAAAGCATAACAATCTAATCAGTGCTAAACTAACGACTGCCTGCACCATCGACTCCGCTACGGAGAAGAAGATGCGACAGTTGGTTGAGGGAAGGACAAATGGTACGGTTGAGTTCCAGACCGAGGTAAATCCGAATATTATAGGTGGATTCGTGCTCGAGTACGACACCTATCGTATGGATGCCAGCGTGAAGAAGCAGCTCAACACCATTCTGTCGCAGCTTAATTAACTAACTTTTTTTAGAAGTATATGTCAGATAAAATAAAACCAAGCGAAGTGTCACAGGTGCTTCTCGAACAGCTGCAGGGCATCAACAACAGCCAGCAGTTTGACGAGGTGGGTACTGTGCTTGAGGTGAGCGACGGTGTGGCCCGTATCTACGGACTCCGCAACGCCGAGGCCAACGAGCTTCTCGAGTTCGAGAACGGCACTATGGCTATCGTGATGAACCTTGAGGAGGACAACGTGGGTTGTGTGCTTCTGGGTTCTACCGAGGGCATCAAGGAGGGCATGGTCGTAAAGCGTACCAAGCGCATCGCTTCTATCCGTGTCAACGACAATATGCTCGGACGTGTCATCAATCCGCTCGGACTGGCCATCGACGGCAAGGGCGAGATTGACATGACAGGTGCTTTCGAGATGCCGCTCGACCGCAAGGCTCCGGGCGTTATCTATCGCCAGCCCGTTAAGGAACCGTTGCAGACCGGACTTAAGTCGGTCGACTCGATGATTCCTATCGGCCGCGGACAGCGTGAGCTTATCATCGGCGACCGTCAGACTGGTAAGACAGCCATCGCCGTCGACACAATCATCAATCAGAAGAGTTTCTACGAGGCAGGCAAGCCCGTTTACTGTATCTACGTGGCCATCGGCCAGAAGGCTTCTACCGTTGCCGCTCTTGTGGAGAACCTCAAGCAGCACGGCGCCATGCCCTACACAATCATTGTAGCGGCTACAGCTGCCGACCCTGCAGCCATGCAGTATTACGCTCCGTTCGCAGGTGCCGCCATCGGCGAGTACTTCCGCGACCGTGGCTACTCGGCACTCGTTGTCTACGACGACCTCTCAAAGCAGGCTGTTGCCTACCGTGAGGTGTCGTTGATTCTGCGTCGTCCTTCAGGACGTGAGGCTTATCCTGGCGACGTGTTCTATCTCCACTCACGTCTGTTGGAGCGTGCAGCACGTATCAACGACCAGCAGGAGGTAGCCGAGCAGATGAACGACCTGCCTGAGTGCATGAAGGGTCACGTCAAGGGAGGCGGTTCGCTCACAGCCCTGCCTATCATCGAGACACAGGCTGGCGACGTTTCTGCCTACATTCCTACCAACGTGATTTCAATCACCGACGGACAGATTTATCTTGAGAGCGACCTCTTCAACCAGGGCTTCCGTCCTGCCGTCAACGTAGGTATTTCCGTATCGCGTGTAGGTGGCTCGGCTCAGATCAAGAGTATGAAGAAGGTGGCTGGTACGCTGAAGATTGACATGGCTCAGTATCGTGAGCTCGAGGCTTTCTCCAAGTTCTCAAGCGACATGGATGCCGTGACAGCCATGACCATCGACCGCGGACGCAAGAACAACCAGCTGCTCATCCAGCCGCAGTACAGCCCGATGCCCGTAGGCGAGCAGGTAGCTATAATCTATTGTGGAACTCATGGCCTGATGCACGACGTGCCCGTAGAGAAGGTGCGCGAGTGTCAGGAGACATTCCTCGACAAGATTCGCTCACAGCACGCCGACGTCATCGACGCTCTGGCAAGTGGTAAGATTGACGACTCGCTCACAGCCGTTATCGAACAGACAATGGCCGACGTAGCAGGTCAGTATAAAAAGTAATAGCTTATGCCGTCACTCAAAGAAATCAAGAACCGACTCACATCCGTCAACAGCACCCGCAAGATTACGAGTGCCATGAAGATGGTGGCTTCGTCAAAGCTCCACCATGCCCAGCAGATGATTGAGAACATGCTTCCCTACGAGACGATGCTCGAGCACATCCTCAAGACATTCCTCGCCTCAGAGGCCGACGCTTCTACCGTGTTCAACGTGGAGCGCCCTGTGAAGCGTGTTGCCTTGGTGGTCTACGCCTCGAACAGCAGTCTGTGTGGTGGATTCAATGCCAATGTCATCCGTCTGCTTCAGCACATCGTTGACGAGTATTCGGAGAGTCTGGGCGGTAAGGACAACATCGTTGTCTATCCGATAGGACGCAAGGTTGCAGAGAAGACGGCTAAAATGGGGCTTCATGTGGCTGGCGACTTCACAGGTCTTGCCGAAAAGCCCAACGTGAAGCAATGTATTGAAATAGCCCGCGAGATAGGACAGAAGTTCGTTAGCGGCGAGATCGACCGCGTGGAGATGGTCTACCACCACTTTAAGAGCGCCGGTTCGCAGATCCTGACCCGCAAGACCTTCCTGCCTATCGACATCACCGAGGAGCTGAAGCGCGACCGCACTCGCGACCTCAACTCTACCGTGACCTCGAAGGAGGCGCAGGAGTATCTCAAGAAGAACGCCTCGACAGAGGAGCGCAAGGCAGAGGAGAACGTTCGTCCGCTCAACGACAACTTCATCGTAGAGCCCGACATGAATACCGTGCTCTCGCAGCTCATCCCCAAGTATCTTCACCTGATGCTCTACACAGCCTTGCTCGACAGCATAGCAAGCGAGCATGCCGCCCGTATGGTGGCAATGCAGACCGCTACCGACAATGCCGACGAGATTCTGCGCGAGCTCAACCTTCAGTACAACAAGAGCCGTCAGCAGGCTATTACCAACGAACTGCTCGATATTGTTGGCGGTAGCGTCAACAACTAAGACGTTATGTAGAAATAGGATGGGGTAGAATCAAGCCCTCAATCCAATATATAGAGAACCCGTTGTATAGTTCATTCCGACTACGCAACGGGTTTTTTATGTGCCTTTATTCGTCAGCCAATATGGGCTATATATTTGATTTATGTCACTATATTTGTGCTCTGTTGTATTATATTTGCATTCCTTTGGCTTCATTGGCCGTAAATCCTTACCTTTGCCGTCTCTAAACATAAGTTTTAACGTGAATAATCAACACTTGTAATCCTAAAACACTATGATGATTCGTCAGTTGGCAATCCTTTTCGGTTGCCTTGCCGTGGGTGAACTCCTCATCTATCTCACCCACATCCCCCTGCCGTCGAGCATAATCGGCATGCTGTTGCTCACGCTCTTGCTCAAGCTCAAGATAATACGCCTTGAGTGGGTGCGCAGCATCAGCGAATTCCTTGTCAGCAACATCGGATTCTTCTTTGTGCCGCCTGGAGTGGCTGTAATGCTCTACTTCGACGTAATCAAGGCCGAGTTTGTGCCCATCGTTGCAGCTTCGGTCATCTCTACCGTGCTCGTGCTCGCCGTGACAGGATGGGTTCACCAATGCTATGGCAAGGCAAAGGACAAGATAAAGGGCGAGACAAAGGAATAAACTAAGATAGAAGTCCCCAGGCGAGATAATGATAAGATGTATAATTGGCCATGGTCGATGACAAGGAAACAGAAGTCGCCATGGAAGATAATGAGAGATGGAAGTCTCATGGGACAAATATAAAAAAGGATAACGAAAACAATGGAATACTTTTCAAACGAATTTTTTCTGATAGCCCTCACGTTCGGTTCTTACTTCGTAGGCAAGCTGCTGCGCCGACTGACAGGCTGGGTGATAATGAACCCCATACTGGTGTCGATAGTGTGCATCATAGCCTTTCTGAAGATTACGGGCGTGAGCTACGAGACCTACAACAAGGGCGGCCACATGATTGAGTTCTGGCTGCGTCCGGCTGTTGTTGCGTTGGGCGTGCCCCTTTACATGCAGCTGTCCACCATCAAGAAGCAGCTCACACCTATACTTCTCTCCGAACTGGCAGGCTGCGTTGTAGGCGTAGTGTCGGTGGTGTGGATTGCCAAGGAGATGGGTGCCTCGCGCGAGGTGATCCTGTCGCTTGCGTCCAAGTCAGTCACAACGCCCATTGCCATGGAGGTGACCAAGGCTGTGGGTGGCATTCCGTCGCTCACGGCTGCTGTAGTGGTGGCTGTCGGGCTGCTGTGTGCCGTATGTGGCTATCGCACAATGGGTTTCGCACGCGTCAAGAATCCCGTGGCACAGGGTCTGTCTATGGGCACGGCGGCTCACGCCCTTGGCACAGCCACGTCGATGGACCGCAGTCAGGTGCACGGTGCCTACGCCAGCCTCGGACTCACGCTCAATGGCATATTCACGTCGCTCCTCACCCCGTCGATATTGCCGCTCTTAGGGGTTTGATGAGTTTTGAATGTTGAATGTGGAGTGTGGAATGTTGAATTATTCTCGGCTGACGCCTGCGATGAAGAATTTTTGAATTTTGAATTGTAGCTTTGTTCACTACAATTCAACATTGAACAATTCGACATCGCCGTAGGCGACCAACTCAACATTCAAAATTCAACATTCAACATTATTCATGGTGGTAGCTCTCGCCACGTATGATAGTGCAGGCGCGGTAGAGCTGCTCAACAAATATTAGCCGTACCATCTGGTGAGAGAACGTCATGCGCGAGAGCGAGATCTTCTCGTCGGCACGGCCATACACGTCGGCAGAGAATCCGTACGGTCCGCCTATGATGAACACCAGTCGGCGTGCCGTCTGCTGCTTGCGCGTCAGCCACGTAGCCATTTCCATACTCGTGCGCTCGGCACCATGCTCGTCGAGCAGAACCACCGTGTCCGACGGCTGGATAAGGCGCAGAATCAGTTCGCCCTCAGCCTGCTTCTGCTGGTCTTCCGACAGGCTCTTGGTGTTCTTGAGCGCAGGAATCACGGTGATGTTGAACGGCATGTAGTGGCCGATGCGCTCCTGATAGTCGCTTATGCCCTTGGTGTAGAGCTTGTCCACCGTCTTGCCCACCATGATGAGTTCAGTCTTCATACTCCTCCTTTCGTTTGGGGTTCATCGGAAACCATCCCTTCTTGACACGCTGGCGCTGCTCCAGAATCTCGCCGATGCTCCACAGGCACGAGGCACCCACCACGCCCAGCAGGGCCGACACCATGACATTAGCCACAAGCATGGCAGCGGCTATGAAGCCAATGCCCGCAACCAGAAACACCCACCACAGGCGAGTGCCGAAATAGTACTCCACCTTGATGACGATAGGGTGGAACAGCCCAATGATGAGAAACGTGCCGACAGCCAGTACAAGTCCTGTGAAATGCAGCGACGGCATAATGTCCATAAATATAGATTGCATCATCTTTTTTAATAATAATGTATGAAATATTGCTAGAAGATGATGCAAAATTAATTAAAAACTCCGAACTTTGGGGCTGAAAGGCAAAAAAACACAATAAATATTTTGCCGATTGGCCGAAAAAGGGTAACTTTGCACCCGCTTTTAAATACAGCTTTATCAAAAATAGTTTAATGAAGAATGACAAAATGAAAAACCAGTACCGCGTGAACGAGCAGATTCGCGTTCGGGAAGTACGTATAGTAAGTGACGGTAACTCTACTGTTATGCCTACACGTCATGCTTTGGACATGGCGAGAGAGCAAGGCGTCGACCTTGTCGAGATTTCACCCAATGCCCAGCCCCCGGTTTGTCGTCTCATTGACTACAGCAAATTCCTCTATCAGCAGAAGAAGCACGCCAAGGAGATGAAGGCCAAGCAGGTGAAGGTTGAGGTGAAGGAAATCCGATTCGGACCTCAGACCGACGAGCACGACTACAACTTCAAGCTCAAGCACGCCCAGGAGTTCCTCAGCGAGGGCAACAAGGTACGTGCCTACGTGTTCTTCCGTGGCCGCTCAATCCTCTTCAAGGAGCAGGGCGAGGTGCTGTTGCTGCGTTTCGCCAACGACCTCGAGGAGTATGCCAAGGTAGAGCAGCTGCCCAAGCTCGACGGCAAGAAGATGTTCCTCTATCTCGCCCCCAAGAAGGCAGGCGTAGTGAAGAAGAGCCAGCAGAAGCTCGACCGCGAGAAGCGTGAGGCAGAAGCCAAGACCACCAAGGACACCGAGGAGAATGCAATGCCCGCTAACGGCGGACTCCTTGCCAACGCCAAGGTGAGCGCCGAGGCACTCAAGGCACTTCAGGGTGAGGAATAAGCCCAGTCAAAGCAGTAAAGAGGGCGAGAAATGCAAGCCCCGTCAGCAGAAAGACAACATGATAAGTTGTGCGTAACGCCCTGGTATATGCGTTGCCACACATAATAAATAACAATTTAAACAAACAAAAAAATGCCAAAAGTTAAGACTAACTCCGGTGCAAAGAAGAGATTCCGCTTTACCGGAACTGGAAAGATCAAGCGTCATCACGCTTTTCACAGTCACATTCTGACTAAGAAGACAAAGAAGCAGAAGAGAAACCTCCTTGGTGAGACTATCGTAGACCGTTCAAACCTGAAGCAGGTTCGCGACTTGCTCTGCCTCCGTTAATTTAATTAGTCAAACATTTAAAGGAAAAAAGAAACTATGCCAAGATCAGTCAATCATGTTGCTTCTAAAGCAAAGAGAACAAGAATCCTGAAACTCACCAAGGGTTACTATGGTGCACGCAAGAATGTTTGGACCGTAGCAAAGAACACCTGGGAAAAGGGTCTCACATATGCATACCGTGACCGCCGCAATAAGAAGCGCAATTTCCGCGCATTGTGGATCCAGCGTATCAACGCTGCTGCTCGTCTTGAGAACATGAGCTACTCTACACTTATGGGTGCTCTTCACAAGGCTGGTATCGAGATTAACCGCAAGGTCCTCGCTGACCTCGCTGTTAACAACCCTGAGGCTTTCAAGGCCATCGTTGAGAAGGTAAAATAAGTCAATCTTATTTTTATATAGGAGGTAGTACTAATGGTATTACCTCCTTTTTTTGTCTTTTTATATAAAAATCCTAAATTCATTTTGCTATCTCGTTTTAATTTGATAATTTTGGAGGTAATTACTTCATAATAACAAGAAAACGTGAAAAATCATATATTATCAGCATTACTCCTGTTTATAGTGTCGGCTCATGTAAGTGCCCAGAAAATAACTCTTGGTTCGTGCACAACGCATGACGGAGGACAATATAAAGGACAGATGCAATCGGGCAAGCCAAGCGGCAAAGGTACTACCATATTTAAGAATGGTGACATTTTTGAAGGCGAATATGTTAAGGGCAAACGCCAAGGACAAGGTGTGTATACATTCTCGGACGGAGAGAAATACGATGGAGAATGGTTCCAAGACCAACAACATGGATATGGTACTTACTGGTTTCTGAACAATAACAAGTATGTTGGAATGTGGTATCGTGACTATCAGCAGGGACATGGTGTGATGTACTACTATAATGGTGATAAGTACGATGGCTATTGGCAACAAGACAAACGACAAGGCAAGGGTAAGTATACGTTTGCTGGTGGTGCTTTCTATGATGGTAATTGGGAGGATGACCAGAA
>URDM01000107.1 GCA_900546575.1 uncultured Prevotella sp.
ACATAGCAAAGCCCTGGCTTGTGAAAGTCAGGGCTTTGTGATTTTTTTAGAATAAGAGAGTTTTGACACGCCCTCCTATGAGCTTATTGGGCTTTCAGCCCGCTTTGTTCGACTTTTGACACCCTCCTCCTAAGTTTAAGACCTTTGCTACTATTTCGTTAGAAGTAATACGCCAGTCCAATCTGCCATGCGTTGGCGCGTCCGTGTTTCTTGAATACTTTGTTTACTGTATCTTCGAATGTTACGTCGCCAGTGCGTCCGCAAGCAATGTTGTAGTTGGCAGAGAGTTCGAAGTGGCTGGCAATAGTAACGCCGGCACCTACGTTTACGCTGAAAGCCGACGACTTAAGATTCCATGTAGCATCGTCGACAAGTTCCTGATGCTTCTTGCCAACATTGAATCCGAACTGCGGACCGGCAAAAAAGTTGAGGCTGGCAACCGAACCCAGTCCAATGCCATAACGCAGATTGATGGGTATGTTGATGTATTTCGAGTCAAGCGAACGCTCTTCGATGGTAATCTGTTCGTAGCCTACTTCGCCCTTAACCTTTGCCTGACGCTGGTCGTAGAGTGCTGCTGCATCGATGCCCAGACCAATAAGGGGCAATGAGAACTTGACTGTCGGACCGATGAAGAAGCCTGCCTGATTGTCGGCGTTAAACACTTCCTTGCTCAGACTCATGTCTGTCACGTTAAGACCGCCCTTCAATCCAAACTTTATCTGTGCCTGAGCACTTGTGGTAGCGAGCAACATAACGATTGCAACTGCCGCTGATGTGATAATTCTTTTCATACTCTAATAGTTTTTATTGTTGTTATTGTTATACTATATAATATATAAGGTGTATTAGTGGCGCTGGCGTCGCACGGTGACACGAGCAGAAGAGCCAGGCGAAACTGACGAACTGCGTGACGGACGTGAAGCCTTCACCTTAGTAGTGCGTGCACCTGAAGCACGACGATTGCGCTTGGCAATAGCCTTGGCAGCCTTCTTGTCCAGTCGGGCAATACTGTCGAGCGAATCCTTAGGTTCCGGTTTCCCCCACACACTCTGCTCCACATCCTTCAGCTGCTTTTCAATCTTGCGTTGCTCTTTGGCAACAGCCGAGTCGTTAGGACAGTACTGTGCAATGGTCTTGCCGAGCATATTGGTGGTCTTGTATATCTTTCCGCGATACATGTTCTTTGTGAAGAAGTCGTCAATAGACATAGTTGCGGCATTGTTGAGATTGCTCGTCATGATGGTCTGCTTGGTAAGAAACGGAGCCAAATCGTCGTAGCGCACCCAGAAGAGTGGATAGCTTGTGGCAGCATCACCGAAATCATCCTCACGCTTAAGTATCGGACACAGCGCCAGAACCTTGGTATGGAACATGGCGTTATGGTCGTCGTAGTAAGCCGACTCCTTGATGTAATAGGCAGTAACCTCGCGCGACGGGATGTCGCTGTCGTCGATATGAGTGCCACGATCGGTACGTTCGTAGTAGATGTGGTAGTTGTCGAGAAACGCCTTAAGGTTAATCTTCGAAGCCTCGTCGAACACTTCGTTGCCGTCGAGACGATATTCGTAGGCTGGAATGGCGCGTCGCATCACCAGCTTGAAGATGTATGTGAAGAGGTTCATCTGCTGACCTATAGGTTCAACAGGATAGTACAGTCCGGCATTAGCCTCGTTGTTGAGGTCGAGTTCGCGATAGATGTCACGTCGCCAAGCCACATCCTCACCGGCAGCCTTCTGCGTAGGGAACGATATCTGAGCGCGCAGACTCAGCCCTTGAGTAGTCTGCTGTTGCTTTTTAGCCTGCTCGCGAAGTCGTGCAGCGGGCTGCGCCGACACCATATCGGTGCAGAGCAGAGCAATGAACAATATAGAGAGTAGTCTTTTCATTGTGCTTTGTTTACGTTTATTTCATTTCTACGATAATTCACTACGTTTATTTCACAATCACCTCCATAGCACCATTGAGCTTGCGTGTGATGCCGTCGGGACCCACAGCAGTAATGCGCGATATGTAGAATCGCTTGCCACGCGACAGCTTTCGGAACGTATCGCGCTGTCGGTCGGTGAAGTTGGCGCCATTGGAAGCCATTGGTACGGCATTGCCCATATTGTCGAAGAATACGGTTTCGAATCCCGTAACACGGAACTGTATGTCGAGTATTCCGTCGTCGATGGCAGCCTTGATGCCGCTGGTGCCCATAAGCGAAGCCTTGGGCATTGCTCCTCCACGGAAACGGTCGCTGCCTATCTGTATGTATGCAGCCGGATCGGGCAGCTTGCGTACATGGAATGTGAACTTGCCCATCTGTCGTGAGCGTCCGTCGTTGTTACTTGCCACGTTGATGGTTACGTCGCTGCCTACTGTAGTAGGTCGTGCTATGTAACGGCCCATACCTATGCTGCGCAGCGCTCCGCCCGACATAGAAGCCTGAACAGCACTGAGCGGAACGCCCGGAATGCTCACGCTGATAGGATTGTCATAACCAGCGTAGAGCACATTCATAAGGTCGGCAGACACGGTTGCGCTTGGTGCCACAACGGTGTACTTTTGTGTGAAGTCGCGGCGTATTGTGTTGCCGGCTCCGTCGCGCATGGTGATGTATCCTCCAAACGAATGTTCGCCCACGCCATTGGCTGTGAAGCGATAGAGTCCGTTGCTGATGCGTCGTCCGCCAACGTATATTTCAGGTTGCTGTGTGGTGTCAACGGCAGCCATTACTATCTGTGCTGCAAACTGGTCGCCGCTGATAACGGTGCGCGATTCGGGAATGACGAAAGCGCTGAGACGGTTTACACGAATGTCCTTCATGTCGATATTAGCCACGAGCGAGTGCAACACTTCACCCTCGGCATAGCGCACATCGCTCTGCAATTTAGACAGAAGCGTCACGGCACCAGCCACAGGCATGTCCTCAAACATATACTCCTGCCAGTTCTTGCCCATGGTGTGGGCCTTCGGAGAGAGCTTTGTGGTGAGGTTGCTATTGATAATTGAGCGCTGATGAGGGTCGGTGACCATAGTGAGAATGCGCTCGCGAAACGAGTTGATGGCACGGAACAATCGTCCGCCCTGACCCGTACCCGGTGCCAGCATCACGTGGCTTGCCGCCTCAAGGTCGTCCTTGTTCTTTATGTTGGCTACGTCGGCATCCTTGCCGTCAGCCTCGCGCACTATTTCAATCTTGAGCTGTTGGGCGTAGTTGTATAGCGAATCGCTCATTCGCTTCACCGCTGTTGCCTTCTCAAACCACTCCTTCACCTTCTGCGGATTTGCCTTCATCTGGTCGGCAAAGTCGGCATACAGCACCTCGTTCTCTTTCGATGAGTTTGCTGTAGTGCGGTTAAGACTCTCCTCGACAATAGAGAATCCGTTGAGCACTTCGGTAGAAATGTTCAGCGCAAGCATTGCCATGAGCACCAGATACATGAGGTTTATCATCTTCTGGCGAGGAGATATAGGTCGTTTCTTTATTGCCATTATTGGGAATTTTGAGTTTTGAGTTTTGAGTTTTGAATTGTTCTCGGCTTCGCCTGCGATTTTGAATTGTTCAATTTTGAATTGCAGCCAGTGGCAATTTGGGGCTTTTTACTCTTTTACTCTTTTACTTTTTTACTCTTTTACCTTTAACTGCATGTTCACCGTCATTGCCTCAATCATGCGTGCATAGATGCTGTTAAGCTGTTCGATGTTCTGTGCCATGCGTCGGCTCTGCTCGTTTATCTCGTCGATGGTGCCAATCTGCTGGCTTGCCCCCTTGAGTTGCATCTCGTAGACCTTGCATATTCCGGTGAGAGTACGGTTGAGGTTCTCCATTTCCTCGCTGTCGCGAGTGAGACGTACGCTCTGCTCTGACACCTTCTGCAGAGTTTCGGTGAGACGCTTCAGCTCTTCGAGATAGCCGGTCTGTGCATCTGCCAACTGCGAAGCCATCTCGGGAGTAGTGCCCATATCCAAAGTCTGTGTGCCCGGTGTGCCACCTATTATAATATTGGAACCTGCTACGGGAGCGCCTTGGGCGTTCGGTGCTGTTTCCACATTATTTATATTATAAGCAGCAGCGTTGGCATTAGGTGCAGCAGCGTTGGTATTGGAAGCAACTGTATTCGTATTATATACGGCTGCATTCACATTTGGTACAGCCTGATTCACGTTATTCACGGCAGCTGCATTCACGTTATGCACGGCTGCCGATGCAGTAGCTTCGCCACCGTTCTCGCCATCCATATCGTAATGAGTAGGCAGTTCGCGACCGTCTTGGGTCTTGTCGAACGGGCGGTCGAACGCCGAGAGGAAGAACACGATGACCTCCGTGCCCATACCTACGAACATCATCAGATTGGCACCCGGCAAGTGAGTCAGCTTGAACAATGTGCCGAGAATTACTATAGAAGCACCCCAGCTATAGGCATAGTTGAGGAACGTCTGTCCGGGAACGCTGTCCATCCACTTCTGCAGATGGTAAACTATATTGTATTTGCTGTAAACTGTCATAGTCGTATGTTTTGTTTAACTATCCCTTTTTACTTTTTTACCTTTTTACTCTTTTACTTTTTTACCATTTTACCTTTTTACTCTTTTACCCTTCATCCTTTCTTTGGCGCTTGAGGTAGTGGCAAGGCTGCGCACACATCTGAATCCGATGTAGCTGCGCGGTTGGTTCTGATATTCCCAAGTGCGCCATGCCGAGCGTATGAACGACTCCGGGTCCTTCCACGAACCTCCGCGTACGCTCTTCTTCTTGAGTCGGTAGGGGTCTTCCTTGGCAGCGTTGTACACGAGCGTTGGGTTAATGTCGTTCATTGCCTCTACTCCAGCCTCGGTGTATATGGTGCTGGTCCATTCAGCCACGTTGCCCGCCATGTCGAACAGACCGTTGCTGTTAGCCTGATAGATGCCCACCTTGGATGTGATAAGGTTGCCGTCCTTGGTGTAATTGCCGCGGTCGGGCTTGAAGTTAGCGAAGAAACAGCCGTCGCCACTCTTCACGCTCTTGTCCTCCCAAGGGAATTCCGTGCCTGACTTTCCGCGAGCGGCATACTCCCATTCAGCCTCGGTCGGCAGACGATAGCGCTGCACGTAGCGTGCCTCCGGACCCAGACCCTTCAGCAGATATTCCGTGCGCCATGCGCAGAAGGCATTTGCCTGCTCCCATGTCACGCCCACAACGGGATAGTCGTTGTATGCGGGATTGGAGAAATAGTTGCGCAGATAGGTCTCGTTGTCGGCGTTCTGGAAGTCGTTGACCCAACAGGTGGTGTCGGGATAGATGTTGACGATGTAGGTGTTGAGGAAGTCCCACGGACCCGAGAGCTGTCGGTTGATGGTCTCGCGAACAACACGTCCCTCGTCGTCGACGTAGGCCGTGTCCTTCGAAATCATCACAACCTCATCCGGGTCAACCTGGATGTCGGTGTTGAGCACGCGCTCTTCGGGGCGCAGACGATTGCGGCGCAGAGCGGCAGCAGTATAGTCGTACACCTCATATCGGTAGTTGAGCTGACGATAGTCGAGCATCTTCTCGCCCGTAATGGGATTGCGGGTGTAGACACTCTCAATGGCGCGCAGCTCGTCCTCGTTTGGTTTGCGTGGCAGCGGTTTCTTCCAGTTGAGGTGTGGGGTGACGGGTTCGCCGTAGCGGTCTTCGGTTATCATGTACGTCTCGTCGCCTCCATACTGCGGATCGGCAAGACGTGTGCGTATAATGCTGTCGCGCACCCACGTGATGAACTGCTTGTACTTGGAGTTGGTTACTTCGGTCTCATCCATCCAGAATCCGTCCACCGAGATGTCCTTTACAGGTGTCTGCTTGCCCCACAATGAGTTCTGGGCATCAATGCCCATGTGCAGGTATCCGCGCGGCACTTTCACCATGCCGTAAGGTGTAGGTTCGACAAAGCTGCGGCCACCTACGCCTACAACTTCGCCTCCGCGTCCGCCCGACGTAGCCATCTTGCCGCCGAAGCAACCGCTGAGTATCATGGTGAACACCACGATGCCCGTAATCAATATGCTTTTTCTTGTATTCATCTATGTTGTGTTATTAATAATCTTTACTGGGCCTTACTGGGCCTTTTTAAGCCTTACTGAGCCTTTTTAAAGCCTTACTGAGCCTTGCTAATTCAAAATTGAACAATTCCTAATCGGCGAAGCCGACCAATTCAACATTCAACACTCAACATTCAACATTCTCACAGCGTTCTGACGCTCTTGTGCAGATTGCGTCCTTTCTTGCCTAAGTTGAGGTCAACCTGATAGCCTACGTACAGTTCGTGGCTGCCGTTGCCGGGATTGACGCCCGACGTGTACATCTCGTAAGAGTAGCCCAGCAGCACGCCGTGTACACGTCCGCCAACGAGAAACGTCACCGAATTGGTAGGCGAGTAGCTCACTCCGCCATACATCATCTTGCTATCGTTGTTGTATACAACGCGTCCCGTTATGTCGGCTCGCCATGCCGTTGCGTCGGTACGAACCAGAAACGAGGGCTTTATCGTGACGAACGGGTTGCGCAGACGTATGTTGCATCCGCCCGTGAGATAATATGTGGCGTCAACCTGCAGCTCGTTCTTGTCGCCCAAGTTGATAAGCGGCGAGTTAAGGTGCTGCACAGACAGTCCGGCATACCAGTTGCGGTGAGTGTAGTACAGAGCAGCGCCCAGGTCGACAGAGTTGCCGTCGAGCTTCGACGAAGAGAAAGCCGGGTCGCTCGTGTCTTCAAGGTCGAGCTGAGTGCCGTCGAACGTTTCGCTGAGCAGTCCGGCAGATATGCCCGCCGCCAGTTGCCCGCCGAACATCTTAAGGCGCAAGGCATACTGTAGGGCGAGACGCTGATGGGTGAACAGTCCGATCTTGTCGTTCATGAACTGCAAGCCCACTCCGTGATACGACTTAAGGAAATACAGCGGCATGTCAGCCCCGACGTACATGGTGCGAGGGTTGTGCTTGAATCCGGCAAAGTCCATTGCGTAAGCCGCCGAAACGTTGAGCTTAGACTCCTTGCCCACGGATGCGGCATTGAACGACGGCTCCATGTCGAAGTAATGGCTGAATGCCACGTCGTATTGCGCATGGCTCCGTAGGGAGACAAGCGTAAGCGTCAGAGTGGCTATTATATATATGTATATGCGTTTAAACACATTCGTATAACGCCCCTTTTATATAATTATTGTGGAATTTGAACGAAAAGTTTGCGTCGAAACTGCCCCTTTTGCCCTGCTGCAATAGGGTGAGCTTGCAAAAGGAGTCCTTTTGGTGTGCAAAAGGAGTCCTTTTGAGGTGTAAAAGGAGTCCTTTTGGAGTGTAAAAGGAGTCCTTTTGATGTGCAAAAGGACTCCTTTTTAAAATCAACACGAAAATAAATGAAAATCGAAACGAAAAGAAATGAAAATCAACACGAAAAGAAATGAAAGACAAGATGAGAAGAAATACGATTTAACCCGAATGCGGTTGAAATACCGGATGATATTCCTCGAAAATCGCTTGTTTCCCATCTTTTTCCAAGTTTTTTTGATTTTTCTTGAAAAAAAGTTTTCAAAACATTTGGAGGTTTCATGAAAATGCTATACCTTTGCACTCGCTTTAAAGAACTAAGCAATACTGCAAAGTACGAAAGTTAAAGCAATCGGGCGTTTAGCTCAGCTGGTTTAGAGCATCTGCCTTACAAGCAGAGGGTCGGCGGTTCGAATCCGTCAACGCCCACA
>URDM01000108.1 GCA_900546575.1 uncultured Prevotella sp.
ATTTTATTAGTTATATTACGTTAATTAACTCCCTCATTTTCAAACGATTACGTTAGAATTAACAGAGTATTGTTATATCAATTTTACTGTTTTATACCCTTCATATTGCTCCTTTCGGGCACCTCGAAAACTCTTGCTTTTCAAAAGGAGTCCTTTTGGCTCGCAAAACGAGTCCTTTTACCTTGCAAAAGGAGCCCTTTTGAGGTGCAAAACGAGTCCTTTTACACTGCAAAAGGAATCCTTTTGGAAATGTTAAGTGTTTAATGTTAAATGTTATATTTCTCCTACCACTCAATCGGTGTTATGCCGTACTGTTCGAGATAGGCGTTGCAGCGTGAGAAGTGGTGATTGCCGAACCATCCGCCACGGTTGGCTGAGAGCGGCGAGGGGTGGACCGATTCGAGGATGAAGTGGCGTGAGCGGTCGATGAGTTGCGCCTTTGAGCGCGCATAACCGCCCCACAGAATGAATACGAGGTGCTCGCGACCGGCTGAGAGAGCACGTATGGCGGCATCGGTGAACGTCTCCCATCCGTGGCGCTGGTGCGATGCAGCCTGATGGGCACGTACAGTTAGAGTGGCGTTGAGCAGCAATACACCTTGCTTAGCCCAACGGGTAAGGTCGCCCGAGGCAGGAATCGGCTTGCCCAGGTCGTTCTGTATCTCCTTGAAGATGTTCTGCAATGACGGCGGAAAAGGCACTCCGTCGGCAACGGAGAAGCTCAGTCCCTGCGCCTGACGAGGCTCGTGGTAAGGGTCCTGACCTATTATCACCACCTTCACCTTGTCGAACGGACACAGATTGAAGGCGTTGAAGATGAGGCTACCCGGCGGATAGCAAGTCTGGGTGGTATATTCCTGACGCACGAAGTCGGTGAGCTGGGCGAAGTAAGGCTGCTCAAACTCCTGCTGCAAGTGCTCGTGCCATGAGGGTTCTATCTTTACGTTCATATATGTAAGTGTATTATTCGTTCAATTCATAGTTTGTATTTCTACCGCCATCGTCGGTTTTCCGTAGTACGCCTTTATTGACAAGGTCGTTCAAGTCGCGTGTTGCAGTGTCCTGCGAGCAATGGCATATCTTATACCATTTTGAAGAATTCAGCTTGCCTTCAAATCCGTCAAACAGTCGGTTGAGCATTTTGCGCTGGCGCTCGTTGAACGGCGTCTGCTCATGCCGGTTCCAGAATTGGCGTTTGCGTACAACGTTCTCGGTCTTGGTGAGCGACGCGTTGATAGCGTCCTTCAGTGTACTGAGAAACCACGCCACCCATTCCGTCACGTCCATTCCACCCTTCTGCGCATGCTCAAGGTTGTCGTAGTAAGCCTTACGGTTCTGCAGAATCTGCGACGACAGACTATAGTAGCGCTTGCCCGTATGGTCTGCCCGCGACAGCAGCATCTCGGTGATGGTTCGGCATATACGTCCGTTGCCGTCGTCGAAGGGATGAATGGTGACAAACCATAGATGGGCGATAGCCGCCTTTATGAGCGGATCGGTCTTGGAGTCGTTCGCCTCAATCCATTCGAGCAGGTCGTTCATCATTCGTGGCACCTCTTCTGAAGGCGGAGCTTCATAGTGTACACGTTCCTTTCCCATCGCTCCCGACACCACTTGCATTGCCTCCTTGCCTTCACGCCATTTACCTACACTGATTTTGTACATTCCGCTGTATCCGTTAGGAAACAGAGCGTGGTGCCATCCGAACATGCGCTCAAAGCAAAGTGGACGGCTGAAGTTGTGTGTAGCGTCGAGCATCACCTGCACAACGCCCTCTATGTAGTGGTCGGTTTGGGGCAATCCGTCGTATTTCAATCCGAGTTGGGTGGCAAGCGAAGAGCGCACGCTGTCGGCGCTGAGCGTCTGACCTTCAATCTTTGACGAGTGTACAATCTCGGAAGTCATCGTTTCGAGCATTGACGTGTTCTGCTCTTCAAAGCCGAACATCGACACTCGCCCCATAAGCTGACCGCGCAGCAAGTTTGTCTCAGCAACAAGACCTGCCAATGCCTGCATGTCTACCGTCATGTTTGGCCAATCGGCGTGTTGCCATATATATTGTGTTGCTCCGTTGTATTTGTGTGCCATATCCGAAATGTTTTATTGGCAAATTTACGATTTATCGGTCATTACCGCAAGTTTTGCGGAGATTAACTGGTTTATTCTCCGCAAATTTGCGGAGAATAATGCCGCAAGCAATGAGTAGGAGGCTATGACGTCCCCGCCATAGCCTGAGCAAGCAACGTCGCAAATGATTAATAACAAGAATACTCAAGCTAACTGCTCAGGGGGGTGTGTCAAAAGTCGAAAAAATAAGAATAGGGCTATTAGTAGGAGGGTATAGCATCCTTGCTATACCCACTCAATCTACTGAAAATGAAGGCAGAGTGGGTAGGGCAGGGATGCCCTACCCTCCTACATTTGTTGCATTCAACCCATATAATTGACTTTTGACACACCCTCCTCCTACAGATTGCCTTGTTCTTGTCTTTTCGACTTTTGCCTTTACTTGCTATAATAAAAAAAACTGCGGCACAGAAGCTTTTTTGCATTGCTTCTGTGCCGCAGTAGTTATTGCGAACTGTCGTTGTCGATGTTTTTACTTCATCACCTTGATCATCTTACCGTCCTTACCGCGAACGATGTTGATGCCCTTCTGCATGGTCTTAAGCTGACGACCAGAGAGGTCGTAGATTGCGCCATTGGCAGTAGTGGTGCTGGTTGATGTAACGTTGTGGATGCCAGTGCCAGTGCCCTCGAACTTAATTGTATATACAGTCTTGCTCTCGTTGTCTTCAGCGTAATTGCTGCCCTTAACAGTGATTGTAACGAGGTTTTCAGCATCATTCCAATTTACATTCTTGGTTGAGTTTGCGCTCTTAGGAGTGCAATCAAGAGCATTCTTGTAGTCAGCCATGTTGCCCTTTACGGTATACTCAGTTCTGTTCTCGTTGAATCCGTCGATTGTAGTACCGTTGAGCTTGATATCACTGAGAGAGTGATAGTATACGTACTTCACGTTGTCAACGCAGAGAGAATTGCCAGACACAATCTTTGAACGGTCGAAATAGTCTGTAGCCGAGAAGATGATATTTATCTTTTCTGGTGTGTCACTTGTTTTGTATTCAAATGGAATTGTAAGGCTTTCCCATTTGTTATCGGTGCTCTTTGTTATATTGTGTGTGAATGATGCAATACAAGTAGCATTGTTTTCAGTTGTGACATCTCCACCTTTATCTGTTGACATACCAAGGATGTTACGATCGCGGTCAATCATGTCACAAGTTTTAAGATTCCAAGGTAATAATACAGTATTTCCTGGAACTTTGTGCTGTGTATATTTTCCTTTCCAAAGATATGCTACAATAGTTGCGTTTTCTGGACCTTTTGAATCGTCACGCATATAGTCGAAACTGATTGCATCTGGACGAGATGTGAAATCTTTTCCACCGAATGAACCGCCATCAGCATCATGACCATCAGCTCCAACTGCAGTTGCCCATGATGTACCAAGTGTCATATATGCAGGAATATTTTGCCCAGCATAGTCTGTGTTTTTCAAATTTACAGCAAAATCGCTTTCGTCATTATAAATGTCAAGACTAGTACCAACTACAAATGGCTTTGATACGATTGAAGTGTAAACGTTTGATACGCACCATCCATTAGGAGTTTTGCCAGATTGTTTCTTGTTACCAGCGGTGTCCCAAGGTATACATTTCTCCCATGTTCCTTCAAAATCATCAAGTAGTGTAATTGAGGGATATACTTTTGATTCGAATGATGCGTAAGCCTTTGCTACATTAGGTACATCAACTTTGCTGATGTCAGCAACCATATAGTCACCCTTAATGGTAGCTTTCATTGACATTGTAATTGTACTTACATTTCCTTCCAAATCTCCACCGGCAACAGTTGCTTCTACATCTGTTGCTTCAAGTGTAATGGTACCATTCTCTTCCTTACCTTCAATTCCAGGTACGGTAGCATCACCAACTTTAAGGCCAGCTACGTTGAATTCTTTAAGAACGAATGTATATTTGCCGTCAGATTCTTTGGTCAGCAGGATTTTTGATTGCTCTGTTGTACCCATCAATATTCCACCTTCCAAATATACGGTCAAGTCTCCGCTAAAAGTCTTGCTTCCATCAGCAACCTGTGCCTCAGTCTGCTGCCCAGCAGACATGTTAGCCTTAAAACTTGTGGCGTTAGCGTTTACTGCGAGAGCAAGCGCGAAAGCCGGGAGTAAAAATCTTTTCATAATTATTCCTTTCTTATAAAATTGTTGTCTTGTTTTATTTTATATAATGTTATATTACAGTTTATACATCAGTCCTACGCTGCCGTAGATGGGGTAGAGCTTTTGTTCAATTGTCTTGAATCGCTTATGGAATACGGCAGAAAGTCCCCACGCCAAGTCGGCGTAAGCACCGATGCGCTTTGAAAAATACCAGTCAGCTCCCACGTCAACACCAAACTGCCAGTGGCGCAAGTCGTCTGTGAAGTCGTAGTCGCCACGCTCTCCGTCGTCATGTCCTAATTCTATCTTTTGGCCAGTCGGATTGCCCTCTCGCAAATAACCATCGTAAGCATAGCCCGAAAAGTCGTTTGACATTACGTAAGAGAAGTAAGGTCCTGCCTTAAGGCGTACTTTCTTCGACACGTTGTAAGTGGCTTGTATCGGCATGGTAAGCATCCATTCAGTCACCTTTGTAACCACCTGACCAGTAAACATACCCTCAATCACATCGTCACCGTAACGTATCGCCATGTGATAGTTCTTCACACGGGCATCGGTACGCATACCCTTGTTCTCGTAGTGGAATCCAGCCATAAGTCCCCAGCGTTCAGCCAGAGGTTTGTAGGCATCGAGTCCGATGGTCATATTGTTGCCCAATGTGTACTTGTCGAGTGTACGTATAGATGCAGGCATACCTATTGGAGCTGTGCCACCGATGTTGTAGCCCAGTCGCACGTGATAGCGCAGGTCGTCGAAAATGCCTATTGCCATGCTCTGTACTGTAGTAAGCGTTATGAGCAATAAGGCAAGAATATATCTTTTCATATCTGTTGCGGTGTTAGATGTTGTTGCTTTTAGCCGACTGTTTATTCTTCATCGACAAGAATATGGAGTTCGTCAACGAGCAGTTTACTGCCCACAGCCCCCTGGAAGTTGGCTCCCTCTATACTCGATGTACACACTATGGCAAGGCTATAGCCACGGTTGGCAAGTACGACGGGGTCGAGTGCTGCACGGTAATTGAACTCCACTTCGAATCTGTTCCATCCACCCTCGGTCTTGTTTATCTCGGGTGCCTCTGCAATAGCTACAATCTGCGGACTCGTCTTTACGTTGGTGCCGTCAAGATAGAATGTCTGGTCTTCGCCATTCTCGTCCTTTATGGTGTTGCGGAACAGTACGGCGTAGATGTCGCCCTTGTCTACCACGCCTTCAAGCACTTGCTTCTGGCGGTTAGTAACCTTCGCACCAGGTGTATACTGATAATAACCGCTAAACTTAAGCGGCTTCTTTGTAATCACACAGAAGTCGCCTGAACCGAAATGGGTAGCCTCCAAATGTTTAGAGGTTGCTGACTTGGAATAGAATTCGCCTGTAAATATGTTGCCGGCAGCGATAGGCATATTGAATGCATTGCCTGGTCTGCCCGTCGAACGGGTAGTAAGGCAAACGCCATGACCCTTATATCCCTCCTCAAGAGGAGCTGTTGGGTATTTATCAGGTGTCTTATTGCCAGCCACGATAGCAAAACCAGCGTTGCCCGAAGCCCAATTGAGCAGTCGTGTGCCGCTTTCGTTTTCGTCCTCAGGATTGTCCTTTATGATGTCAGTCCAGATATAATATCTTTCCCTACCGGGTTCGAGGAAGAAGTTTTCAAAATCGTATAAGGGTGAGTGGTCAGCCACTTCGTTGACACGTACGGTATAGGTACGACTCCAAGCCTTGTCTTCAGAAGTCACGGTATAAGTAACACCGCCATTAGAAAAGTCTTGAGTAGAACCGTTTTCAGGAGAAATTGTGGCACCCGGAGTAATCTGAAACAATGGTGCCACGGCTGTGCGGTCGGTGCCTTTGCGCACCGAGAACGTCACTACATTGGCAGTCTGGTCGGTAGTAGCCAATGTATCGGTTTTCTTGACGAACATATCAAGCGGTTCGTCAACATGTATATAAGCTTTCTCGATGTCGCATTCGGCATTGAGCGGTTCTTCCTTAAAGCAGGAAGTAAGCGTCATTGTGGCCGCAGCGAAAGCGAGCAAGATATGCGATTTTGTCATATACGGAAATCTAATGATGTGATGCTATCATCGTGAAATTCATTTCATTACACGGATATTTCGTGTACAAAGTTACGAAAAACTATGCACACGCATCAAGTTTTCATATATTTTTAGACTTTTGAGTCCCTTTTAGACAATATTATGTGTGATTAATCACAGCGCTAACTGTGATTAATCACTATTAATTACTTCTTCTTGCGAGGTTTGCGGCGTGCCCATCCCTCTTCCGAAAAGTCGGGTTCGTCGCCCACAAACTTGATGTCGGGATTGTCGATAAACTGTCGCCAATCGTCCTGACGGCCGCTTTCGTAGCGCGAACCGCCACGGTTTGAGCGAGGCTTGCGCTCGTTTGAGGCACGCTGACTGCGCTCGTTAGAACTGCGACGAGTGCGTCCGCCCTTGCCTGAAGGAGTGCTGTCGGCATCGTTGCAACGTACGGTTCTGCCACGATACTTGGCTCCGTCGAGCGCGCGCATCACCTTGTTGGCATCCTCCTCGGGCACCTCAATATATGATATGCGACCCAGCAGGTCGATATGTCCTACGTCCTGACGTCCGTGTACGTTGCGGTTGATAAACTGCATCACCTCGCCCGGATAGAAACCGTCGTCCTTGCCAAGGTTGATGAACAGACGGCGATAGCCCGACTCCGGTGCACGCTTCTCGCGCTTGCGTCCGTCGCGACCCTCGTTGCGGTCCTTGCGGTCACGCTGTGTAGAAGGTTTTACAATCTCGGGAGCGTTGGCGTAGTACTTCAAGAACTTGCCGAACTCCAGCGAAACGATACGCTTCAGGATGTCCTCCTTGTCAAAATACTCGAAGTGGCGGTTGATGTCCTCCATGAACGGAGCAATCTGATCCTCGTCAACGTTCACCTTCTCAATCTCGTCGATAGCCTTGAAGAGCTGCTTAGAGCAAATCTCCTGCGGAGTAGGAAGCGTTCCGTCGACAAACTCCTTGCCTATAGTGCGCTCCACTTCGCGCACACGTCCGCGCTCCTTGGTGTGGATG
>URDM01000109.1 GCA_900546575.1 uncultured Prevotella sp.
TTGGCTATGTAATTCCCGCTATTAGGGCTTACTCGGGACTTGCACCCGTTAGACAATGCTCGTGCCGAGCATACAAAAATAGCGGAAACAGAAATCACTTCTGCTCCCGCCCATGTGTTTTTCCCGATTTTAAAAAACTAACCATTTTGAACTAACTATACTAAAACAACAATCTTAAATGTCCAATCTATTTCCTTCGCTTGGAATGCTATTTACCAACCTAATTCTACTAAAACCTGAACTATATCTTTATTACCTATGACAGGCTTTGAAAAAACATCCATTACCTATTATAGATCTGAAGCTTTACAGCTCATATATGTTTGTCTCCTTTTTACTTTGCAAAGGTAGTAACAATCCAAGGTTTCGGCTTTAATTAATCGTTCCTACAGTTGAAGAATTGATACATGTAACAAAAATGCAACGAAAAATATACTTTTATATTCATTTTTCTGTATCTTTGCAAATAAAAGGACTCCTTTTACACTCAAAAAGGGCCCCTTTTACACTTCAAAAGGACTCCTTTTGCACCCGAAAAGGACTCCATTTGCAATGCAAAAGGACCCCTTTTGAAAGGCTACAGCCAAAAGGCAGCCCGACTTCAACATAAACAACCACATAATCACACTATAAAGCTAACAACAAAAACCATAATGAACCAAATGCTTCGTATGTTCTACAAATTTGTGCTCTTGCTCATGCTACCGTTGATAATGTCGTGTGGTGGCACGGGAAAGAAGCATTATGTCATAGCCGTATCACAATGTTCGGAAGACGTATGGCGAGAGAAACTCAACGAGGAATTGCGCATCGCTGCATTATATTATAATAATGTAGACCTGAGAATCAGGTCGGCATACGACGACGTGAAGCTACAGACCGAACAAATCAACAACTTTGTCGACGAGGGAGTAGACCTGCTCATCGTCGCTCCGGGCCAGGTGACAATATCACCTGCCATCGACCGGGCATACGAAAAAGGAATACCAGTGATAATATTCGACCGAAGGACACGCTCCGACAAATACACCGCATATATCGGCGCCGACAACAAGGAGATAGGCAGTTCGATGGCTGAGTATCTGGCGGGTGCGCTGACCAGTGGCGGACGCATTCTTGAGCTCAGCGGACTCTACTCCTCTTCGCCCGCCATCGAGCGTCAACAGGGATTCGACAGCGTAGTGGCCACCCGGCCGGGACTGGAAATAGTGGCACGGACCCACTCCGACTGGACCGAGCAGGGCGCCTACCGAACCATGGACTCGCTGCTGTCAAAACCACATCCGCAGTTCGACTGCCTCTTCGCACACAACGACCGAATGGCGATGGGCGCACGACGCGCTGCCGCCAAGCACGGACTCGACATCAACAACATACAGTTCTGCGGCATCGACGCCATGCCACAAAAGGGAGGCGGAATGCGACTCGTCACCGACGGCACTCTCTTCGCATCATACATCTACCCTACCCGCGGCGACGAAGTGATGCAACTCGCCATGAATATTCTGACAAAGAAGGACTACAAGCGCGAAAACCAGCTCTCGTCGGCACTCGTGACACGCGACAACGCACGAGTACTGCTCATGCAGAACGACGAAACGGCACGACAGCAAGACCACCTCACCACCCTGCGCTCGCGCGTAGACCAGGCTGCCAGCGATTTCAACACCCAACGAATATATCTGCTCATACTCATCGTGTTCGTAGTGCTGCTCATCGTGGCATGCGCCTTCGCAATACGTGCATACGTGGCAAAAGCACGCATCAACAGCCGTCTGCACGACTCTATGCGCAAGCAGAAGGCCATGACCGAGGAGATGGAACGAATGACACAGACACAGCTGCAATTCTTCACCAACGTCAGCCACGAACTGCGCACACCGCTCACACTCATCGCCGGACCTGCCGACCAACTGCTTGAAGACCCTTCGGTGCGCGGGGAACACCGCTCTATGGTGCAGATGATTCAGCGCAACACGCGCATACTCATACAACTCGTGGGCGAGATTCTCGACTTCCGCAAGGTGCAGAACAACAAGGCTACGCTGCGACTCAACCGATTTGCCATCGACAAGGAACTGGCCACTTGGGCTGAAGACTTCCGAGCAGCGGCTGCACGACGCAAGATAACTATCATTGTGATTACCTCCGGTGCTGCCGGCAACGACTCCTCGGCAACTACAGACGAAAACCTCGTCATTGCCGACCGCGACAAGATTGAGCACGTCTACTTCAATCTGATGTCCAACGCTCTGAAGTACACACCCGAGGGAGGATGCATCACCACCACCGTGGAGCATTCCGACCATCACTTCACCATCACCGTGAGCGATACAGGCAAAGGCATCGACCAGAAGGAACTGCCCCATCTGTTCGAACGCTTCTATCAAGCGCAAGGCTCTATAGGCGGCACAGGCATAGGTCTGTCGCTCGTCAAGGCTTACGTCGACATGCATCAAGGCACCATAGATGTAACAAGCCAACCCGGCAAAGGCACATCGTTCATAGTCTGCCTGCCCGACACTCAGCCCGGCTACGACCCGTCGAAGGACGTTCAGACCACACCGAGAATTGAGGACAAGAACCTCGTCGACGACAACTATGTATCGGTAGACATCGATGCAAATGCCGCTACCGAGCGCATCACCAATGCCGAAGACTTCGACAACGAACGTCCGCTGGTGCTCATCATCGACGACAACAACGGCATGCGTGCCTATCTGCGCTCAATACTGAAGGATAAATACAACGTTTCGGAGGCTGCCGACGGCAAGCAGGGACTGGAGAAGGCGTGTCGTGAGATTCCGAAACTGATAATCTGCGACGTGATGATGCCCGTAATGGACGGACTGGAATTCACACGACAGCTCAAGCAGAATATGGCTACAAGCCATATCCCCGTAATTCTGCTCACAGCACGGTCGCTGGCAGAACAGCGCGAAGAGGGATACGACACCGGTGCCGACTCTTACCTCACCAAACCATTCTCCGGTTCGGTGCTACTCTCTCGTGTCGACAATCTGCTGCGCAACCGCACTATGCTTCGCTCACTCTTCTCTGGCGACAAGAAAGAGGAGGCTGCCGAGGAACAGTTGGGGTCGCGCGACCTGACATTCATCAACCGTCTGCGCAACTCCATCCGCCAGAACATGGGCGATTCCGATTTCACCGTTGAACGTCTCGGCGAGGAAGTGGGACTCTCACGCGTACAACTCTACCGAAAAGTGAAGGCGCTGACGGGTCAGACTCCGGTAGACTTACTAAAAAAGGCACGCCTTGAACGGGCACGCCTTCTGGTAGAGAAGACTGACAAATCCATCTCCGAAATAGCATACGAAGTAGGATTCACCGCCCCGTCGTATTTCAACAAATGCTTCAAGGACGAATTCGGGGTTAATCCCGGCGCATTGAGGGAGCAAGGCTCGAAATTGTAGTATTGGGAATAAGTATGCAAAAAAATAGCATTACGCTAATACATATAAAAAGAGTACGATGGGAAATAATAAGAAGAAAAGGTGGACAAATAAAAAACCTCCTAAAGATATAAAGGATATAATAGGAATAATTTACTTTAGCATTTGCGTTGCAGTTTTCGCATATGCAGCAATTGGTGTCCCTATACTATTATATATGCTAAAAAAATACGGAACCAAAACAGAGGCTGTCATAACATCCAACACTTCAACTTGGCTTCATCGTTGGTCTACAAGCTGTTACCTGTATGAGTATTATGTTGATGATAAGACATACGAGGGAAATTCTCTCGTTGAGGAAGGTGATGTCAGCAAAATAGGAACAACAATTCAAATATTATACTTGAATTGGCTTCCATGGTTCAATAGACCTATATATTATTGGGATGATTAAGACAAACGGAATGATTATTGGAAAAGTAACCGATACAACCAAAAACTTGTCTTCGGTTCGGTTACGGAAAAGGAAGAAAATGAAATAAACAAGTATATCCAATCTATTGCAGGAGGAAGCAAGTACAATCCGATAATCTGAAATTGCAAACTATATAGTTCACACATTAAATTGACCGATTTAGGTAGTGTAAGCAGAGCCATGACACAGTTTAGTTTACACTACTAAATCAGTTGGTTTTATTATAAAATATTCAAGTATAATTAAGCGAATAACATCGCATCACTTGTAAGGCTATAAATTCAGTTATTACATCCGGCCTCAATAAGGTCAGAATAATAGTGTGGCAACAAAGAAGACATACATTCAGATTTCTTCATATCAAAAAAAATAAAATTATAGCTAAAAATATTACAAACTATACATATCATAACTTTCAACTCTCAATTCCCAATTCTCAATTAGAAAAACTCTCACGCCATTCCGTAGGATTCGCTCCATAGGCCTTCTTGAAGCATTGTGAGAAGTAGCGTGGCGAATTGAATCCGTATTTGTATGCCGCATTGGCTATCGTTGACGTAGGATTATCGCGCAGATAGTCGGCAGCACGTGAGAGGCGCTGCTTAATCAGATATTCATTGGGAGTCAAGCTGGTGATGGCCTTGAACTTCGTGAAGAAACTCGTATGACCTATCAGCAACTGACGCGCCATATCGTCGACCGAGAAGTCGGAGTCGGCAATATGCTCGTTGAAAATTTCGTCGCAACGCTGCATGAATTCGCGGTCGAGCATATTGACAGCAAACTGCTGAGCCTCAGCCATACGCATATTGCCCTTAGAGAAGCGTTGCTGCAGAAGCGAGCGCATGCGCAGCAATGCCGCAACACGTGCAAGCAGCACCGAGGGATTGAACGGCTTAGCCACATAGTCGTCGGCACCGCAGCGCAGTCCCTCCACCTCGTGCTCCGACGCACTCATGGCGGTGAGCAGAAGCACCAACGTGTGGCTCACAGATATGTCGCTCTTTATAGCCTTGCACATCGCCATACCATCCATAACGGGCATCATCACATCGCTCACCACAATGTCGGGCGACTCGGCACGCGTCATGTCGAGTCCCTCCTTGCCGTTGTGGGCAACGACGACATGATACAAAGGCGAGAAGATGTCGCGCAGCGTGGCGAGCAATTCGTCGTTGTCCTCTACAACAAGTACCTTTGCCATACCTTCAGTCGCAACTGCCTCTTCTGCCACCAGCGGCTCGTCAATCGGAGCCTCAACCGACTCTATCTCGTCAGCGGCAAACTGTGTGCTGTCCTTGCACAGCTGCACGACAAACACCGAACCATATTCTTCGGAACTGACAACATTAATAGTGCCATGATGACGCTCAACGATGTTCTTGACAAGTGCCAATCCGATGCCAGTGCCACGTGTTGCCACTGCCTTGGTCTGACCATTGTTGGCCTGATAGAAACGGTCGAATATCTTATTCAGATTTTCTTCGGCAATGCCTATTCCCGTATCTGAAATAAGTATCATAACGCTGTTTTCATACTCTTGTACCGATAATGAAACCGTACCTCCCAAAGGTGTATATTTAAAAGCGTTCGACAACAAGTTATAAATAACCTTTTCCAGTTGCACTACATCAAACCATACATCCAGCGAACGATCTTTATTAAAGTATTCGAAAATAATCTGTTTGCCTCTGGCGTATTCTTTGAAGGACAAATAGATTTCATCCAGAAACGAATAAATATCCTGCTTGCTGTATTTAAACTTCTCGAATCCCTGTTCTTGTTTTCTAAAATCAAGAAGTTCGGTAATTAAACGTTTCATACGTAGTGTATTTCTATGTATGCCTACTAATTTGCCGTATACTAACGGTTGAATATCATTTCGTTCCATTAGCATTTCCAACTGACTTACAATCAGAGTAAGCGGAGTACGAAATTCATGTGATATATTGGTAAAAAAGCGGAGTTTTGACTGGTTCAGTTCTTCTATCTGCTTTTTTTCTTTCTTCTCATATTCGAGCGAGGCCCTCAATTTTAGTTTGGAAGAATAGAAACTTACTATTATGTATATAGAAATAATTATTATAATGCCATAAAGGCAGTACGCCCATGCCGATTTATAGAAAGGTGGTTTTATCACAATATTTATCTCCTTACAAATACTTTCCCTTCCGGAGTATTCTTCAGAGCTTTTTATTATTAGCTTGTATTTACCCGGATTCAGGTTCGTGTAAGTGATTCCTTTGCGATAACCGGCACTCATCCATTCTTTATCAAACCCTTCCAGTTTATAGTAAATCAGATTTCTTAATACTGATACATAGTTTGATAACGAAAAATTAACTGTGATGATGGAGTGATTATGGTTCAGGGTGATTTGCGGTTGATATAAGATTGACTCGGAAAGGATGCCGGAGCCGTCATTGGGTAGTATGAGTTTATTGTTAACTTCCAATGAAGTAAAGTTCAGCTGATAAGGTTTAACATAAGAATTCAGTTCTTTTTCGAAGAAAGAGATCATCATCTTAGGTCCGGATAGGAATATTTCATTATCATGGGCGACAAACAATCCGTAAGGATTCAATGCTGTCATCGGAAAACCATTTTGTTTGTTATAGTTATAAAACCGTTCGTTTTCCATGTCAAACCGTGAAAAGCCCTGATTGCTTGCTATCAAAAGATAACCGGAAAGAGATTCGTTTATATCCAGAATATAATCGTTAATCAAATCTGAGTTTTGTGAGTTGAACGATTTGAATGTATTCGTTTCAG
>URDM01000110.1 GCA_900546575.1 uncultured Prevotella sp.
ACACCCATAACCGAATCGGGCACCTTGATCTTCATGTCCGACTTAACCTTGCATTGGCATCCCAAACGCCAGTTGTCCTTGATCTGCTTGCGTGTGAAGTGAGGCTTCTCAGAGTCGAGAATCTCGCCACCACCTTCAAGCACCTGAACCTTACATTGGCCGCAGCTTGCCTTACCGCCGCAGGCAGAAGGCAGGAAGATACCATTCTCGTTGAGTGTAGTCATCAACGAAGAACCCTGGGGCACGTTGAGGGTCTTGTCGCCATTGATTTCGATGTTGACATTACCACTCGGGCTAAGGAACTTCTTAGCTACGAGCAGTATGACAACCAAGAGGAGTATCACAACAAGGAAAACTCCGATACTTGCAAATATAAATGATGTATTCATAACGTTGAGTCCTCCTTATTATATTTTAAGACCAGAGAAGCACATCATAGCCATAGCCATGAGTCCTACTGTGATGAATGTGATGCCGAGACCCTGCAGAGGCTTTGGCACGTCGCTATACTGCATCTTCTCGCGAATGGCACCCATAGCTACGATAGCCAAGGTCCAGCCGATACCGCTACCAAGAGCGTACACAAGAGCGTCAACAACACTACCTATATACTGCGAGTTGGACGGGTCGAGATTGATGCGCTGCTGCATGAAGAGCGAAGCACCCATGATGGCACAGTTAACGGCGATAAGCGGAAGGAAAATACCCAGAGCCGCATAGAGCGACGGAGAGAACTTCTCTACTACCATCTCTACCAACTGCACGATACCTGCGATAACGGCAATAAAGAGGATGAAGCTCAGATATGAAAGGTCTACGCCCTCAACCAGACAGTCGGGACCCAACACCTTGGTCTGCAACAGATAGTCGACAGGCACGGTGACGAGCAATACGAATGTCACGGCAAGACCCAGTCCCAATGAAGTCTTCACATTCTTCGATACGGCAAGGAACGAACACATACCGAGGAAGAAGGCGAATATCATGTTGTCCACAAAAATGGACCGGAAGAAAAGGCTTATTAAATGTTCCATTGTTTAATTGTGAGTTTTGAGTTTTGAGTTTTGAATTATCGGCTGAGCCGATTTTGAATTGTTCAGTTATGAATTTGGTTGCCACCAATTCTCAATTCCTTAATTCAACATTGCGGCTATACCGCAACAATTCAAAATTCAAAATTCAACATTCAACATTATTTTTCTTTATAAAAGTAAGCTCTATGAATCCATATTACGCATCCCAGGAGGATGAGCGCCATGGCTGGCATTGTCATCATACCATTGTTGAGATAGCCTGCATCGTAAACACTCTGCGGGATAAGCTGGAAGCCGAGCAATGAGCCACGACCAAACAGCTCGCGCAGACCGCCTACTGCTACAAGGATGTAGGCATAGCCAAGACCGTTGCCCACACCATCAAGGAATGAAGGCCAAGGCTTGTTCTGCATGGCGAATGCCTCAAGACGACCCATGAGGATACAGTTGGTGATGATAAGACCTACGTAAACCGAAAGTTCTACGCTCACGTCGTAAACGTAAGCCTTCAGAATCTGGCTGACGATAGTAACAAGAGCTGCAACTACTACCAACTGCACGATGATACGTATACGGTTAGGTATTGTGTTGCGGATGATTGAGATAATCACGTTGGCGAATGCTGTAATCACCGTCACGGCAAGACCCATCACGATAGCAGGCTTGAGCTGTGATGTCACGGCAAGAGCCGAGCAGATACCAAGCACCTGTACGAGGATAGGGTTGTCGAGGTTCAGAGGATTGGTGAATGCAGCCTTATTCTCTTTTGAAAACAAACTCATAATCTTTTTCCTCCTCCTTATTTAGATGTTAAGAATTTAGTGTACTCACCCAGGCAGTTCTTGAGCATATCGCTCACACCGTTACAGGTAAGTGTAGCACCGGTTACGGCATCGCATTGTGTAGTAGGATCGCTTACTTCGCTCTTCTTTACTACAGAGAGAGCCACGCCTTCCTTGCCTGCTGCAAAGATGTGCTTACCCTTGAACTGATCCTGCCAAGCACGCGAGTCCTTGATTTCTGCTCCAAGACCTGCGGTCTCGCCCTCATGATTGAAGTAAGCGCCATAGACAGTCTGTTTGTCGGCATTTACGGCAATATAGCCATTGATGCCACCCCAAAGACCCATACCATAAACCGGAATGACGTACTTGGTCTCGCCGTCAACGTTGCAAACATACAAAGCAAGCTTGCCTTCCTTCATCGAAGCGCTATTGCAGAGGAATCCTGCCTTAGTGCCACCCTGCTCGCCCTGCTCTACCACTTCACCTTCGCGGTTGATGATTTCGTCGGCAGTAATCACCTTATTATATTTATCTGTAGCCTCAGCTCCGTCGATGTCGCGGATATTGAGAGCTGCGAGAATCTGCTTCTTCTTATCGAGAGCCACGTTCTCGTCCTGCTGCGGCTTAAGTGTAGAAGACACGAAGGCAAGCAAGAACGCAACGATAACTACGATAACTACAGAATATACGATTGTATAGAGGTTTGAACTGGTGTTCAGTCCTTTCTTCTTTGTTTCTTCCATATTCCCAAAAAGTTATTTGTTGGTCAAACGTTTCATTCGCTTAGAGATGTTCTTCTGTACTACACAGTAGTCGATGAGCGGAGCGAACATGTTCATGAAGAGGATGGCGAGCATCATACCCTCTGGATAACCAGGGTTCATAACGCGGATGATGACAGCCATAATGCCGATGATAGCGCCATACCAGTACTGTCCGCATTGTGTGCGGGCTGAGGTAACGGGGTCGGTAGCCATGAATACAGCACCAAAGCAGAAGCCACCCAATACGATGTGCTCATACCATGCGATAGGAGTCATGCCGAGAGCCTCGAATGTGTAGGCTGCTACAGCACCACCAACGAACACGCTGAGCATAGTGCGCCATGAAGCGATGCCAGTCCAAAGCAGGATGACAGCACCTATAGCAATAGCTATAACGCTTGTCTCGCCTATTGAACCTGGGATAAGACCTGTAATCATGTCGCAAAGACTGTTGTTGACAGCTGCTCCCTGGGCAATCTCACCAAGCGGAGTAGCGCAGGTGAATGTATCAGGCAGAGTGTTGCCAAGTCCGAAGATTGTGTCGTTAGCCACCCATACTGCGTCGCCACTCATCTTGGTAGGATAAGAGAAGAAGAGGAACGCACGTGTAACGAGAGCCACGTTGAAGATGTTCATACCGGTACCTCCGAATATCTCCTTACCGATAACTACGGCAAAGGCTACGGCTATGGCAAGTGCCCACAACGGACAGCCTACGGGGATGATGAGCGGGATGATGATACCCGAAACAAGGAAGCCCTCCTGAATCTCCTCGCCCTTCCATTGTGCCCAGGCAAACTCGATGCCGAGACCAACTACGTAGCTGACGATGATTTTAGGAAGCACCTGCAATGCTCCATAGATGAACATTGAGAAGAACGAAGCGTCGGCCAAAGCGCCGGCAGCCTTATAGTTCTGGAATCCCACGTTGTACATACCGAACAGCAAAGCCGGAAGCAACGCTATTACTACGAAGCTCATGATACGCTTCGAGTCGATGGCATCGTGAATGTTTACACCGGTCTTGGATGTCTGGTTGGGTACAAACAGGAAAGTCTCAAAGCCGTCGAACAAGCTGCGGAAAGCGTGGAGCTTTCCATTAGGCTCGAAATTCGGCTTGATGTCGTTAAGATATTTTCTTAGAAAATTCATACTTTTCTCTTTGTAATTAAATTAAATGTTAAGCATTCTCCTTGCGGAGCATGTCGAGACCCTGACGCACGATGTGCTGGAGTTCGAGCTTCGACGAGTCTACAAACTCAGCCACGGCGAAGTCCTCAGGAGCCACCTCATAGATGCCAAGCTGCTCCATGCGGTCGATGTCGCCGGCTATGATGGCCTTGACGAGATATTCGCCATAGATGTCCATAGGCAGCACCTTGTCGTACTCGCCACTCATAATCATGTGACGCTCGCCACCCTTTACACGGGCATCGAGGCTGTACTCCTTGTTCTTGCCCAAGAGCCATGAGAAGTAGCTGCGGTTGACTGAGAAGTCATTGGTACGCGGAAGTATCCAGCCCAACATCTCGTCTACGTTGTCGCCCTCAGGAATTGCTGTAATCTCTGAAGTGTGACCACCTACGAAGTCATCGGCTGTACACTTGCGACCAGTCAACGGGTTGCCGTTGATGATGCGCACATGCTCGGTTGAAGCGAGCTTGCCTTCCAGAAGACTTGCGATGGGCTGACCTACGAGCACCTCGGCATAAGCCGGATTGTTCACCTCGCTACCAGCTACAGCCACAAGGCGACGAAGGTCTACCTTGCCCGTGTTGAACAGTCGGCCGAAGAAGATAACGGCAGTCGGGTCTACAGTCCAAACCACCTCGCCCTTGTTGACGGGAGCGATGTTGTTCACCTGAACGCCTACGTTACCGGCAGGACAAGGACCGTCGAATACGTTCACCTCAACGTCCTTGGCTGATGTCAAGGCAGAACTTGTCTGCTGTGCACCAATACCGAGATAAGTCTTGGCAATCTTCGACAGAGCGGTCAAACCAGTCTGGAAGTCGTTCTCGTTGCCTTGCAGTTCAAACTCGAAGTTGCCTGCGAGAGGCATGTCGCGCAAAGCGCTTACGAAGATAGCGCGAGGCTTCTGGTCGGGAGTTGTTGACACAGCATAAGGCAGCTGGTTGATATAGCCGAACAATCCAGCCTCAAGCAGAGCCTTAACTACTGCATCGCCATCGAGCGAAGCCACCTGTTTCTGACCGAAGTCAACAAACTGCTGATCCTTGTCAGCCTCTACGACAACGCGCAATACCTTGCGACGGTCGCCTCTGACAACTGCCTGCACTACTCCACTCACGGGTGAGGCGAACTTGACGTCAGTCTGCTTCTTGTTGACAAACAGAGCGTCGCCAGCCTTCACGTGGTCGCCTTCGCGTACTACCACCTTCGGGGTCATGCCTACAAAGTCATCAGGTACAAGGGCATACTGGGCAGCAGCCTTCACCGGAAACTTCTGCTCGGCAGCCTTTCCTTTAAGGTTGATGTCCAAACCCTTACGTAACTTAATTACATTTGCCATAAATATAAAAAATGATAAGATATTTGCTGATATTTGGGTTTATGCCATAATTCATGGTTTTATGGCTCCAAAGTTGCCTACAAAATTAACAAAAATTTGTGAGGTAAAGGAATAAAAAGCCTTAATAATTAACCGCATTAAGGCCTTTATTAAATGTTTTACACAATCTTCATACGTTAATCTGCAATAATGACATTTCGACTTTGCAAAATACCACCTATTTTTTGTCTTATCCGGACAAAATCATCTATTGCTGTGCCATTTCCCTACGCCTCATGTTAGGGAAATAGCGCACTACAAGATAGAGCGTAGCGATGAGTCCGATGATTCCTCCGGCATAACCTATGTAGTCTATCGACAGATGACTTACTACCAGTCCGCCCACGTAGGCACCACTACCAATGCCCAAATTGAAAATGCCCGAGAAGATGGACATTCCGATAGAAGTGGCGTTTTCGGGTGCAAAGCGGATGGTATTGTCCTGAAAGGCGATGTTGAAGGCTGTAGCCATGGCTCCCCACATGATGCAGACCACGACAACCGACAACAGACTGGCTGCTGCAACCTGCAGAAGGAGCAGGCACACGGCTGGTCCTAAAGTCATCACAAGCATGAAGCGACGACGGTTGGCCATATAGTATTTTGAGAAGGATATGCTGCCGAGCATACCCGAAGCTCCGAACACAATAAGAACAAGCGTCACCAAGTCGGGCGACATAGACGCCACCTTGCCGAGAAACGGTTCGATATAGCTGTAGCCGGTATAATGGGCTGTGGCAAAGAGTACCGACATGATGAACACGCCCACAAGTACCCTATTGTGCAACAAAGCTGGTAACTGCTTGAAAGCGAACTTACCACGGCTCTGCAGTTTAGGGAAAACTACAGCTATGAAAATGAATATCAAGGCTGAGATAATGGCAATACTTAGAAATGTCATTCGCCATCCTACATAGAGTCCTACCACACGACCGAGCGGCAGACCTACGACCATAGCCACAGACGAACCTGTAGCAATAGTACTTAGTCCTAAAGCACGCTTGCCGTCGGGTACAGTACGCACGGCAAGAGGTGGAGCTATCGACCAAAATATGGCATGCGAGCAAGCCACGCCAATACGCGACAGCATGAGCGTGTAGTAGCCTTCGGCAAATGCCGATGCCACATGGCTTACAACAAACAAGGCTATTATGGAAAGCAGAAGCCGCTTCAGCTCCATCTTCGACACCATTATCATCAACGGTAGCGACATTATGGCCACCACCCAGGCATAGACCGAGATGAGCAGTCCGGCACGCGCCTCGCTTATATTAAGGTCGGTGGCTATGTCGGTAAGCAAGCCGATCGGCATGAATTCAGAAGTGTTGAACACGAATACGGCAAAGGTCAGCCCTATCAGAGGCAACCATCTGGTAAAAGACTTTTTCTTTTGCATTCTACAGAAACAATATTATTAGTTACTGAACTTTCGCAAGTTCAGAGAATTCAGTAGTTAAAGGAGTTAAGAAGTTAAGCCAAATGCTTATAATGCTAT
>URDM01000111.1 GCA_900546575.1 uncultured Prevotella sp.
CTACGCTTGACTCCGCTATTGTCTTCAAGTAGATTTCCTGCATTTTCTGCATCAAAATGTTTGCAAAACTCGTCTATAATACAAAATAATTCTGTAACTTTGTAATTGGTAGTCATATTAAATATTTTTGTAACTAATTGATTTTCACCTATAAAGGTACAAAATATTTATGAGACTACCAACTTTTTTATAAACTATTTCTTATCCCGAACTGGGGTATTATTATCACAATCAATAACAAATTAATATCATTTCATGAATTTTTAGAGACAAACCATTAATAGCTTCGTGGCGACCGAAGCCACCATTCGGACATCAAGACATCACAATTCGGGACGCTTGACACCACCATTACAGCAAAATCGACACCACGGTGAAAAACCATTAAAGCCACACACATATTAAGCAAAAATGCCAGCCCCTATCGAAACAAGGACTGGCAACACTTTGATTGGTTTTAAAAACCTATGTCTTTACTTAAACAACTGCGGAATGAACAGCAACGAATACTGGCGCCAGTTGCTCCAAAGATGGCCGCGACGGCTCTCATGGAATGTGTATTTCAAGCCACTGGCAGTCATACGCTCCATGAGTTGCTTGTTAAACGGCATTAGACGGTCGGCATCTCCACAGGCAATCCAGTAGAGTTTGGGGTTGCTCTGTGCCAGTTTAGTAAGCTTACCATCAAGGTTTGCGTATGCTGGAGTTGCCTCCATGTCGATCTGGGTGAAGTCTACTCCAGCCGAGTAGAGACCTATATAGTTGAACATGTCGGGGTAGTTGGCTGTAATCATGAGTGTGTGCATGCCACCCATCGACAGTCCGGCGATAGCGCGGTGTGCCTTGTCGGGGATTGTGTTGTAGGTAGCGTCGACAAAGTTCACGATCTCCGGGAACGCCAGCTCGTACAATCCGTCCTTGTAATGGGGAAGGAATTTTGTCATCACGGGCTTGTAAGCGAGATTATCGGCAGTCTCGCCAGCAGCAGCCTGCTTGCCGAAGTTGCCGTTAGGCATTACCACGATCATCGGCTCACACTTGCCCTCTGCAATCAGATTGTCCATGATGCGCGAGATGTTACCCAGCTCCAACCATGCGTTCTCGTCACCACCACTACCGTGCAGGAGGTAGAACACCGGATATTTCTTGTCTGTCTTGCCATATCCGGCAGGCAGATACACATTCATGCGGCGGTCTGCCTTGCCAGCGTTAGAGTGATACCACACTGTGCGCACCTGTCCGTGAGCCACATTTTTCACCTGATATTCGTCGGCAGCACCACCTCCTACATAGAAGATACTGAACACATTGCCCACGTCGCGGCGTGTAAAAGGATTGATGGGGTCAATGC
Source organism: uncultured Prevotella sp. (assembly GCA_900546575.1). Taxonomy (GTDB): domain Bacteria; phylum Bacteroidota; class Bacteroidia; order Bacteroidales; family Bacteroidaceae; genus Prevotella. The sequence goes on from URDM01000111.1 coordinate 1,352, forward strand.
TCACAACACCATCTATATTGAATCGGTATGTAAACATTTCTGATGCCAGCTGCGGTGTGGTGTATTCCCAGACGCCATCCTTGCCCTTTTTCATTGTGCCCTCACCGTTGTTTTGTTCCCAATCGGCTACCACTTTCACACTTTTGGCCTTGGGTGCATTCACTCGGAACGTCACTGTGCGGTCACTGTTTACCTGTGGCGACACCAACTTGCCCTCACGAAACGAAATGTTCTGTTGTGCGCTCATGCCCATTGATACGAGCACGGCTGACATTGCGACAATAATTCTTTTCATAGATTTTTTGTTTAAATTATGGTTATGAATAAATGATTTTACTTGTTTGCTGTTTAGAAATTGAGTTTTGCGCCAAATTCCACTGTGAACGGGCGGATATAGTTGCCTGCCATGATGGTACCGGCATACTGTGAACCATCGGTGATGAGTTCAGAGCCAGGTATTGTGCCCTGCGCTCCACGCTGGTTGAGGAAGTTTACGACATTAACGTTGAACGTAAGCATCTTGTTGGCCTTATAGCTTGCACCCGCAAATGTCTCCCAACGACCGTTGAAGTAGACAGAGTTGCCCACATTAGCATACTGCTTGCTGTAGTAGCGGAACGATGCCCAAATGTTGAAGCGATCGTATGTGTAGTTGGGGTCGAGCTCAATGATCACCTTCGACTGTTTTGTTACGGTCTTGTCGCTGAAGTCGTATGTCTTGTTAAATGCCTCAAACTTGTAGCCAGTGTACTTCGGGCTCTGCAGGGTCAGCATGGCATGGAACTTAAATCCCTTAAACGGGGTGAACATAGCGTCGGTGGTCCAGCCCATGGTCTCGATACCACTCGATGCTCCTACCATTACGGGGTCTTCATTGGGGTTGTCGCTCATCACCGTCAGGCGACTGTAGTCGTTGGTGCGACGTGCATAGGTGAAGGCAGACACAAGGTTCACAAACGAGCTATTATAGAAGATGCCTGCACGTCCGAGAATGAACGGACGGTGGTTGTAGTAAGGCAGCGTCTTGCCAGAATAAGCCTCGAGATGTCGGTACTGCTGAAGGAAATTGATTTCGCCAGTCAGTCCGAAGTTGCTTGTAATGTTGTATGTCGGCGACACAGAAACGACATAGTTAAGACCTGTATTGGTGTGATGTGTTGTGCCCACCGTCTTGCTGTTGCCATCGGCATCGCTATAGTTTACGCCGATATAAAAATCAGAGAAACGGCCGTCGCCGATATAGTCTACCCCGACATTAAACAGTTCGAGACGTGCACCGTAGCCCATTCTGAAGTTGCGCGACACGCGCCATGTGTCGTTGACATAGGCAGCGAGTTTGTTTTCAAAGCCCTTGTCATACTCAGATGAGCCATTAAGGTTTGCATACTCCTTGCCGTTGTACACCAATTTGCGCGGATTGGGTGCCACTTCATGATAATACTGCGTTGTGCTGCGGGCGTAATCGATGTTGCTGTACAGCTCGTTTATGCCGAATGCCCAGTTGTGGCTTGCCGTCTTCTTCTGCAGTTCGGCAATAAACATAGCGTCTTTCACGCAGAACGCGTTGATCTGTGAGAGTCGGCGCTGTACCGTGCCATGGAAAGCTTCGCCGTTATCGGCGTATGTAGCATCGGCATCTTCATAGAATCCCATTGTGAGCTGGTCGCCGCTATGACCCTTCGAGTGCGAGAACTTAGCCTTTACAGCAAGCGTGAGATTGTTGCCGAAGTCGTAGTCGAGCAGCGCGGTAGCCTCGTGTGTACGAGTCTTGATGATGTCGTACAGATTATTGGTCACCAGCTTGCCAGTCTTCACGTCACGATACTGCATCATGCCGTCGACAGGAAGATAAGAGTCGCGCCCCATGCGGAAGCCCTTCAATTCCGAAACCTTACCGTCGCCGTCGTAGGTGAACGGTGCATAGTTGGCAAGTGCCGTAAGCGGATGGGTGACATTGTATTTGTAGAACACGCTGAAGCGTCCGCGGTCGTCGTTAAACAGTCGTGTCAGTCCTGCGGTATAGAACTGTGCTCGGTCTATATAGTTGGTGAACTTGAGGTTCATGCTTCCTGGGTCGAAGTTCTGATAGGTGCTGAGAGTGAAATAGGTCTTCTTGGCAAGCTTGCCCGAAAGATTCATGTCGAAGTTCTGTGCGCCGAAGGTGTTGGTCTGATATTTCACCTTTCCCTTGAATTTCTCGCCACCGCGCTCCATATATGAGTTCACGCCATAGCCTATCTCACCAAACTTTATGGCAGTAGTGGAGATGTTTTGCAGACCCTGTCCTGCGAGCAGCTGCTCTCCACGCCAGTGGTTACTGGTAGTGTTAGGCCAATAATAGTACACTGCAGGCACACCGTCAACCGATACTGCCGTATAGCTCATAGGCAGACCTATCTCTACCTGACGCGGCTCTGTGGCATCTTTGGCATTTAACATCACGCCGTGGTCGTTACCTTCGGTCTTGGTGCTGTCCTTAACAGCAGCATACGCCTTCAATAGGGTGTCGGCATGTGCTGGCAATGTGGTGGCAAGCGAAGCTGCTACCAAAATTGACGGAAGCAATAATTTCTTGTGTTTCATAAGAATTTAAGTTTTTAAATAATACGATTTAATTTTCACATGTTTAGGTTTTATGCCTTCGGGTAGAGCGTCTGTACTGTTGAAATGTGTTCGTTGCACTTGCAAGATGTGTCCTCTTACACTCGCAAATTGCCCTTGCAGGCTGCGCTTCATCCGAATTGCACTGGCAAAATTAGCCTACTATTCTTCCGCTTGCAAAAAATATACGGTATATACCCCTTCTGCGACGCAAGCAATAGCTGATTATCAGCGCTTTACCCATATCGGCACATACCTGAAAATATACTTTTTTCGTTGTGAAAACACACCTGTTTACGGAAACAACAAACCACAATCAGGTAACAAGAAGTAAAAAATATATGACAAAAAGACCCCTTCATCGTATTTTCACTCCAAAACGGGAAGCGAAAGACGATGAAGGGGTCTTCTGTAAAACATATTTATAGAAAAAGTATCAAGCCATAAGTCGGCGATAGAACTCGTCCTTATCGTAGAGAGCAGCGTTAAGCACGCGCGTCTTGTAGCTCTTGATGGTGTTTACAGAGTAGTTGAGCGAGCGTGCGAGGTCGTCGTTCTTGGTAATGCCAAGACGTATCAATGCAAAAATGCGCATCTCAGTAGTGAAGCGCTCATCACGTCGCGACATCACGCGGTTTTCTTCGCGCAACAGACTGTTGAAATGCTCTGGAAAATCGGGAAACAGTATGAGCAGCACCTGGTCGATGGGGTAGAGCACGTCAAACGCTTCGCCGCGCTGCTGGTCAAAGACGTTGCGCAAGCCGTCATAGTCTTTGATTGTAAGGCGGCGCAGCACCTCTTTGCGTAGCTTCTCCATTGCCGACTGATGGTTGGCGCTTGCCATGATGAGCTGTCCGAGCACCACCTCTTTTATACGTCCTGCCTCAAGCAGTTGCACATTTATCTCCTCTATCTGGCGGCTCTTGTCTGACAGACTTTCCACATGATGCTCAATGAGCGCCTTCTGGCGGTGTAGCATACGCGCCTGACGCACCATCATGTAGATGGCGCCGCACAACAGCACCGCCACCACAGCCAACACCACAAATCCCACAAGCAGTCTGGTATGCTGCTTCTGCGTGTAGGCATACATGTCGTTGTCTATCTTCGGGTAGCTGGAGGCAATCTCGGCATAGCGGTAGCGCGAATGAAAGATCTCGGCATTGTGCATCGCGACGTTTATCAGCATGTAAGAGCGCGTGATGTCGCCAGTGATGAACGCCACCTCCGCAATCTTGCGTGCCGCAGCATAGTCTTTGGCGCCGCGTTTTATATTCTCTATTCCCGACTGCGAAATATAGCACGTCGCATTAGTATAGTCGCCCATTCCCATATAGTTGTAGCCGAGATTTCCCAACGCCGTGGAATAATAGTCTGAAGACGGGGCGAGCTTGGCGAGCAGCCGCTTGCTCCACCTCACGGCTTCGGCATAGTTTCGCTTGTTGAAGTTCATCTTCACGTTCATGTCGTCAAGAATCCACGATTCTGCTGGCACAAGTCTACGCGTCTGCTCGTAGTAGTAGTTCATGCGTTGGAGGTAAAGGTTAGGATTGAAGAGATGACGCGGAAAATAAAATCCATTCTCAAACTCCAGGTTGAAAGCGGCAATCAGACGGTTCACCTTCACCGCTTCCGAGCAGCGCGCCACATCGACAGTGGCGAGTGCCTCTGATGCCTCACGGAAGAAGCCGCCCTTGATAAGAATCTCCACCTTATATATAATAGCTTGCGCCACGAGATCGTAGTCGCCTGTCTTGCGCCCTATCTGCTCGCACTGCTGCGCGGCAGTGAACGCAGGTTTAAATGACTGGTGTGAATACTCTTCGTAGAGCGCCGCACACAGCTCATACCTCTTTTGGGGCTCGGTGGCTTTCGCCAACTCGTCTTTCAAGTCGTCAATACGTCTTTTTGCCTGTGCATCGTAGGCGGCAGCGTTGTTCAACACCTTGCAGATGGCATCGATATAAGTGCTTGTCTCACGACTTATACGGCTACGCACGGAAGCATCTGTCTTGTTAAACTCGTCACGCATCTTGACAATAGGCATGGAAGAGAGCGTGTATGTGGTGTCAGTCTTCGATGCTGCTACAGGCATGACGCCAGCCAACGACATGAGCACACACAATGCTGCCATCAGCCATTGCTGGCACGTCTGCGCTCCAAATCTGATTCTAATGTTCATAGCATATTTACCTTGGTTGCCCTTACGGCATTTATAAACTTAGGTTTTGTCACTCGACCACAAAGATACGCAATATCTATCAAAAAGGCTAATAAAACCATCAATTATGTTGACACAATGGGCAATAAGCCGATTTACAAAACGCTAACATTTTTCCAAACAATGCCAGCAAAGCATCAAGACAAGCAATCGGCATTTTGAAACCTACAACACACACCACATCTGCACACATTTGGACTGCACGTAAGCAACTGTAATTAACCAGAATTGTAGAAATGTATAGACAATAAAAAAAGGTCTCCAAAGTCATTAGACCTTGAAGACCCAAAGTAAAGAAGGCAGCCACCTACTCTCCCGCATTGCATTGCAGTACCATCGGCGCAAGC
>URDM01000112.1 GCA_900546575.1 uncultured Prevotella sp.
CTAATTCGTAACCTCTTCTTTTTATGAGATAAAAACTTATCTCATTCTCAATCACTTATAAAAAATACGTACTTTCAACAATAAAAAGGAGTCCTTTTGTTTGGCTCATCCGATCTTTGGAGTGATACTATTGTTTTGGTTAGTGCAAACTGTAGGAGGCTATGGCGTCCTCGCCGTAGCCTGAGCAAGCTGGTAGTGCAATTTATCAATAACAAGAATGCACGGACAAACTGCACAGACTATGGCGGGGACGCCATAGCCTCCTATTGTTTCCTTTGCCAATTGACTTACAGGATTGGACTTATAACATTATCATTCGAAATATCGGATTAACCTTTTGCTTTTCGCAAGAAACAACCCGTAAAAACAGCAGGAGGCTATGACATCACTGCCATAGCCTCCTGTTAAGTTCAGCGTTGCTGCTGATGTATATTTCTTACGCTCGTTTTACTTCACCGAAGGAGTAAAGCGCAATGTCACTACATGCTCGCCGGTAGGTGTCTGATACTGTGGCAGGCATGAATCACCGCCACATGAGCGGTTGCCGATGCCACGCTGCCAGTAGTCGAAGTGTGCGAATATCTGACGGCTCGGAGTGAGATCGTAAGGATGCTTGCCTCCGTAGAACACGTCGTAGTTGAACTGACGGTCGTCAATGTGCGAGAGTGAGAAGGCTACCTGGCCCTCTGTCTGCACGTTGAGTTGCAGACCTGCGCCCGAGAGGGTAAGGTCGCGCAGTCCCTGATGGTCGCCCATTATCTGCGGTGCGCTCTGCTCCTCAAACATTCCGGCTACGGTTGTGGTGTAACGGCCGAGCAATGAGCCGCGCTGGCGGTCGATATAGTTCGACCACGGACCCTTGGCATAATACTCTACATTCTCCAGTTCCGGAGCAAACTGCATCGTTACGCCTACACGACGTGTCTCAGCGCTTGAGTTGTTGAATGCTATACGCATGTCAACACGTCCGTCGGGATAGATGGTATACTGTATGTTGTGAGTGTCCTTGCCGTTGCTTACCGATGTCTGTGCAACCACATTCTTGCCAACACGTTTCGGAGCGCTTACGAGATTCTTGCTGCCCGTGAGTGCGCCTTCCTCCTTGTTGTCGTTCTCGGCAACACCACCTGTAGCTCCAAGCGAAATGTTGTCGTTGGCAATGCGGCGGAATCCGTTGAAGTCGGGGCCCTTGCCTGGTTCAACGAGGCTCTTGCCGTCGTACAGCCATTCTGCTATTGTGCCGTCATCGGCAAAGCTTATCTTGAAACGCTCGCCCGTTACGCAGTTGCCCTTTACCTTCAGCTTGCCCTTCTCGGCAATGGCTGGCAACTGACTGTGCTGCTGCTGTACGAAAGTCGGGTCGGCTACAGATACGCAGTTTGCCTTGGCGTCGGCGTTGAGCTTGAACTGCTGCTCTACTACAGCGTATCCGCGCTTGGTCCATGTGCAGTCGTTCTTCATGCGAAGACTGAATGTGATGATGTATTCGCCGTCGTTCTTCACCTCTGTAGCATAAGGGATACTTACGTGGCAGATTTCGCCCGGAGCGCAGCTTGGCAACTGCAGGTCGCCATGTTCTACTGAGCGGCCGTCCTTCAGCACCTCGTACGAGAGATAGAGCAGGTCGGCAAGGTTGGTGAAGTTGTACTTGTTGCGGAGCACAAGGTTGTGATCCTTGAGGCTTTCGAAGTTGACGTAGCGATAAACGTACTTCACCTCGGTGAGCTTTGCAGTCCATTCACGTCCAGGAGTGATGATTCCGTTAGACATAAAGTCGCCCTGGAAGCCCAGATGTCCATGATTCATCTTTGTATAATCATAACCTGAGGTGTAGTAATGGAGTCCGGTCTGCGGGTCGACGAGCGGTTCATGCGCCTTGATGCGGCGTGTGTCGTATATACCCTGGTCCACCCAGTCCCAGATACAGCCTCCGATGATGCCGTTAGAACCCTCGATGATGTCCCAGTATTCCTGCAAGTTGCCTACAGCCTGACCCATAGCGTGTGCATATTCGCAAATGAAGTAAGGCTTGCCGTTGAGTCCGTCGCGGTGTTTTATGACATTGTTGATGATGGGATACATGTCCGAACCGAAGTCGGAATACTTCTCGCCATGCTTGTAGCCCTCATAATGCACCCAAGCATCGCGTCCGGGGAGGAGTCGCTTCACCTCATCGTAGGTGGCCTGGAAGTTCTGTCCGCCTCCCGACTCGTTGCCGAGCGACCAGAATACAACGCTCGGATGGTTGCGGTCGCGCAATACCATGCGGCGTGTACGGTCTACATAAGCGGCCTGCCATGTAGGATTGTCAGACAGAGATTGGTTGTTGTGGCACTCGACGTCGGCCTCGTTCATGCAGTACAGACCGTAGTAGTCGAACATTGCATACATCTTAGGCTGGCGCGGATAGTGGCTTGTGCGCACGGTATTGACGTTGGCGAGCTTCATAAGCGTTACGTCCTTGAGCATTGTGGGCACGTCGATGGCGTGGCCGAGCAACGGGTGGATGTCCTGCGTATTCACTCCCTTGAAGTATTCGCGCTTGCCGTTGATGTAGATAAGATTGCCACGCTGCTCAACCGAGCGGAAACCGTAGAGTGTAGAGAACACCATTTCCTCCTGACCGTTGTCTGTCTTCTGACGTACAATGACGGTATAGAGGTTGGGATGTTCGGCCGACCATGGCTTCAAGTTGTTGAGGTTATCGAACTTGACGTCCACTTTCTTCTCAACATCGGCTGCAGTAAATGCCAAGGCAGCGCTCTGGCTTGCCACACGCACACCATTCTGGTCGAGCAGTTCCACCTCGACGGTCTTCTTGCCCTTCTGGTGCTGGGCGTTGTTGAGTGTCAGCTCAACGTTCATAGAACCTGAAGTGTAGCCGTCGTTGAGGCTTGATGTGATGTAATGGTCGCCGATGAACGCCTTGGGAGTAGCCACGAGATACACGTCGCGATGAATGCCTGCGAGGTGCCACATGTCCTGGCCTTCAAGATATGAGCCGTCCGACCAGCGGTAAACGCGTACCGAAATGTTGTTCTCGCCGCCGCGCACCAATGACGTAACGTCAAACTCGGCATCGGTGTTGGCTCCCTGTGAGTAGCCGGCATAGTGTCCGTTCACCCATACCATTATTGCGCTGCACGCTCCGTCGAAGTGGAGGAACACGCGCTTGCCGCTCTCCCAACCCTTGGGCAGGGTGAATGTGCGGCGATAAGAACCAACGGGGTTCTTGTCGAAATTGTCGTCGAAAGCGGTAATGCGTGGTGGCTCGTTCTTGAACGGATATCCCACATTATTATATACGGGCACATCGTAGCCAGCCATTTCCCAATTGAGGGGCACAGCTATGTTGTCCCAGCCGCTCACGTCGGCGTTGTCGCCGTAGAAGTTCTGCTCCTCGGGCACACCCTGCGACTTCCAGTCGGCTGTGTAATGGAATTTCCATTGTCCGTTGAGCGACAGCCAGTCGGCATGGTCGGGATTGAGCCATGGGAATCGGAAATACTCGTCCTTCATCATTTCAGACGTCGACGAGTAAGGCATAAAGGTGGCATGAGCCTTCTCTTTGCGGTCTTCAAACTTGGTTTCATCCTCGACCCACGCCACTGAAGGGCCTGCCACCTGCACGGTGTAAGTCTTCGCTACCATTGTTTTTCGTGCCGCCTTGCGTGACTTTGACTGCGCACTGGCTCCCTGCCATGCCATCAAGCCCAACATTGCTGCGACACAGAAAATAAGATTCTTATTCATATGTACTTAGGTTTTATGTGGTTTGTTTATGAAATTTGCGGTTCATTTTGATGCAAAGATAGCTCAAAATAACCAAAAATGCTACTTTTAATGCATTTTTTTAATGAAAGTTGCGGTAATATCCAATTTATTTCATACCTTTGCACTCGCTTTTAAGAAGCAAGGGTGGTTACCAGAGTGGCCAAATGGGGCAGACTGTAAATCTGCTGGCGATGCCTTCGGTGGTTCGAATCCATCACCACCCACTACGAACATAAAGGTGTGTCATTTACATGGCGCACCTTTTTTCGTATAGACATATTCGTAAAGCATTTTCTAAAAACTAAAATCACAATATTATGAACAGACTATTGACATTGATGGCAGCACTGGTGCTGTCGCTCAGCTCAATGGCTCAAGGCGTGTACACACAGCCGTGCCAGGACAAGAAACTCGAGAAGAAGGCTATCAAGTGGAAAAACTCAAACAAGTGGCGCAACGGATTTACGGCAGCCTCGCCTCACGAAACTGTCAACGCTGCCGAATTCTACACACAATACAAGCGCAACCCGCAATGGAAAGCTCTCTTCGCATGGCTCGCAAAGACCGACCTTATGGCTCTGCCAGCAGGCCAACACCCCATTCCAGGCACCACGATGAAGGCTAATGTGGAGGATGGCGAGAACGGCGACCTTGAAAAACGCGGCACCGAAAGCCATCGTCAGTATGTCGACTTCCAATATGTTGTGAAGGGCAGTGAGCGCTTCGGACTGCTCGACCACGTTACAAGCCGAGCCAAGGCGCCATATCGTCCCGACATCATCAACTACGATTACGAGGTGGACAAGACCCTGTTCGTTGACTCAACTCCCGACAAATTCTTCATATTCTTTCCCGGCGACTGGCACATTGCAAAGATTAAGACCGACAAAGCCGACCAGAAAATACGCGTCGTAGTGGTGAAGGTGGAGTATAAGGACAAGTAAACCGCAAGGCAACAAAAATCCAGCCGTAAAACAAATGTAGCCCTTTTGGCTTGCAAAAGGACTCGTTTTGCAAGCCAAAAGGACTCCTTTTGCAGGGCAAAACGAATCCTTTTACAGGCCAAAAGGGCTACATTTGTAATGGCACTATATTATACATCCTATTGCATGCATTCGTATCACTCGCCGTATCCGCTTATACACCTTATTATATATATAACAGGTTGTGCAGTTGCGTGTAACAGGTAGTCCGCTATGTGTAACATGTAGAGCGCTGTGTGTGACGAGTTGAACACTATATATAATAGGTAAAGCGATGAAAGAGAGCAGAAATAGTTGTGTTTCTGTTAAATAAACGTAAATATACAGTATGCTTAAAAGCATCATTTCTCTATATAATAAAAAATGAGTAATTTTGCGGACCGATTATTTGGGGATACACTTAGAGTCCCCTGCATGAGGGTGTTAATAGCGCTCGTTATAGAAAAGGCCAAACGGCGTGGTTAGTGAATCGCTCGTGCAATAAAAATAAAACGTTTTTTAGTAGTAATTTTTAAATTAAACAATGAACACTTTAAGTTACAAGACTATTTCCGTAAACAAGGAAACAGCTAAGAAGGAGTGGGTGGTAATCGATGCCACAGACCAGGTAGTAGGTCGTCTCTGCTCTAAGGTAGCAAAGCTCATCCGCGGAAAGTACAAGCCGTCATTCACTCCCCACGTGGACTGTGGTGACAACGTTATCATCATCAACGCAGCCAAGGCTGTTTTCACAGGTAAGAAGGAAACAGACAAGGTTTACACACGTTATACTGGCTATCCTGGTGGACAGCGCTTCAACACTCCGGCAGAGCTCCGCAAGCGTCCTGACGGAATGGACAAGATTATCCGTCACGCTGTGAAGGGTATGCTCCCCAAGGGTCCTCTCGGTCGTCGTCTGCTTGACAACCTCTACATCTACGATGGTACAGAGCACAAGCACGAGGCACAGCAGCCTAAGGCAATTGATATTAACCAGTATAAATAAAGAATAGAAGATGGAAATGATAAATGCAATTGGTCGCCGTAAGAGTGCCGTAGCTCGTGTTTATCTCACAGAGGGCACCGGTAAGATCACAATCAACAAGGAAGAACTCGCAAAGTATTTCCCATCAGCAATTCTGCAGTATGTGGTTAAGCAGCCGCTGCTCCTGCTCGGTGTGGAAGAGAAATATGATATCAAGTGCAACCTCGACGGTGGCGGTTTCACCGGTCAGAGCCAGGCTCTTCGCCTCGCTATCGCTCGCGCACTTGTAAAGGTTGACGCTGAGGACAAGAAGACTCTTAAGGGTCAGGGCTTCCTCACTCGCGATTCTCGTGAGGTTGAGCGTAAGAAGCCGGGTCAGCCGAAGGCTCGCCGTCGCTTCCAGTTCAGCAAGCGTTAAAATATGGAGAATGGCTGGGACACCTTATTTATATATATATGTGTGGCTTAGCATATCTCCAAAGTTTAGCATCCAAACCCGCAAGACCGAAAGAGTGAGTTAGGAATTACGAATTAGGAATTACGAATTAGAAGTTGTGAGTTGTAATTCAAAACTTTTAAATTCATAATCGGCGAAGCCGACCAATTCAAAATTCAAAACTCAAAATTCAAAACTCTACATGTCGTTACTCGTGGGCTGGTTCAATTTAACTCAAAGGAAAGTAAACAAATTAACAAGAACAAAGAAATGTCAAGAACTAATTTTGACCAGTTGTTAGAGGCAGGCTGTCACTTTGGCCACCTCCGTCGTAAG
>URDM01000113.1 GCA_900546575.1 uncultured Prevotella sp.
AAAAACTCGTTGTACATCCACACAAGAACGTACAACGAGTTTTTTTATTTATATTGGGAGTTTTGACACACCCTCCTTGTAATAAATAATGTGTACGCTCATTTTCTGAATTTTGAGTTTTGAATTTTGAGTTTTAAGTTATTCTCGGCTAACGCCTGCGATTACGAATTGTCCAATTGTGAATTGTAGGAGGCTATGGCGTCCTCGCCTTAGCCTGCGCAGCAAGTCGGTAAGAATCATTCTTTCAGTCACGAATTATCATGAATTGTCCATGAATTTCACCATGAATTATTCTTTTCACCACGAATTTCACTAATCACACGAATGTTGTGTGCGTTATCTGAATTCATGGATAATTTATGGTAATTCGTGACAAAAAGAACTTCATGCTTGCTGCGTGGTTTTTCAGTCACGAATTATCATGAATTGACCACGAATTTTACCACGAATTAATTTATGAGTAATTCACGGATAATTTATGGTAATTACTTCCTTATAGTCAGTGGGTCCAAGGACAAATCTCGTGACAAAAGACTACGTGGTTTTTCAGTCACTTAACTTTACCGTCTAAGTTGGTACTCCACAATCGCGTCAGTTGCTTCTGCGCTTTCAACGGCTATTGCCTGTGCAATATTAATGTTTTCGTTTGCTGTTATCTTCAGCGTCAACTGAATTGCCCCGTCCTTGGTCTTGCTCACCCTTCCGTGCGCCAGCTTTCTGATAAGCTTCGACTGCGACTTTTGTCTTGGTTGTGCCACGAAGTCGAACGTGCCGTCGGTCATTTGCTGTGCCACGCCGTGCATTCTCCGCATACGCTGCACCACATCGGGCACAGGCTCGTCGGGTGAAAAAAGGAAATACTTGCTCTCGTCGTAGAAAGCGATACCGCCAAGCTGCACGTGCTGGCAAGAGTTTAACTGATTGTTGGTTGTACTATTAGCACTTGTGCTGTTTGCGTTATTGTTTATATCTTTAATCATAATATTGAGTTTTTTTGCGAGAAGAACGTTGGATTGTTGCGCGCTTTACCATGGAATATCCTCCGCAATTCAACTCTTGTTTTTTATGATTTTGAGTTTTGAGTTATAGCGTTTGGCAATTTTGAATTTACCAGTTGTGAATTATGAAATTCAAAATTGAACAATTCCTAATCGCCATAGGCGACCAATTCCTAATTCCTAATTCAAAATTCAAAACTTTACTATGTCCGTCACCAGTATATCCTGATAATGCGCCCCGTTATACTCCCTCGTAGAGAATCTCATCGTCACAGCCACGAGGTCGCCCGGACTGAACAGGCATCCTGCCGTATTGCCGAGCATAGCTGCCACATACTGGTTCTCGTACTTGCCGCCAAGCTCCTGAAGTATGATGTTGCACTTCATAGTCTGGCCACTCTCTGTCTTCTGACTCTGTACAGCGAAAGCCTCGCCCTGCTGTACCACTCGCATGATTTTTGCGTTCATATTTTTGAATTTTGAGTTTTGAATGTTGAATGTTGAGTGTTGAATGTTAAGTGTTAAGTGTTGAATGTTGAGTGTTGAATTAATTCTTCATTCTTAATTGAATAATTCTTCATCGGCTTCGCCGACCATTCCACATTCCTCATTCCACACTCAACATTCTAAGAAAGTACTCCTGACCTTTGCCAGTCACCTTGGTTGTCACCCTCTCTTCCGAACCATGATGCGTTTTAATCATCGTGACGGAAGTTGCGAAGATTCCTTCCTCCACCCATTTCTGAATTGGTTCCGTAGAGCGTTTGAAGATGTATCCGTTCTCGCGCATCCATCGGAACAGTCGTGTGCGCCCCGTAGGATAGCCGTTGCGCGTGAGCAACTTAGCCAGCTCGCTCATCAGGATGCAACCGTCGCCCGTTGTCACCGCATCGGCAAAATCAACCTTTGGTCGTTGCGCCTCCAGCAGCTCGTCCTTCTGCTCCAGCGTACGGTTCAGAATCCTCACCGCCTTAGCCAGAATCGTCTTGTCGTCGTCCTCGGCAGCAAGAGGAATGTAGCCACCCGTCTTGCGGATTTGCGGCAGCACCTCAGAAGTTACCCACTTGCGGAAAGCCCTTGCCGAAGGCTTGCGACTGTCGAGGATAACATCATACAGACCGTCCTCGTTAACGAAGTTAGCCATCTGGGTTCCCCCTCTTGTTGAAAGGGGTTCGGTTGAAACGACCCCCTTTTCAAGTCGTTCTCTCACATGGCTCTGCTTCAGCCCAAGCACCTTGCATACATCCGCCAAGCAGAACCAAGGCTCACCCTTCTCATTACTCACCGTCCTTATTCTTCCGAACTCAGGACTCTCGAAAATCTTAATTTCGTTCGTCATATCTTCTAAATATTTAAACTATTAATATTAAAAACACTCGCAAGCCTCAGGCTGCCGTCGGCGTACCGTGAGGATTACGAGTGCAAATGTAGAGTAAAGAAACAGAGGTGCATTAGGTGGACAATCAATGCCCACCTGCAAGATTGGCTTTCCATAAATACGGAAATCCTTGTAATCAATAAGTTATAATGGAGATAAAAAAAGGCAGGTGGATAATTAAAAATCTAATCATCCACCTGCCTTGGTATTAAAAAAAGGTTTTCACACCTTGATAAGTCGTTACATCATAATCATTTCCTCGCATCCATTCCTTTATCTTATTGCTGTAGGACGCTTCCGTAACATCCGTTTTCAGCCCGCAGTCCTCAGTAAGAAATCTGAACACGGCACCACCCGACGGCAGCTTGGCAGTAAGCCCATTCTCGCGCCACAGTTTCAAGAAGCACACCACCGCCTTGTTCAACCCATCTTTCTTTTCTGTGACAAGCCGCCGTCCGCTCATCTTATGCTCGCTCAGATAGCCCAAGAACCTCTCCTTCTCCAGATTCTTCACACCAACATTCTCCTCAGTTGTCCTTCCGTCAATAAAAAGAAATTGCTTGCGAGCGCCAGACGAAGGCTTGTCTTCGGTTGTGGCGTTATCAGAAGCCTTTCTCTGATTTTCATTATTGTTCCCCGTACCGCAAGCGTAGATTTCCACCTTTTGATTATCATGAATGTCAAACATTTTTTCGATGTTCACCTCACCCCAAAAGTCAATCTTTATATTGCTCATATCCATCATTTGCCAATTTTAACTTCTTGATTGTCGTGAATGTCATTAAGGCTTTTAAAGCTATAAACCACTTGGGTCTTCTTTACATACACGTCATACAGATCATTATATTCCGAATCATACATATTGCTATGGGCAACATTCAGCTTGCCAAGCACAAACAACAATGATTTTATACACTCTACATCCGTCTCCTTGGCGGTTTCCACTATTTCTCTCACAGCCTGCTTGCCGTCGCCATCGCCCACAGCTTGCTCCAGTTCATACCGCAGCAGGTCATTGCGCTTGTTCTCGGCAAAACGCCTTTCTTCCTTGCGTGCAGCACCAGCCAACATCGGGAAAAACAGCGGATGGTCGTTCCAGCGTATCAAGATAGCCTTCACCACTTCGTCGTATACAGACGTAGCGTGGGCCTTGGCAAATGCCTTGATTATTGCACACGCCACGATGCTGATAATCATAGCGTCGTTCTTGCCGTAGGCATCGTCCTCAAGGTCGTCAAGCTCGTCCTCAAGCCCCTCCATCGCCTCATTCATCGACAACAAAGTTTGGGCAAACTGCCTTGCCGAGAGAAACGCCTCCACAGCCGACAGCTGCGTTTCGCCGTCGGTGTGCAGTTGTTTTAGCGTATCGTGAAACAGAACAAATACAATGTCGCTATTGTCAGCCAGTAGCTTACGCCTCATCTGGCGGGTCTGCTCCTTGTCCAAGTGAACAATCATGCTACATTCTCCTCCGCTTCAACGTCTTCCGAAAGATGCTTCATGTCATTGAGCATTTCAACAACCTTGCCTTCTGCTTTGTCAATGTCCTCAGGTTCGGCTTTCTGTCCGTCGGCACGCTTACCCTTGAAGAGCATTTCAAGCAAGTGGTCGTCAAACGAGTGGTGCACAATCTTGTCGGTGTTGTCCTCGTCCGACTCTACAAAGCAGCGGAATGTAGTGCCGCCATAGGTGACAATCTCCACGGGTTCGTCCGTAGCACGTGCCAGAGTCAGGAGGTTGCGCATATAAACAGTTGTCTTGTCCACATACAGAGCTGTCTTCTTGTCCTCGGGCATCACTCTGTACTTCTGCTTGTATTTCGCCTTCTTGGCTTCTGTCGACATAGCCAGCAACGAGGGTACAAGGCTGTCGTCAAAATACTCCTTGCCTTCCGTCTTCAACATCTGCACCTTGCGCAATATCTCCTCGTCCGACATTTCGTATGTAGATGGAAACTGCATAGCCTGTGCGTTGCGCTGTTGTTCCTCCCACGCTTTGAAGAGGTCCTTGGGATAGTAATCAGGCAGGATCTGCAACGAATAGCAATAGTTGTTAGAAAGAGTGTTGCTGATTTTCTCCGCCAATATGTCCGCCACACGCTTTGGTGCGCTAAACGCCTTGCGGCGGTTCTGTATGGCTATGGTGCGCACACCCTGGCGATTGTCGATGATGACGAAGAGCGACGGTTCGTTCTTCACCACCGTCTGCTCGAAGTTGTTCTCCAGAGGCACGTCTATGGAGTTGGCTATCTGCACGAGGATAATGTCTGGATTGCACTTCAGGTGATAGACGCGATGCTCGAACACTCTGTTGTACGGCAAGCCCTGGGCTTGCTGCGCCTCGGTAGGCGTGCCCTCGCCAAAGACAATGTTGCTGTCCTCGGCAAAGAGCGCCGCCAGATGTTTCTGCCTGTCCTCCCAATCGTGTGGGGCGAATTCATGGTTGTATTTAAGATAATAAGTAGCGAATTTTGCCATTGCTTGATAATATAAATATTAATGTTAATGTTTAAGGTATTTTTTTTTTCTGACAGATTTAGTCCTCCCGCAACATACAGTCGTCGGAGATACTTTTGTATGCATATTGACAAGATGGGTTGAACAGGTTGAACTGTTGCTTTTTAGGCTTTGCATGTGCTGTATCCAAGCGTTTCGCACCCGAATATCTGAATGTCTGTCTTCCATATCGGCTGCATTATCAATGGAACCTGCTTGTCTACCATATCGCTCGACACGCTCAAAACGGCTCGCTTTATCGCCTCATAATGAGGCGCAACCTGCCTAATCTCACCCCAGTCTCTTATTTCCTCACCAATGGTGTTGAGCATATTGTGCAACGGTTTATCATTACCAAGTCTATTTTCTCTTTCTTGCTTGCTGTATAATACTGCTCGTATGGATAATAGCCTGCCTCATAGTCATAATAAGCATCCTCGCTCAGAGGGTCAATGCCAAACAACTCCAATGCTGATATCTGATTATGGACAATCTCGTTCTTGTCATCTGTGCAAATGAAGACCGGTGATATGTTCTTGCTGCTCATATAAGCAACAAGAGAGGCAGGGAAAGAACTGTTAAACTGATTCTTGCCCCATGATTCCTCATATCTGTAATCTCTGCTGGAATACTTCTGTCCGAACAAGCCGGGATCAACACCTTCCACCAATTGGATTTTCTGTTTTACTTTCTTTGCCATATTGTTTTTCGGTTATTTATGGGTTAAGTGGTATCTAGAATATGCAAATTTAGATAAAATTTCCGAATTATAAGCCAGTTGGGACAAAAAACAGAAATGAATATCTCCGAGTGCTCGCTGCTTGCGTTAAAATGTCAAGACCGACATACCTAAAATCTTGCATCAACGTGCTCTAAGTCACAAATTATATTTATTTTTGGGA
>URDM01000114.1 GCA_900546575.1 uncultured Prevotella sp.
GCAGCAGAACGACCGTGCCTTGGGCATGATGAGCTGGCTTGGAATGCGCAACCAGAAGGGCGAGAAGGTGAAGATTGTATTCATACCTTGCTATCTTACTGGCGACGACGGCATAGTGAACCTATCCTACTTCGATGTAATCCTGGGCAACGACCTTTGTGTCTATCCTTCCTACTATGAGCCTTGGGGATACACCCCGCTTGAGGCTGTAGCATTCAAGGTGCCTTGCATCACAACCGACCTTGCTGGTTTTGGCTTGTGGGCAAACTTGGAATGTGGAGGCAAGTCGACAATAGACAATGGCGTAGAGGTGGTACATCGTACCGACTACAACTACAACGAGGTGGCCGACGACATCAAGCAGACCGTAATCAAGTATGCCAACGCCACAAAGAATAAGCAGACACGCATGCGCAACAACGCACGCGCCCTATCGCAGAAGGCTCTGTGGACCAACTTCATCGAGTATTACTACAACGCTTACGACTTTGCCTTGCGCAAGGCCGAAGCAAGAAAAGAGAAATAAATATAAAACGTCAATATCAAATTATTAAATACAAGAATCTATGAAAATTAAAGCAGATTACACTAACGCTCCCCAGTGGAAGGAAGTTACAGTAAAGTCTACCCTTCCTGCAGAGCTTAAATGTCTTGACGAGCTCGCTCACAATATGTGGTGGGCATGGAACTATGAGGCCCGCGACATGTGGAAGAGCCTTGACAACGCCCTCTACGATGAGGTAGGTCACAATCCAGTTATGCTTCTCGACCGCTTGAGCTACGAGCGCAAGGAGGCTATTGTTAAGGACAAGGCCATCATGGAGCGCGTTAAGGCTGTATACAAGAAGTTCCGCGAGTATATGGACGTTGCTCCTGACGCAACACGTCCTTCTGTGGCTTACTTCTGTATGGAGTATGGTATCAACCAGGTTGTCAAAATCTACTCAGGTGGTCTTGGTATGCTCGCCGGAGACTACATGAAAGAGGCTTCTGACTCTAACGTAAACATGTGTGGTGTTGGTTTCCTCTATCGCTATGGCTACTTCAAGCAGACTCTGTCTATGGACGGCCAGCAGATTGCCCAGTACGATGCCCAGAACTTCAACTCTCTCCCAGTAGAGCGTGTTCTCGATGAGAACGGCCAACATATGGTAGTTGACGTTCCTTATATGAACTATCAGGTTCACGCTTACGTATGGGTAATGAACGTAGGTCGTATCAAGCTCTACTTGCTCGATACCGACAACGAGCTTAACTCAGAGTTTGACAAGCCTATCACACACGCCCTCTATGGTGGCGACAACGAGAACCGCTTGAAGCAGGAGATTCTGCTCGGTATCGGTGGTATGCTCACTCTCAAGAAGCTCGGTATCAAGAAGGACATCTACCATTGCAACGAGGGTCACGCAGCTCTCTGCAACCTCCAGCGTCTTATTGACTACATCAACGAGGGAATGTCGTTCAACGAGGCTCTCGAGCTCGTTCGCGCTTCTTCACTCTATACTGTTCACACTCCGGTACCTGCTGGTCACGACTACTTCGACGAGTCGCTCTTCGGCAAGTACATGGGCGGTTATCCTCAGATGCTTGGCATCTCTTGGGACGAATTCATCGGCATGGGCCGTACAAATCCTGACGACCACTCAGAGCGCTTCTGTATGTCTACCTTCGCTTGCAACACATGCCAGGAGGTTAACGGCGTAAGTAAGCTCCACGGCTGGGTAAGCCAGCGCATGTTCGCTCCTATCTGGAAGGGCTACTATCCTGAGGAGAGCCACGTAGGCTATGTAACCAATGGTGTTCACTTCCCGACATGGACAGCTACAGAGTGGCGCAAGGTTTACGACAAGTACTTCGACGAGACATTCCTCAGCGACCAGTCTAACGAGAGCATCTGGCACTCTATCTACAACGTACCCGATGCTGAGATCTGGGAGACACGTATGGCTCTTAAGAAGAAGCTCGTTGACTACATCCGTGAGAAGTTTGCTGCAACATGGCTCAAGAACCAGGGCGATCCTTCACGCGTAGTGACATTGCTCGAGAGCATCACTCCTAACGCTCTCTATATCGGCTTCTGCCGTCGTTTCGCTACTTACAAGCGTGCTCACCTTCTCTTTACCGACCTTGAGCGTCTGTCTAAGATCGTGAACAATCCGGAGCGTCCGGTTAAGTTCATCTTCTCTGGTAAGGCTCACCCGGCTGATGGTGCAGGTCAGGGCTTGATTAAGCGCATCTTCGAGATTAGCCAGCGTCCTGAGTTCCTCGGCAAGATTATCTTCCTTGAGGATTACGACATGGAGCTTGCACGTCGCCTTGTTTCAGGTGTTGATATCTGGATGAATACTCCGACACGTCCTCTTGAGGCTTCTGGTACATCAGGCGAGAAGGCAGAGATGAATGGTGTTGTTAACCTCTCAGTACTCGACGGCTGGTGGGTAGAGGGTTATCGTCAGGGTGCAGGTTGGGCTCTCAAGCAGGAGCGCACATACCCGAACCAGGGTTACCAGGATCAGCTTGATGCAGCTACAATCTACTCTCTCCTTGAGAACGAGATTCTGCCGCTCTTCTACAACCGCAACGAACAGGGCTTTAGCGAGGGATGGATCAAGACCATCAAGAACTCTATCGCCACTATCGCTCCTCATTATACAATGAAGCGTCAGCTTGACGACTACTATGATAAGTTCTACAACAAGGAGGCTGCCAACTTCAAGAAGCTTTCTGCCAATAACAACCGCCTCGCCAAGGAGCTTGCTTCATGGAAGGAGACTGTTGCTCAGCGTTGGGATTCTATCCGCGTAGTAAGCAAGGACGATTCTGTTCTCTATGGAGCTGAGACTGGCAAGAAGTACACTCTGCGCTACGTTATTGACGAGCAGGGCTTGAACGACGCTATCGGACTTGAGCTTATTTCTATCAAGACCGACAAGAATGGCGAGGAGCACATCTTCTCTAAGCGTGAGTTTGAGGTTGTAGCCCACGAAGGCAACAACTATACATTCGAGGCTACATTCGAGCCTGACGTAGCCGGTACATTCAAGAGCTGCGTACGTATGTATCCGAAGAACGAGAACCTCGTTTATCGTGAGGACTTCTGCTACGTTAAGTGGCTTGACTAATTAGCTATATAGCAATTCAACTTATACAATAAGCGCCCTGAGGGAGAAAGCAAACAAATTATGTTGCCGAACTCCTTCAGGGCGCTTTTTTATTCGTATCAAGACATGATACGGTCATATCAAGGCATGAAACGGTCATTTCATGGCATGATACGACCATTTCAAGGCACATAACATATCTATATATCACGATACTTGCGTCAGTATCACGATTATATTATCTGTCCATATTTGCTATTAAACAGTCCAACAACATTCTGTATGTCTTTAGGAAGTTTCTCCATGCCAAACTCATACAGAGCATATGGCATCTTGTTATAATAAGCACCTGCAATTGCTCCTGTTATGGCTCCCATCGTATCTGCATCACCTCCTAACGAGATGCAGAGCCGCAAAGCATCCTCATAATCCTTGCTATCAAGGAAGGCTATTATGGATTCTGGTACTGTACCTTGACAACTGCCGTCAAACCCGTATGTTGGACGTATATCATCACAACTTCTGTCAAGGTTATAACCGAATGTATCGGTTATATAGCGACGTATTACTTCCTTAGGGCTACCGGTTCTTGCCATAAAAATAGCAGCAGCTGTAGCCTGGGCTCCCTTGATGCCTTCGGGATGATTGTGTGTCACTTCGGCACATTTCTTTGCAACGTTCATAGTCTCTTCCAATGTATCAAAAGCAAACCCGACCGCAGATACGCGCATAGCAGAACCATTGCCCCATGAATTATATGGCATCGGATTGTCTGAGCGCAACCATTGTGAGAACATATTGCCGTATGCTCCCATGGGATGAGGGTATCTGCGTCCCCATTGTTGCATACGTTCAACCAATCCATTCATGGTATGCCGCTTATCGTTCAGAATCCAGTCTGCCACAGCAATGGTCATTATAGTGTCATCGGTGTAGTCCATCCTCTTGTCTTGAAGGTTTATATCCGTTGACTTGTGCGGATCAAACTCATAGATACTTCCTGCTATGTCGCCCAATATAGCCCCCATAAGCATAGGGCAGTACAAAGAAGTGTGTAATAATGTTGTCATGCCTACTGTTTTTAAAGATTAAAAATCAAATGGATACTTGCGCCATTCTTTAGAAGCTTCAGCTTTATTGAATGCTATTTCATCGAATGAATATACATAGAGAGATCTTGTTGCAGATGAACCCTTTTCTTTAGATGGAGACGTCTCACTCCCACGTTCATCATCTACCTCCATTTTCGTTAGAAAGCCAGACGCTTCCATTTTTCGCATAAAATTGCGTCTGTCATATTTCCTTTCGTGGATAAGTTCATATATGCGTTGCAATTCGTCCATCTTAAACACCTTGTCCAAGAGTTTGAATGCTATAGGAGAGATGCGCAGTTTTTCCTGAAGCTTCTCCCTTGCCATTCTTATAATTTCAGCATGATCAAAAGCAAGAGATGGCAGATTATTCCATTCATGCCATTGCGCCTTGCTGGCATCATCACCGGCTATAACGTCAAAATTATCCTTACTGATTAGAGCAAAGAATGCAACAGTCAGTACACGCTCACGAGGGTCTCTGTCAACTGTGCTGAAAACATGAAATTGCTCAAGATATACATCTTCTACGTTAGTCTCTTCATACAGTTCTCTTTTCGCGCCCTCTTCAACGGTCTCATCCATATTCAGAAAGCCACCTGGCAAAGCCCATGAACCTTTGTATGGGTCTAAGCCACGTTCTATGAGAAGAATATTGATACTTGTGCCATCAAAACCAAAGATTACACAATCTGTAGTAACAGCAGGATGTGGATATTTGTATGTGTACATAAACTATGATATATTAATTTTTTGCTGCAAATATACTGCGTAAAATTAACGCAAACAAATTCTTCGCGTAAAAATAACGCAAGGTACTATTTTTTTAACACCTTCCATAAATATTTCTGAATATAGTTTGTATCTTTGCATAAGATAGGTAAATGATTAAGAAAGAAGGAGTTATATCTTTTGTTTGGCAGCATATTCTGCTGCGCGTATTAATATAGGCATAATCTCCCTTGTCAACAACTTCCAAAAGCACATGTTCCCACAGCAGTACAACCAGTTCAAACCCGAACGAATCCCGAAGGCAAATGAACTTGCATTAATTTTATATTGTCTTCGTTTTGCACTATCTTTGCACACATGAAGAAGATATTATTCCTACACGGATTCTTCGCCACGGGCAGCTGTCCGATGGCGAGAGCCTTGAAAGAGGCATTCGAGGGGACGGCGGTGGTGCTGACTCCCGACTTGCCTTTGCATCCCAAGAAGGCGTTGAATGAAATAC
>URDM01000115.1 GCA_900546575.1 uncultured Prevotella sp.
ATCGAGCCATCCTCTGCTCTTGAGTAGGTGTTGTAGTTGCCAAGGTGGAAACCACTGAAACGAGAAGTGGCTATCTGGTCGGCAGACATACGATAGTATTCCAGACGACCGCCATAGAACACCTTGAACTTAGGCGACACTCTCCACTCGTCGGTAAAGTATACCGCAAGCTTATTCTCCGAACCCTTGGTATATTCAGGACTTAGCTCGTTATATCCAAATGTTTCCGAACGTTTGGCTGTAAGGGTAGGATCAAGCGGATTGACATACATCTGACTCAATGTACGTGGATAAGCCTCAACAGTGCCAGCCCACTGGAATGATGACGAATAGTAGTTAAGGTGGTAGTACCACTCGTTCAAGCCTATCATCAGCTTGTGGTTGCCCAGTTGCTTGCTAAGCTCTGTAGTCAAGAGAGCATTGCTAACCTTGCCTACATGCAACCATGTGCGTCTACCCTCAATCAGTCCACTGTAAGCTGAGCCGTCTGAAAGTTGATAGCCGTCGGCCTCAGTAACCTCAGAGATTGTGCTGCCTCCATAGTCTACAAAGTTGGCACGAGGAGCGTTCATATATTTGGCATTAAGCTTCCACAACCAACCATTGTCAAACTGATACTGGCTGATGAGAGTCACCTCATTGGCACGATTGTCGTTGCCATCGCTCATATTCCACGTCTCCATTTTGCCCGTCTTGGTATTGAGATACTTAAACGAGCCTTGACGCTGTACATACGAGTCCAAGCCTGGGTCAAAGCCGGCAAGCTTCTTTATGCTGCCATCGCCGACATAGATAAACGGCGCCGCATTGGCAAAGTTGCCGGGATTCTTGCTGTTGGAATACTTATATAATAAGGAGATGCGTCCCTTGCCATCACCAAGGATACGTGTCAAGCCGAGATGATAAATCTGTGTGCGGTCGGCATAATCGGTAAAACGCAGCTTGAAGCTACCCGGATCGAAGTTCTGATACATACCGGCGGTATACAACCATTTGTCGCCAATACCACCAGAGAGATTAAGGTCGAAGTTCTGCATGCCGAAATGATTGGCTTTGTAGTTGAGCTTGCCGCTGAATTTCTTCTCGCCCAACTCGCTAAATGCCGATACAGCATAAGCAATGTTGCCCGTCTTGATAGCACTCTCAGATGGAGTCATCAGATCAGTACCCTTGAGCGATGCATCACTGCGCCAATGGGCAGAGAGCTTATGCACCGACGAAGAATATACAGCAGGTAGTCCGTTCTCGTATACGGTGACATCCTCACTCGGTAATCCTATCTGAATTTCGCGAGGCTTATTGGCATCAGCAGCATTGAGCATAACGTTGCGCTCTTCCTTCTTAGTCTGCTCCGAATCATTTGTTGTTTTGTTATCGGTATGCGTTTGTGCATACATACCCGTAGAGGCAGAAGCCAAAAGGGCAAATGAAAATGTTTTGAGTTTTAGGTTCATATTCGTGATGTTTTGATTACGGTTGCAAAGTTACTCGCTATATTGGCTGTATGTATGGATGCGTAAACTCAAAGTAAATGACTATTAAGGCTTATAAAATTATAAAGCATTAATTATCAATATATTTAAGAGATTATACTTTTTTATCAAAGTAGACAGTTTTATCTCGATAATAATAGCTAAATTTGCGCTACAAATTCTTAAACCTTTCGTTATGCGACTGTTTTTATATATCATTCTCGCCCTCCTCCCATTGCATGTAATGGCTAAATCGACATTGGCAACAGCTAATGCCGACAATGAGCAGCAACTGCTGAAACTACTCGATAGCTATATCGACAAGCGCAATACATACTCAGAAATAAAAGAAGAGAAAATAAAAAAACTAAAACTGAAATTACGGACAGCCGACAATAACACCTCTCGGCTCAGCCTTCTGAATACGATATACCACGAATACTATACTTACAGCTATGATTCGGCGATGGTATACGCCAATCGCGGACTTGCACTTGCACAAAGCGTAAACAATGCCTATTACACAACACTCAACCGCATAAACCGCGCTGCCGTACTTTCTACCGGCGGATTCTATAGCCAGGCAGAAACTCTGCTAAATGAAATTGGAGAGAATAATGTACCTCATCAACTCAAACAATACTATTATTATACTACAACATGGCTGTACAGCTACTGGGAAGCATTCTGCGATAAGTCTGAGTTTAAAGACTATTACCGCCAAAAGAAACTGCAATTTCTACGGCTAACGGTCAATACCACACACAGCAACTACGTTGGACTGTACGCCTATCTTAGTGGTGAGCTCGCTTATCTCGAAAACCCATTAGGCAAGAACGTGCTGCGCCATTACACTATAGCCATCAACAATAGCCCGGTAAACAGCCGCGTACATGCATCTGCCGCTTACTGCATAGCACGCTATTACCGTGAAATAGGCAATATGCAACTTTACGAAAAATACATTATAGAAGCGGCTATATCCGATATGGTTTGTCCACTGAAGGAAAACCTCGCATTGCAAGAGTTATCTACTTATCTGTATAAGAAAGACACTAAATACGCCGATCGTGCAGCACGATATATATATTGCTCGATGGAAGACGCACAATTCTATAACAACCGCTTGCGTATGCTTGAGATTTCAAGCATTCTGCCCATCATCGCCACTGCCAACCAAGAGGCTTTGGCTCATAAGGAGCGCATTGTGCGTGGGGTGCTTGCCGTGGTAAGTTTCCTATCGCTCGTGTTGTTTGCAATGGCAATATTCGGCTATAAGCAGAACAAATGGCTGGCAAGAAGCCGACGCGAGGTGAAGAGCCAGAACCGTCAACTCACCGAACTGAACGAAAAACTGATAGCCACAAACCACCGACGCGAGACTTATATGCGACTGTTTATGGACATCAGTGCCGTGTATATACGCAAAATCATTGAATATCGCAAACTCGTAAGCCGTAAGATAAAGGCTAATCAGGCTGCCGATTTGTTGAAGACCATCAACAGCTACAAACTTGCCGAGGAGGAAGCCACTACCTTCTATACACGTTTCGACCGAGCATTTATCGAACTATATCCTGGCTTTGTTGATGAACTGAACAGTCTGCTTCTGCCAGAATCAAAAATAGCGCAGCCATCTCCCAACTGTCTGACTACCGAATCACGCATTTATGCTTTGATGCG
Organism: uncultured Prevotella sp.; assembly: GCA_900546575.1. GTDB lineage: Bacteria > Bacteroidota > Bacteroidia > Bacteroidales > Bacteroidaceae > Prevotella. The sequence continues at coordinate 3,156 of URDM01000115.1, forward strand.
TCTCGGAGTGACCGACAGTCAGGAGATAGCCACGCTACTGTTTTACTCTACCCAAACCATTTACAACTACAAGTCAGCGATGCGCGCCCGTGCCATCAACCGCGACACTTTTGACGATGACATCAACCGACTGTGTCATGTAGGGTAAGTTATTCAAATATTCAACTTAATCCATTTCGCCACCTCTTGCAGCACTTCCGGTGAAATGGTTTCTTCTATTTGTTGGTATTCTGTAACTATGCCAGTATTGCAATGTTGGAACATATGGTTGACACCGTCTATTTTCTTTATAGAGTGCTTGCAGTTGGCAAGTCCCTTTTCTATTCTTGTTGTATTGGCGTCACAATCCACCTGTGTGTCTTTGGTGCCGTTGAGAGCCAACACTGGGCACTTTATTTTAGGCAGTAGCTTGCCTACGTCTACAGTCAGGAAATGGCGGACGTACGGTGTGTCAGCTTGCTGCAACGCTTTAATGGTGATAGGTTTGAGAGCCTGGGGCACATCGTCGATGTTTATTTCGTTTGCTTTCTTGCCACTGGCAATCTCGTCGAGCGCCTTGCTGATGCTATTGCAGTAGGAGTCGACCATTTCCTTTGGCAGTCCTATGGCCGACATGGCTTGATGGTTCTGCATGATAAGTGTCTCCTTGCCCGATATGGCCATTCCTGCAAGCGACACAATGAAGTCGGCTTTGCCTTCTGCAGCAAGCATCATGGCAATGGTGCCACCCTCGCTATGGCCGAGTATGCCCACTTTGTTGAAACGCTTGCGCAGTAGTGGTAAGGCAGCGGCAGCGTCCTGGCGGAAATCGTCAGTAGTGAAATCAGCGAAGTTGACGCTCTTGTCGCCCCATCCGCGGTCGTCATAACGCAATGAGGCTATGCCTTGACGAGCCAGGGCATCGGCTATCACGGCAAATGGCTTATGGCTGAACAGTTCTTCGTCGCGATTCTGTTGTCCGCTACCAGTCACCATAAGCACCACAGGAGTGTTCTTCGAGTAGTTCTCTGGCAATGTAAGTGTTCCGTTAAATGTATATTGCGCATTTGTGAAGCTCACACTTTCTTCCTTGTATGGGAATGGCGGCACGGGAGTTTGTGGACGTTTCACCGCCAGCTTACCGGGTTTTAGAGTCAGCGGCAATGGGAAACCATTCTGTACGTACGTTCCCTTTATCTCTCCGTCAGTCATCTTTCCTTCGAAGGTAGCTCCTATCATCCCCACTTTCACGCTTATTGTGCCATCATCCTTAACGGTCTTCTCTGCCTGAATGCCGTTCACTCCTTGTGATGGCGAGTCGATAGTGCATCCGTTAGTAGAGAAATTAAATACCAAGGGCACTTTGTTTCCCATAACGTTAAGTTCGCCATTCCATGTGCCTTCCTGGGCATTGGCAGCGAATGCCATCATTGCGAAAACAACGGATGTCAATGTTCTTAATGCTTTCATATTAGTATGTTTTATGGTTTTATATGTTGCAAATGTAAATAAAATAATCAGAACATATAAAAAATTGCGGTTAATATCTAATAATTCGAAACTAATATCTAACAACATACGTTAAAAACGATATTCCACAAACAGTTTTTGTTTGTATCCGCAACCGACGAATAGGCATTTAAAGTATCTTTGCCAATAGAAAATCTAAAACATTAGATACTCCCCCATCAATCATATATAAACATGAAAGATTTCAATACATTGACACGTGCCGAGATGCAGATAATGAACATTCTGTGGGACAAGGGTTGCGGTATGACTACGCACGAGATAATCGACGCTTACCCCGAGCCACATCCCGCCTACTCCACTATCGCCACGTTTATGAAGATACTCACCCACAAGCAGTATGTCAGCTCTTACAAGCGTGACGGGGGCGGCAAGACCTACGTGTTCTCGCCCCTCATAACAAGAGCCGAATACACACGCCATGCCATGAAGGAAGTAAAGAAATCGTTCTTTGGCGGCAGTCTTCACTCGCTCATTTCGTTCTTTGTGAAAGAAGAGAACATATCGGACGAGGAACTGGAGGAGATACTAAGTCTGATAGACAAAGGTACGGAGAAAAGAGACATTTCAAAACAACAAGAACTATGATACTACCTTATATTATAAAATCGGCCATGGCATTGGCTCTGCTATATGCTTGCATTGTACCATTGCTTG
>URDM01000116.1 GCA_900546575.1 uncultured Prevotella sp.
ATTTTATTAGTTATATTACGTTAATTAACTCCCTCATTTTCAAACGATTACGTTAGAATTAACAGAGTATTAATTAATAACCAACTCTAAAAATTAAACACTATGAAGAAATTATTTATTATGGGTTTGGCAGCAATGGGCATGGCGCTCACAGCTTGCAACAGTGACGAGACAGTAGAAATGGCTAAGGGCAATGCTATCGGCTTTAAGACATTCGTTAATAACTCTACACGTGCCGCTAATGACGCTACTACCGAAAGCCTCAAGGCATTCAAGGTATGGGGTTTGATGAACGATGGCAATCAGACTGGTACTCCGTTCGTTGCTAAGGAAGTGACAAAGGCAAATGGCACATGGTCATATCAAACACCGGTTTATTGGGAGAAAGGCTATGCTTATAGCTTCGTAGCACTCGCTCCGAATGATACCTACACATTTACCGCTCCTACCGCAATCAACACTTGGGGTTCGCTTACATTTGAGAATGGCACCGGTGAGACAGACCTTATCTATGCAACAGCAAAGCAGGAGACTGTAGCAGGCAATACCTGTCCGCAATCTGTTAACTTGACATTCAACCACATGCTTTCACGCATTCGCTTCCAGTTTGAGAACGGAATGGCTGACGGTTCTGTGCTTACTGTTTCTAATGTAAAGATCATCGATGCCTGCACATCTGGTACTGCTACACTCGCAGAACAGCTTGCAAACCTCAGTTGGGCTCCTGGTCAGGGAACTGGCGCACTTGAATTCGGCAATACAGCTGCAATGGAGAAGGAGGCTAAGGAAGCAACTGCTCACAAGTACATGATTCCTGCCACAAAGGATTACAAGCTGTCATTCACCGTTACACGTGTACACCATGGCGTTACTGACGTTTACAATCACAATAATGTAAATCTGCAAGGACTTACATTTGAGCCGGGCAAGAGCTATCAGCTTAAAGCTACATTCACTGCAGAGAACATCAATCCTGATAAGGAGCTTTGCCCAATCACATTCACAGCAGAAGTTAAGGGCTGGGAGAACTTTACAGACAAGGCATTCGATGTTAAGTCTGCAACAAACATCTAACACACTACAGGGTGTAAGGGGTTGAATGTTCCCCTTACACTCACAATTATCAACAACCACAAAAACGAACTAAGATGAAAGGAATAATGAAAATACACCAATTGACAGCCAGCATCGCTGCTGTGCTACTGTCAGCGTCGCTCTTTTCATGCAGCAGCGACGACTTTCTCGGCAAAGCGGAAACAAATACCGACGGCATCAGCTTCGGCGTATCTACCGAAAACGGTGCTTCTACACGCGCAAACAATTCTGCTGACGGCTATACAGCTGCCCGCTACACTCTGCGCTCGGACAATTCTGCCGACACACTCTGCGTGCGTGCCGTTGTGACCGACGGTATCGGCAACAGCAATGCAGGCAGACCTGCTACACGCGCAGCTATGCAGACAAGCATGTACAACGAGTTTAAGGTTGTGGCTGCCGTCAAGGAGAACGGCAATGTCGGCGCACAGTACTATATGGACGATGTTGCAACGAAGACGGGCACTAACTGGGTGCCTTCCAAAGTCTACTATTGGCCAGGCTCCAACCGTCAGCTTCGCTTCTTGGCGTGGGCTCCTACGGATGCCTCTTTCCAATCTGTACCCAACAATCCTAACGCAACTACGCTCCAGTACACCACTCCTGCCGAAGCAAAGAACCAGCGCGACATCGTTGCTGCTGCCACTGGCTTCATAAGCAATCCCTCTAACGATGCCACATGCACACCGGTAGGTTTGCAGTTCAAGCACCTGTGCACCGCTGTCATCATCAAGACAGGCGAGCAAATGACTGCCGGAACTATCAAGAGCGTATCGCTTAAGGGCGTAAAGAACTCTGGAACATACGACATGGTGAACTCTGTATGGACGCTGAATGGTACTACAACCGACTTTACCATTTCGCCCAACCAAGCAACAACAAGCACCACTCCTAACGGCACCAATCTCAACGCCGGTGAATCTACATTCATGCTCCTGCCCCAGACTTTAGGCGCAGACAGTAAACTCGAAGTGGCTTTCCATGACAACATATCTGGCAGAGACCGCATACTGAGCGCATCACTCAACGGAGCCGAATGGCCAATGGGCAAAACCGTGACCTATCGACTATCAATTACACCAGAGTATGAGCTGAAGTTTACATCAGAATCTAAGGTGCAGGATGCTCACTACGTGATTTACCCGATTAAGATTAAGGTTGATAAGAACCTGAAAGGTGGATGGACAATGAAGTCAAATTCATCATCAGTTACACTTCGTAAAGACCTCACTGATTTAGAAGAACTTGGTTATTGGATTGAAGAAGACCGCGGTACACAGACTATCACAGGCACAGAAACTGGGGAATTGACTGTATACGCATTCCTCGAAGAAAACATAGGATGGGAAAAACGTAATGTTGTTCTCGAACTTTCACCAACAGGATACCCTTCGGCTATACCTGCAAAATTCACTGTTACTCAGCTTTGCCCAAGTTGGATTACTGACGGATTGGGATGCGAACGTATAGAAGATGGAGATTATCAATGGGGATTCCTTTGGGATGAGGGAACAAATATTACCTATGATTTAAGTAAAGTTCATTGGTTCTATAGAGGTGCACTTGATTTGTACTTAAGACTATTTACTAATTACGGAAAATTTATAACAAGAGATACATGGGCATTCCCTAAAAAAATCACCATCAATTTCAACGAAGTTAAATCACCAGATGTAGCAAAAAGTGCGACAGATGGTAAAAAGAACACAGAAGAGTTATACAATTATAATGGTGTGAGTGAAGCTGCTGCACTAATGCAATTATTGGAAAGATGGGGTGGTATACCAGACAAAACATTACCAACCAATCCAACAGAATTTGCAGTAAGAGCTGCTGTTATGAAGAATAAGTTTAACAAGGAAGTAAAGACAACTGCTGATGGAACAATAGAACGTCCAGTACTTAAAGCAGCAAACCTTGTTTGGTATCTGCCGGCAAAGGATGAGTACTCTAAGATTAAAGATTATGACTACCCGTTGTCAGGAGATTATTGGACATCAACAGCATCTGAGGTTGACAAAGACAATGATCACTCGTACAAATATACAGAAGGAGTAGGTACGTCACTCGAAATTCGAACAACAAAATTCCACGTGCGTGCCGTGCGCAAGAAATAAGCAGAAAGGTTATAGGCAATAGAATATAAACATTAGAAAACCAGCACATAAACATAACAGACTCAGATCTTATCGTATTACACGTTTTAATAGTTATTGGGTTGGGCTGCCGTGAGGTAGCCCAACTTTTTTTGTATAATTCTTCACCAATACGAATAAAAAGGTTAACTTTGCGAAACAATTATAACCCATAACCCAACAACAACTTATGAAAAAGCTATTGGCAGCGGCTATGCTGGCACTATCACTCACAGCATCCGCTAACACTAATCAAACCTACACACCCTCTGCCGACAACATCGCAGCACGCAAACACTTCCAGGACTCTAAGTTCGGAATCTTCCTTCACTGGGGTCTGTACGCTATGCTTGCCACCGGCGAATGGACTATGACCAACAACAACCTCAACTATAAGGAATACGCCAAACTGGCTGGAGGCTTCTACCCCTCTCGATTCAGCGCAAAGGAATGGGTGTCGCAAATCAAGGCTTCGGGTGCAAAGTATATATGCTTCACCACTCGTCACCATGAGGGATTCTCAATGTTCAAGTCGAAATATTCCGACTATAACGTTGTAGACGCTTCACCATTCAAGCGCGACATCGTGAAGGAGCTCGCTGACGAGTGCCACCGTCAAGGCATCGACATCCACTTCTATTACTCACATATCGACTGGCAACGTGAAGACGCCCCGCTTGGTCGTACAGGTCTCGGCACTGGTCGACCCGTTGAGAAGCAGAACTGGGACTCATACTATACGTTCATGAACAATCAGCTCACCGAACTCCTCACCAACTACGGCAAGGTTGGAGCTATATGGTTTGACGGATGGTGGGATCAGGACATCAATCCGTCATTCGATTGGCGCCTGCCCGAGCAGTATGCTCTCATCCATCGATTGCAGCCTGCCTGCCTCATCGGCAATAACCACCACCAGACTCCATTCGAGGGTGAAGACTTCCAGATGTTCGAACGCGACCTGCCAGGCGAGAATACAGCCGGACTCTCAGGCCAGTCAATCTCACAACTGCCGCTCGAAACATGCGAAACAATGAACGGTATGTGGGGATATAAGATTACCGACCAGAACTACAAGTCGACAAAGACTCTCATACATTATCTTGTAAAGGCAGCAGGTCGCAACGCCAACCTCCTTATGAACATCGGTCCGCAACCCGACGGATGCCTGCCCGCAGTGGCAGTGCAGCGCCTTAAGGAGATGGGCGACTGGATGAAGACCTACGGAGAGACAATATACGGTACACGTGGCGGACGCGTCACACCACGCGACTGGGGCGTAACAACCGAGAAGGACAACAAGATATTCGTACATATCCTCAACCTCAAGGACCGCTCGCTCTTCCTTCCCATCACCGACAAGAACGCAAAGCATGCCGTAGATTACGTTTCGCGCAAGGCTGTCAAGATGCAGAAGTGCCAAGGCGGAGTGCTTATTACGCTCGACAGCGTGCCCACTGATGTGGATAAGGTTGTGGAGATACAGATGTAAACAGAAGCCCTGTCCACAAAAGCCCCACCCCCCAAAAGCCCCACCCCCTGCCCCTCCCCCGTAGGGAGGGGAGTGATATGCTTTGAAAACTTGGGAAATAGGAATAAAAGGGAAAACTCAAAATTCAAAACTCAAAATCGCAGGCGTAGCCGAGAATAATTCAAAATTCAAAAATCAAAACTCAAAAATCAAAATATGAAATTCAACAGAATCCTTCTTAAGCTCAGCGGCGAGAGCCTTATGGGCAAACAGAGCTTCGGCATCGACCCGGTTCGTCTGGGCGAGTATGCACAGCAGATTAAGGAAGTACACGAAATGGGTGTACAGATAGGCATCGTTATTGGCGGTGGCAACATCTTCCGCGGACTTAGCGGCGCATCTAAGGGTTTCGACCGTGTTAAGGGCGACCAGATGGGAATGTGCGCTACAGTTATCAACTCATTGGCACTCAGCTCAGCTCTTGGCGCCATCGGCGTGAAGACAAAGGTGCTCACAGCCATACGCATGGAACCTATTGGCGAGTTCTACTCTAAGTGGAAGGCCATCGAGGCTATGGAGAACGGCTACGTA
>URDM01000117.1 GCA_900546575.1 uncultured Prevotella sp.
TTCTACTTTTTCTATAAAACGGAAAATGAACCATATTAGTACTGATATATATAAATAATTTAGATCACTTACTTATTAAATTTGTGGCATATCAAACAAATAACGACAAATCATGAACATAATAACAAAGACATTTGTATTGGGCTTGATTGTTTGTGGACTTTGCTCATGCAATTATGGCAAAGAAGACTTACAGATTACTTATTTCAAGCAATATAATGAAATAACTGATAATATAGACAGCGACAATCCTCTGAGAAAGTACAATGGACTGATTGCCTATGATACTGTCAGGTTTTCAGACGATTCGTATGCCGTTCATCGCTTGCAGTATTCGCCACAAAACAGCCTTACAGAATTCATTGACAACAAAGGACAAACCATTGCAACCATATCAAGAGCATCGGAATGTTATGCCCAGACGTTGGTGTATGACTATGACGAAACGGGCAAACTGCGACATCTGATAAACTTCAAGAAAGAAATATTTGACGGATTGGAACCGGACACCACATATCTGGAAAGAGGCATTAACCGTTATCTCGCCTTTCGCAGAATGATAGACAACCTGGACTATGAACATCCCGACACTGCCAATTACTTTCAAACTAATATTGAACATGACAAGGACGGCAATGCCATAAAGACACATATCGTAAATAGCAACAAAAGCATTGTAGCACCAAAGGGGTACAAGCTGTCGGTTTCGGTAAAACCTTGCAAAAGCTTTTGGGAAAGTGACATAAACGGTGGCTTCTACATCTTCCATGTCACTATGAAGCCGAAGGACAAACATCAATAAACAACCAAAATGCAACTTTTGTACTACACCAACCGAAGTTGAGCACATAGCCAAGGGCATTGCCTTGGGTGTACGGATAGGTAAAAGCAAAACGCCCTGTAATGGCAAAAGCATTGACAATTTGAGCTTTTACCATTACAGGGCGCATTGATTTTGGTGGCTTATTTCTTGTGCTGCGATGGCCGGAAACCACCGCTACTATATAAGGTTTAGTCGTTGTAGTGGGCTGTCAGCTCACAAATCTTGATTATAACCTGCATTGCCTTCTCCATAACCTGGATGCTCACAAACTCGTGAGGACCGTGGAAGTTGCAGCCACCAGCGAAGATATTTGGACAAGGCAGACCCTTGAACGAAAGCTGTGCACCGTCTGTGCCGCCACGGATGGGCTGCACTTTAGGAGCGACACCACTCTCCTGCATTGCCTTGAGCACGATGTCGATGACGTGCATGTTGGGGTCAATCTTCTCCTTCATGTTGTAGTACTGGTCCTTAAGCTCAACGGTGACAGTACCCTCACCCCACTTCTCGTTCATCTTCTTGACGCAATCCTCGATGAAGTCCTTGCGATCCTCAAAGCGGTTGCGGTCGTGGTCGCGTATGATATACGAGAGTGTGGCCTTCTCGCAGCATGAGTTGATGCCGAGCAGATGATAGAATCCCTCATAGCCCTCAGTCTGCTCAGGAGTCTCGGCAGCCGGAATCATCTCGGCAAACTCTACAGCCAGGCGTGAAGCGTTGACCATCTTGCCCTTAGCATAACCGGTATGCACGCTGACACCCTTGATGTATACCTTGGCACCGGCAGCGTTGAAGTTCTCATACTCCAATTCACCGAGGTCGCCACCGTCGATAGTGTAAGCCCACTGGCATCCGAACTTAGCCACGTCGAAGTGGTGTGCGCCCATACCAATCTCCTCATCGGGATTGAAAGCCACGCGGATGTCGCCGTGTTCAATCTCGTCGTGGTCGCGCAACCAGCACACAGCCTGCACAATCTCGGCAATACCAGCCTTGTCGTCGGCACCAAGCAGAGTGGTACCATCGGTAACGATGATGTCCTCGCCCACGTGAGCCTTAAGCTCAGGGAACTTAGCCGGGCTCGACACGATGCCCTCAGAGAGCACGATGTCGCCGCCGTCGTAGTTCTTGACGATGCGCGGATGAATATTGGCACCGCTGCAGTCGGGCGATGTATCATAGTGAGAGATGAATCCGATAGTGGGGATGTTCTTCTTGGTGTTGGCCTTAAGCGTGGCGTAGATGTAGCCTTGCTCGTCCATCTCAACATCGCTCAGACCCTCGCGCTCAAGTTCCTCCTTAAGGTATTTGGCGAATATCAATTGCTTGGAAGTACTCGGAACGGTATCCGACTCTTCGCTCGACTGGGTGTCGAACTGGGTGTAGTTCAAAAATCTTTCGGTTATTTCCATTTTTATAGATATGTTTGTAGTATTATTATTATATGAGCAAAGTTAGTCCATTTATTCGGGAACGACAAAAAAAAACACCATTATTATTACAAGTTCTTCAGAATTTTACCTAAATTTGCAACGTCTTAGAAAAAAGTTGAAAGATGGTTTTCAAATACGACTTTCTTATTATCGGAGCCGGTGTAGCCGGCATGAGCTACGCATTGAAGGTAGCCAGAGCACACAAAGGTAAGGTGTGCATCATTTGCAAGACTTCGCTCGACGAGGCAAACACATCGTTTGCCCAGGGTGGCGTGGCCTCAGTAACTAATCTCGCAGTCGACAATTTCGACAAGCACATAGAGGACACTATGATTGCGGGCGACTATATCAGCGACCGCAAGGCCGTAGAACAGGTAGTGCGCAATGCGCCCGAACAGATAAAGGAACTTGTGAATTGGGGTGTCAACTTCGACCGCAAGGAAAACGGAGAGTTCGACCTGCATCGCGAGGGCGGACACTCTGAATTCCGCATTCTGCACCACGCCGACGATACGGGTGCCGAAATACAGCGCGGACTGATGGAGGCTGTGCGCAATTGTCCTGACATCGACATCAAGGAGAACCACTTCGCTGTGGAGATTATCACTCAGCACCACCTCGGAGCTCGCGTGACACGCCGCACACCATACATCAACTGCTATGGTGCATACGTGTTGAACCCCGAAACAGAGAAAGTGGACACTTATCTGAGCAAGGTGACGCTGATGTGTACCGGCGGTTGCGGTGCCGTATATCAGACCACAACCAACCCGGTAATAGCTACTGGTGACGGTGAGGCGATGGTGTATCGTGCCAAGGGAACTGTTAAGGACATGGAGTTTGTACAGTTCCACCCTACTGCCCTTTATCATCCGGGCGAGACTCATCCTGCATTCCTCATCACCGAGGCTATGCGCGGTTATGGCGGCATATTGCGTCTGCCTAACGGCGAGTCGTTCATGGAGAAATACGACAAGCGCCTTTCGCTTGCTCCGCGCGACATCGTGGCTCGTGCCATCGACAAGGAGATGAAGATACACGGCATCGACCATGTTTGTCTCGACGTAACGCACAAGAATCCGGAAGAAACAAAGAAGCACTTCCCCAATATCTATATGAAGTGCAAATCTATAGGTATCGACATCACTACCGACTATATCCCCGTTCGCCCGGCAGCCCACTATATGTGCGGCGGCATTAAGGTTGACTTGAACGGACAGTCGAGCATTGAGCGACTCTACGCCATCGGCGAATGCTCATGCACGGGTCTGCACGGTGGCAACCGCCTTGCCAGCAACTCGCTGATTGAGGCTGTGGTATATGCCGATGCTGCTGCAAAGCACTCGTTGGAGCATGTCGACGAATACGACTTCAACGATAAGGTGCCCGAATGGAACGACGAGGGTACTATGACCAACGAGGAGAAGGTACTCATCACACAGAGCGTGAAGGAGGTTGGCGAGATTATGTCAAACTATGTAGGCATAGTACGCTCCGACTTAAGACTGAAACGTGCGTGGGACCGTCTCGACCTGCTGTATGAGGAGACCGAAGCTCTCTTCAAGCGTGTCAAGGCAAGCCGCGACATCTGCGAGTTGCGCAACATGATCAATGTTGGCTATCTCATCACTCGTCAGGCCATTGAGCGCAAGGAGTGCCGCGGACTGCACTATACCACCGACTATCCGCTGCACGCTTACGACAAACAATAAGCCCCTAACTTTAATTATGAAGCAGAAAGTTTTCTCCATTACTATTGCCGCTTTTGCCTTCGCCCTTATGAGCGCCGGTGTAGCCAAGAACGCAATAAAGTATAGCAAAGGTACTGCCATTGTCAATACGTCGTCAATCGTTAAGGCTCGTGGTTTTCAAGGCAAAACCCCACTGAAGATATACATCAAAGGCAACAAGATAACGAAAATAGAGTCGCTGCCCAACCATGAGACACCTTCGGTATATGCAAATGCTGAAGAATTGCTAAAGAAGTTCATTGGCAAAACCGTAAACGAAGCCTCAACAATGAAAGTGGACGGCGTGAGCGGTGCCACCTATTCATCAAAAGCACTCATTGAGAACGTTAAGGGCGGACTGAAATATTATAAGGAAAATAAATAAGCCAACAAATTTTATAAATGCTCAAAAGGCTCCCATAATCCTTGCGGACTATGGGAGCCTTTATTATTTTAGTATCTCGCTACGAGATATGAGTTTCGACACACCCTTCTCCTATATATTTAAGGTAATTCTGAACTGTTACTTATTCTGAGACGCTTGTATCTGTCTCCTAATACGAATACGTATTCATCTGCCAACGATAACGTATTCATCTGCCAACGATAACGTTATCATCGGGTTATGATAACGTATTCATAATCGATACTTATGGCATAAATCTCCAACACCTTGCGATAGAATACCTTTTCACTGGAGCGGATGTCACGTATTCTTGCAAGCAGTTCGTCAAAATAGTTGCCACCTCCAGCTCTCTTCAACAGGTCATCGTTAATGGCGAAGCCTTTTACTATATACTCCTTCAGTACCTTGGTTGCCCATATACGAAACTGGACGCCACGATAGGAATGTACACGATAACCTACGCTGATTATCATGTCGAGGTTGTAGAAAGCCACTTGATGTTCCTGAACTTTTCCCTCGATAGCACCGTGTTTAGTGGTTGTTGCAAAAAATGCAACAACCTCTTTTTCGTCAAGTTCGCCATCCTCCAACACATTCTTTATATGTCGTGAGATAGTGGACTTATTACGCTGGAATAACTCTGCCATCTGGTCAAGTGATAGCCAGACAGTATCATTCTGCAACTTCACTTCTATCTGTGAATCGCCATCAGGAGTTTGATATAATAAAAATTGCCCTTTATCCATTGTCTTGCTTTTGTTTTTTCCTTGGCTCTTCTATCAAGTCATCAACAATAAACGTATCGCTCATCAGATGCAAGCCAAGCTCTTTGACTTGATTTCTGAATACAAATATATAGTTTTTAT
>URDM01000118.1 GCA_900546575.1 uncultured Prevotella sp.
CAGGACGTGGCATTGAAGACCAACCTCTTGGGTTGGGCTACAACATCGCTCAATGCAGGTGTTGAGATAGGCACTGCCGAGAAGCAGACTGTTCAGTTGTTTGCCACTATCAATCCCTGGAAGTTTTCAGGTGACAAGAAGGTGCGTTTCTGGAACGTAGAGCCTGAATACCGTTGGTGGACTTGCCAACGCTTCGGAGGCAGTTTCTTCGGATTGCACGCTCTTGCCGGCGAATACAACATCAAGAACGTTGACCTTCCATTCGGTACGCTTCCCAAGACAAAACGCGGTCGCCACTATGAAGGATGGTATATAGGTGCAGGCGTAACCTATGGCTATCAATGGCTGATGTCGCGCCATTGGAATATGGAAGCGTCGTTAGGCGTGGGCTATGCTTATAGTCCATACAAGCTCTACGGACGTTGTGCCCGATGCTTGGACAAGAACCATCGCAATTATGTAGGACCGACTAAGGCGGCTCTCAGTATGATTTATATATTCTAGACAGCATTATGAACACAAACTCATTGACTCGCATCATCATTTCGTGCCTCATAGGAGCAGCTTCGTGCAGCTCGGCAATGGCACAGAAGCTTGCTTCGGGAGCTGTAGCCATCGACAATCTGAAGACACATGTCGAAGGCAACAAGGTGGATGTGGCGTTCAGCCTTAACCTCAACAACCTGAAGCTTAAGGCAGAACAGCAGCTTGTTTTCACTCCAATGCTTGTTGCCGACGGCGACACTACTGCTCTTACACCTATTATAATTAATGGCAGGGCCAAACAGATACGCATGGAGCGTAGCGGCGAATTGGCTGCAATGGCTAATAGCAGTCAGCAGCCTTTGGTAATACAGCGTAAGAACGGAACTGAGCAGAGCGTTAGCTACAGCCAGACCATTACACGCAAGCGCCCGTTTGAGACCGAACACTTGAGTCTGCTTACTGCTCAAGACCTCTGCGGATGTGGCGACAAGGAGAATCTCGACAATCTCCCCATTGGCACCATTGACAATATAGGAGCCTGGATGCCTGCCATTGCTTTTGTAAAACCTGCTGCCGAGGCACGCAAGCAACGTGCCGAGAAGGGTGAGGCTTATCTTAGCTTCCGTGTCAACAAGACCGACATCGTGGCTGATCTCTTCGATAATGCTCGCGAATTGGAAAAGATTACGAAGACCATCGACCTTGTGCGCAACGACAAGAACGTGCAGATAACGGGCATTAATATTCATGGCTTTGCCTCGCCCGACGGTCCTTATGCCAACAACGAGCGTCTGGCACGCGAACGTGCTGCTGCTCTGAAGAGTTATGTCGCTAAGCTTTATCCTATTGAAGCCAAGCTGTTCAGCTCTAACTCAACACCTGAGGATTGGAATGGATTCCGCCAGAAGGTGCAGAAGTCGCAGTTGGCTAACAAGGATGAGATAATCAAGATTTCAAACTCAACCCTTGCACCCGACGACAAGGACAAGCGCATACGCCAACTCTATCCGCAGGAATATGCCGTGATACTTAACGACATCTATCCTCGACTGCGTCATAGCGACTATACCGTCAGCTATACTGTGCGACCTTTCTCGGTTGAGGAAGCCAAGCAGATACTCAAGACTCGTCCGCAGCAGCTTTCGCTTCAGGAGATGTATCTTGTAGCACAGACAATGGAGGTTGGGTCGGCAGAATTCAATGAGGTGTTCGACATCGCCGTGCGTATGTTCCCCGATGATCCTACTGCCAATCTGAATGCTGCTTGTGCCGACTTGCAGCGTCGCGACATTGCTTCGGCAGAGAAACATCTGCTGAAAGCCGGCAACTCGGCAGAGGCATTGAACGCTCGTGGCACTCTGGCTGTATTGAAAAAGGACTATAGCTTGGCTCGCCAGTTGTTTGCTCAGGCGGCTGCTGCTGGTTCGACTGATGCCAAGGCTAATGCCGAGCGCATTGCTAACACAAAATAAAGAATTGAACTTTAGCAAGTTCAGAAGTTATAGAATTAAAAGAAGTTATAGAATTAAAAGCCAAATGTCTTATAGCTAAATATTTAGTAAAAAGAGTAATGGCTATAACTACTTTAACTCCTGAATACTCTGAACTAATACACACCCTCATACCTCTTACGTTCAAAATAATAAAAAATAAACATTAATCAATTTAACTCTTAAACTATGGTAAACGTTAAGAATCTATTCGGAATGGCTGTTATGGCTACGGCCTTGGTAGGTTGTTCAAGCAACGACAACCTCGCTCCTGATGGTAAAGACAATGTTGGCAAGACTGGTACTGCGTATGCTAAGTTCACAATCCAGTTGCCTACAACAAACGGTACACGTGCAGTCGATCCTAAGACAGGTGCTGATTTTAATGGCGGTACTGCTGATGAGTATGCGGTAAAAGATGCTCAGCTTGTAATCTTCGAGAAGACCGGTGCTTCAGAAGGTGGTTATAAGTTTGTAGAGACAGTTAATATTGGCAACCTTGAGCCTTGGACAAATAATACTCCTAATACTGGTGTTACACGATATGCAAATATTACCGCTAAGTTAAATGGTGTATCGATAGATAAAATAGGTGGCAAGTATTATGCATTGATAATCCTCAACAACGCAGGTCAGAGCAAGGTAAAATTACCTACATCAGGTACATATAGCGAATGGAATGTTGCTGCAAACGCAGAGAGTGCTGCTGATTTCCTTAGCACTTCAGATGGTTTCTATATGTCAAATGCCCCTCTGCTTAAGTCAGGTGAGCCTCAGACTCTTGTTCCTATCAATGGTGTCTATAGTACAAAGGAAGAGGCACAGAACAAACCAGCCACTACAGTATATGTAGAGCGTGGTATGGCTAAGGTGACAATCGGTAGTACGAGCTTTGCATCAAAGCCTGTAGATGCAACATCTTCAACTATCTATTCTGGAGATAATGTGCAAATTACAGAATGGACACTTGATGTTATGAACCAGAAAACATTCCCAGTACACACAACTACGGGATTGACTGATAAGTTTGCCAATATTTGGTCTACTGAGCGTTTCTATGCTGGTGCAGATCCCCAGCGTGTATATTGGGGTACCGACCCTAACTACGATATGACGACATTAACTACTGTTCCCGCATGTAAGGGCGAATTCTATCTTCTCGACCGTGAAGGTAATACATATAATGGTGTCACAGGATCAACTGTTACATGGTCTAATCAGGCAAAACCTCTCTATTGCTTGGAGAACACCTTCGATATCGACAACATGAAGCAGGGTCAGACAACACGTGTAGTGTTCAAGGCTACATATACTCCAAGTGCTTTGGCTGAAGTTACTTCAGCAGCTGATAAGACTTTCTTTATGATTGGTAACAATCCTAAGATTTGGACAAAGACAAATCTTGAACAGCAGATAGCTAATAAGGCGAAGGAACTCCTTAATACTACAGGTACTGTTACTGCAACTATTAGTGGCGATTTGTTGAAGGGTGGTTCGCATTTGTTGACTACTGATAATGTAACAATTAAGGAAGGCTCAGTTAAAAAGAATGATGATATTACCTTTGCGGCTCTCAACACCAAGTTAGGTTTGGATAATACTGATGGTATCAAGACTTACGAAAATGGTGTGTGCTACTACATCGCACGTATCAAGCACTTTAACGGTCTGACTCCTTGGAATCCTGGTCAACCTACATACAAAGATGCTTCACTTACAGACGATCAAAACAACGAAGCATTCCTCGGTCGCTACGGTGTTCTCCGCAACAACTGGTACGACTTGGAAGTTACTAAGTTTAGCGCTCCTGGTTATCCTGACGTTCCAGTGGTTAATCCTGATGTTCCAGACGACGAGGATACCAAGTACATCAACGTTGAGGTTAAGATCCTTGACTGGGCTAAGCGCAGCCAGCAGATTGAGCTCTAATCAATATTGCCCGTCCTATCTTTAGGACTGCAAGAACCCTAATATCTTAGGAGGTACGGCTCATGCAGCCGTACTTCCTTTGATACCTTCATTTTGAATATTTACATTATTTACCAACAACTCTAATTAAATTAACGGCAAACATTATGTTTCACGGACTGGTTAAATATATATGCTCACTCCTCGCCTTTGCACCATTGCTGGCTTCGTGCTCGCTGATGCACGACGACCTTGAGCCATGCGACAATGGCGCTTACCTGCACTTCCGCTACGACTACAACACGCAGCGCGCCGACCTTTTCAACGACCATGTTGGAGGCGTTGTTGTCATGGTGTACGATAAGGACGGCAAGTATCTGTTCCGTCAGGACGCTTTCAATACCGACACCGACGCTCCTATCCGCCGCCATGACTTTGCCGTACATCTCAACTTGCAGCCTGGCGAATATCAGTTCCTCGCCATTGCAAAGCAGAAACGCTACGAAGATGCTTTGGCAACTAATGGTGCCAAGTTCCGCATTCATGCCCCTAACGAAGGCGAAGACATGACTAAGTTCAACACCGTGTTAGACCGCAATAAGGCGGGCGACATTGCTGAGGTTGACTGTTCGGCTCCGCTTGATACGCTATGGATTGGCAGATCACAACATCTCACTACCGTGTACGACCTTAAGGGCACTCACGACACTATCTCCCTGGTGCGCGACACCAAGCAGCTTACTATCTCGCTGCATCAGATTGACGCACCCGACCATATCTCTGCCGACGACTTCGGCTACGAGGTAATAGCCGACAACGGCTTGATTAACTACGACAACTCTTTGGCAAGCGACTCCAAACTTCGCTACACGCCCTTCCATACATGGACTACCGAATTCCGCGACGCTACAGGCAACGTAAAGGAACGTACTGCACATGCCGGACTGATGCTCTCGCGTCTGGTCTACTTCCCACCCGAACAGAACGACCGCAACGCTATGCTACATATATATAATAAGGTGACGGGCAAGACCATCGCCTTGATAAACCTGCCCGACATGCTTCAGCAGGGACGCGATGCTTATGCCGCACAGAACTACGGCATACAGGAATACCTCGACCGCGAGTACGACTACCGACTCGACTTCTTCCTCATTGGAACCGAGTGGCAATACGTAAACCTCTCTGTTGGTGTGCTCGACTGGGCAAAGCGCATTCAGCGCATCAGCTTGTAGATTATATAAAACTGAACTTTCGCAAGTTCAGAGAATTCAGTAGTTAAAGGAGTTAAGAAGTTAAGCCAAATGCTTATAATGCTATA
>URDM01000119.1 GCA_900546575.1 uncultured Prevotella sp.
TTACCTCAGGGCGTTGCCCTGGGCTATGTGCTTCTGCCCCTTCGGGGCGTGCTGCTTAGACTTTTGACACACCCTCTCGGGGGTAGGGCTTTCTCCTTTTTGGAAAATGTTAAGTGTTAGGTGTTTAATTTGTTACAGCTATTTATTTTTTGTAAAAAAAATAGCCTTCAAATCATACCACTCCCCTCCCTACGGGGGAGGGGCCGGGGGTAGGGCTTTATGTTTTCTGGTTGGTGTTGAGTATCAACCACTTACCCCATTCCGATGTCCGATTAGAACACTTTTGCTAATGTAATTTTGTCCGATTATCACACAACAATGTCCGATTATCACAATACTTCAGACTGGATAATTCGTAACTTTGCCACAGCAAGACTAAACAAGACTAAAGCTTCTCTACGACTTGGCGAGTACCGCCATCGGACTGTCTGGCAGCACAAGCCCTACAGACTCCGATACTGATGAGAACGTGCTGTCAGTTGACAAGTGGAGGGATTGCCCGGGAGCAAGCGCAGACGCCGTACATAACTCTCTTCATAACATCTTTATATATTAATTACCCCACTCCCGCAGTCCCTCCACTTGTTAACTGAGAGCATTACACCAACCCAAACTTGAAACTTTAAACCCCACTACTATGGCAAGTACTGACAATCATATACTACATGACGGCAGGCAGCGAAAGGCCGACGAGGCGCAGGAGTTTCTTGAAGAACGCGCCCATCTGCTCGATACTATCCGCGAAATGATAAACGTGGAGATGGATAGACGCAGAGTTGGGACCGGCAATGGCAACTGCCAAAGCAGAAATCCATCCGAAACCAAGCCACGCAAACTGACGTTTCTGCAATGGCTGCGCAGTCTGCTGTGAGGCATCTGACATTTGCAACAACACAAAAACTATCATAATATACAATCAATTCTAAAAACCATACGACTATGAGAACATTAAGATCTATTCTGTTAGCCGGCACGATGTTGCTGGCGACACCTATGTTCTTCAGTTCATGTGAAGAAGATGGTTCTCTCATCAAGTTCAAGACTGAAGTGCAAGTAGTTAACGACTTCAACGACGTGGTTAAGGCTATCAACGACGGTAAGCTTTCGAGCGAGCAGGCTATTGCACAGCTTGTCACTGCCATTGACAATATCAAGGGCGACCAAAACGCAAAGCTTCAGGCCATTACCGATGCTCTTAACAACAATAACAACACGCTCGACACCAAGTTGAACGTGATTGCCGGTACGATGAAGTCTTTGAGCACCGAGATGCCTACCAAGATTGACGCTCTCGCCAAGGCTGTCGAAAACATGCCTGAGTACTATGAGGTTCTGAAAGCTGTCGAAACGGCTATTGTCAATATCAATCCTAATGAGCAGCTAAAGCTTCTTGAGGGAGTTCTCGACAAATACTGCAGCGATGAACTCAAATATCCTGATGATCCTTTATCTTATAAAGGCAAGTTGTATTACATCATAGCCGAAATAGAGGATACAATGCGTTATATGACGTATAAAGACGATAAGTTTAGGGCTATTCGAAAAGCTATCGAAGCACTTGCTGGCGAAAATGCCAAGCTGGATGGCATATTGGATAATATGAAAAAGATAGTAGAGGCAATACAGGCTGGCAATACGAGCGAAAATGAAGGTTGGGCTGAGATTGCCAAGCTGCTTGAACTGCTTAAGACGACTGCTGGCATTGGTGGCTCTACTGACAAGGTAGAGTATGTTGACCTCGGTTTGCCGAGCGGCAACTTGTGGGCAACGTGCAACCTCGGTGCTTCTTCTCCGGAAGCGTATGGCGATTATTACGCTTGGGGCGAAGTGGAGCCTAAGCAAGAATACACCTATCCCAACCACAAGTGGTATAAGGAGGGTGCGCCAAGTTTGGGATTCACCAAGTATAACAATGAAGACGGCAAGCTGACGCTTGAAGACGAAGACGATGCCGTAATACAGAAATTAGGAAACGGTTGGCGCACACCTACCTTGGCTGACTTCAGAGAATTGACCAATCAGAAGTATACCACAATTGAGAAAACAACGCTTAACGGTGTTGCGGGCTATAAGATAACGAGCAAGAAGAACAAAAAGTCTATCTTTATCCCTTGCGCCGGCTTTAAGCAGGACAAACCACAAACCAGAGAAATCTCTTCGAGCGAAGAAGTAGCTATATGCATGACCAATCTGCGTTGTATTGACTACAAGGTATTCAACGCTTGGAGCTTTGCTTTCCAGGATGACCGCATTGCCCGTTATGGCAAACGTCGTCCTGACGGAATATCAGTTCGTCCGGTTAAGGGTCCTGGTGTGCCGGTTCCTAACAATTGCGTTGACCTTGGATTGGATAGCGGACTGCTGTGGGCTAAGTGCAATATGGGTGCAACCGAGCCTACAAAACCTGGCGATTACTATGCCTGGGGAGAGACTTCTACCAAGAAGGAATATTATAGTACGAACTACAAGCATTTTAAGGCTAAATATAATATTGAGGTATTAAAGTACAATGAGAAAGACGGCAAGGAAGTGCTTGAGCTCGAAGACGATGTGGCAAGAGTTAATTTAGGTGTAGGCTATCGCATTCCTACACAAAAAGACTGGGAAGAGCTGCTTGAAGATTGTAAATGGGAAGCCGTTACTACCACACTTCCAGAGATAATGGATCCGTCGCAGACGAAAGCCATTGCACGATGGAAAGTGACAGGACCAAACGGAAACTCTATCGTTTTACCGACGACCAGTGGTTTCAAAGCTGATGGATGGGGTGTCCAGCCTGACTATGACATCTACTATACTACAGCTAATTTATATCCGCCGGCTGATGAATTGTCAGATGAATATAAATACCAAAAGGCAGTAGCGCTTACATGGCCTATGTTTGCTAAAGAGACATCAAGCGAAGGTATCGAGGAACCATCGTTTAAATCAATATTCCGTGATTTTGGTGTTGTGGTACGACCGGTATTCGACCTCTACTCAAATAAATAAGTATCTGCAAAAAAAGATAATGATTTAAAAAGGAATTAAGTATGAACACAATACGAACCAAAAAGCTCATTACGCTATCAGGTGGCAGATGGGCAAGAATAGGGTTCAGCGTATTGCTTACATCGCTCTTCACGGTAGGCACTCAGGCGCAGACCGTGAGCGAGGGCAAAGCTGATCTGCTGCGCAATACCAATAAGGAGCTGCGCACTAATACTTGGAGCATTTACGCTCAAGGCGGATTGTCGTGGGCAAACGGTGTGTGGTATCAGAACATCGACGCCAAGTCGAGCTACAAGCAGTCGCCCGCTGTAGGTGGCGGCATCGACTTCACCATTCGTCCGTGGGTTCGCATAGGTGCCGACTATATCTGGTCGCGCTATCGTCGCGAACAGCGTTTCGACGCTATCGACACCAAAGCCAATCTTGCCAAGACCTATGGCAACTACGTCATGAATACCCACAACGTGAAGCTCGGCGTTCAGTTCAACTTCATGGAGCTTTGGCCCATGCGCAAGGCTCAGTGGTTTAATATCTGGATGGGTACCGGTATTGGCGGAACATTCGCACGTGGCAACGAGTATGGCATTTGGGTCGGAACCACAAAGACCGAGAATGGCACCACTACTCCTGTATATGGCGACATCAACATCAGCAACGATGCTACGGTAACCGTTACCGGAAACGTGCTCACAGCCAACCGCCACGAGAAGTTCAACAAGCTCTTCATCCCTGCTACGCTGCACATCGAGGCTGACGTAAGCCGCCGGTTCACATTAGGCATTAAGGGCGAATTCGACTGGCTTCTCAATCGTAAGGATGTGGCGCCCAAGCATCTCATCTACGCCATGGCTACCGTTCGCTACAACTTCGTACCGAGTCGTGCAAGCAAGTTGCGCAACTATTACGACGGCGAACTGGCTGCTCTCAACGACCGTGCCAACAATCTGCGCCAGGAAGCTGATGCCGAAAAGACACGTGCCGACCGTGAAGCTGCACTCCGACAGAAGGCTGAACAGCATAACAACGACCTCCAGCGCCAGCTCGACGACTGTCAGAAGAGTAAGAAGACAGCCATTGGAGGCCCCGAACACTACGTTCAGTTTGCCCACAACAGCTCGTACATGAGCCGTGAGGAAATGGACCGACTGCGTGCGTTCGCCCGCAGCGTAAAGGGTGAAAAGCTCTCTATACTTGCCGAAGCAAGCACACCAGGCACACCGGAGTACAATCAGACCATCTCCGAGCGTCGCCTGAAGCGAGTGGTTAAGGTATTGCTGAAGGAAGGATTCGCCCCCGAAGACCTCCATCCGCAGACAGCCATAGGCTCAAAGAACGGCAAAAAGACCTTTGAGGGAAGAAGGGTAACCATAAAGGTAAAGCCCTAATCAAGCCCCAATCCCCTCTTTTATCAAAGGCTTAGAAAGGCCCAGAAAGGCCCAGTAAGGCCTAGTAAAAATCACCAAAAAGTTACAACTATGAGAACATTTAAATCAATACTATTAGCTGGCTCAATGTTGCTGGCTATACCAGCGTTCTTTAGTTCATGCAAGGAGAACGCTCCCGAATTAGACTACGAGATGAAAGTCACCGTAGTCAACGACTTCACCGACGTGGTCGATGCCATCAATCAGAGCAATGTAAGCAAAGAGCAGGCTATCAAGAATATCGCTGCTGCCATCGACAATATGAAGGGCGACCAGAACGACAAGCTCCAGGCTATTATCGCAGCTCTCAACAGCACCAACACCACACTCGAAAAGCAGCTTAATGTCATTGCGGGTGCTATGCAGTCTATGAGCATCGACTTGCCGGCAAAGGTAGAACTCATCAAGACGGCTGTTGAAGGCAGACCCGATTACAACGAAAAACTTGAGGCTGTCAGAGCTGCCTTTCAGAACATTAACCCCAATTCGCAACTCGAAGCTTTAAATGCCCTTCTTGATAAATATGCCCAAAACTTCACCGACAAACTCGCTGGTGTCTCAGGATGGCTCAAGTATATTGGGTACGGAAATGGCAGTTTGGATCAAATAAAAACGGCTATCGAGTCTTTAGGTGGCTACGGCGGCAAGCTTGATGCTATCAATACACAGATGACAGCCCTGCTGCAGGCTCTTGAGAGCGGCAACATGAGCGAAAAGGACGCCATGGCAGAGATTGCCAATA
>URDM01000120.1 GCA_900546575.1 uncultured Prevotella sp.
CACCTTCAAATCATACCGCTCCCCTCCCTACGGGGGAGGGGCTGGGGGTGGGGCTTTTAGTTTTTTAATTAGAAAACCCCACCTTCAAATCATACCGCTCCCCTCCCTACGGGGGAGGGGCTGGGGGTGGGGCTTTTAGTTTTTTAATTAGAAAACTCCACCTTCAAATCATATCACTCCCCTCCCTACGGGGGAGGGGCAGGGGGTGGGGCTTTCTATTTAGTTTTTCAACTTCTTCAATCTCTCCAACACTTCCTCCGGAAGCTTAGCCGGCAGATGTTCCTCCGGATCGTAGAGCATTCCGGTGCAGATGCAATACTTGCGACCGGTGCGCTTCAGCACGTCTACATTGATGCAGCCCTCGCATCCGCGCCAGAAAGCTTCGTCGTCGGTGAGGTCGGCAAACGTCACGGGATGATAGCCCAACTGGGTGTTCATCGCCATAACGGCGGCTCCGCTGGTGAGCGAGAATATCTTGGCATGCGGCCAACGGGTGCGGGCGAGCGTGAAGGTGAGGTCCTTGATGCGCTTGGCAACACCCAGTCCACGGAACTTGGGGTCAACGATAAGACCCGAAGTGGTGACATACTGCTTGTTGCCCCATGTCTCGATGTAGCTGAATCCTACAAACTCGTCGCCGTAAAGGGCTATCACAGCCTTGGCTTCCTTCATCTTCGTAGCCACATATTCGTGTGTACGCTTTGCGATACCGGTGCCACGAACCTTGGCGGCTTTCTCTATGGTATCAAGTATTGTGTCGACATATTTCTCATGTGATGCGTCGGCTACCATCACTGTTATATCTTCCTTTTTCATAATTTCTAATTCAGAATTCCGCTTCCATTCCTGGTACTATTGTGCTCA
Source organism: uncultured Prevotella sp. (assembly GCA_900546575.1). Lineage (GTDB taxonomy): Bacteria > Bacteroidota > Bacteroidia > Bacteroidales > Bacteroidaceae > Prevotella. Next base: position 865 of record URDM01000120.1, read on the forward strand.
GCCCTTTTATCACCTGATCCTGCGTCACACCCTCCTTAATCACGATGAAAATGGTGTCGTCGCCGGCTATCGTGCCGAGTATTTCGTCAATGTGTCCGTTGTCGATGTTGTATGCTATCGAACTGGCGTAGCCCGGTCGGGTACGTATAACACCCATATTGCCCGAGAAGTTGATAGAGCGATAACCCGGAATACGGAGCATTTCCGACGCCATTCGCGGCGTGGGCACACGCTTATACATGGTTTCGTTGGGCAGCACATATACATACCTGCCATTCATGCTGGCAGCCTTTGCCACCTTAAGTTGCTTGAAGTCGCGGCTCAATGTAGCTTGCGTCACGGCATAACCCTCCTGGGCAAGAGCTGCAAGCACTTCGTCCTGGCTTCCAAGTTCCTTGCTCGAAATGAGCATCTTCAATGTTTCGATTCTGTCGCTTTTTAACTTCATATTTCTTGTATGGATGTATATTTATTCGTTTACGGATACAAAAGTATGTATAATTGAATAAATATCCAAACAATACGACATAAAAATTAAATAAAAAATTACGCTTTGTAAGATAACGGAAGATTTATTGTATATTTATGCAGCATAAGTATACATTAAGGAACAGATTGGTGTGGTAAAGAAAGAAATATGGATATGGCACAAAAAGAATATGAATATGGCGCAAAAGAAATATGGCACAACTCTCAGCGAGCTGTGCCATATTCCTATGTTTAACTAAAAATAATTTTCGTAATGAATGAAGACTCTCACGAACCCTCATTGTTACCTGTTAAACAATCGTTCAATTTACCTTAAACCTAATAACTAAAAACCTAAATCTATTACTACTAACCTAAACAATCTATTAACCTTTTGACGATGCAAAGGTATGAATTATTCGCTGTTTGCGCAAACAATCTAACAAAAACATTCGTTTTTTATTCGAAAACTTGATTTACAGCAAGTGCAAGCATAGGAGGTTATGGCGTCCTCGCCATAACATTAGCAGTTGGACGGTACAATTTAGATTACAGCCTAAGCGTCTGCGTACAGTATTTCAGCACTGCCGGTCGGTGGGTGATGAATATTACTGTATGGCGATTGTCGTGGAGTAGACTCTCGAGCAATCGGCATTCGGTGTCGGCATCAAGGGCTGATGTCGCCTCGTCGAATATCATTATCGAGCCATTGCGAAGCAATGCGCGCGCTATGGCTATGCGTTGTGCCTGACCTTCGGACAGTCCCCCACCCTGCTCGCCACACTTGGTGTCGAGTCCTAAGGGCAACGCCTTGACGAAGTCGGCGCAACTACGGCTTATCACTTCCCACATTTCCGTCTCCGTAGCATCGGGCTTTCCGAGCAGCAGATTGTCGCGTATGGTGCCGCTCATGAGCGTGTTGCCCTGCGGCACATACACAAAGTTGCATCGCATCAGGGATGTCAGCTCGCGTGTTTCCACCTTATTATATATATATATGTTGCCGCTTGTGGGTCGCGACAGAGCCAGAAGCATGCGCACAATGGTAGTCTTGCCGGCACCGGTCTCGCCCAATATGGCAGTACACGTGCCCGGAGCAAAGTCGAACGACAATCGGTCTATCACATTACGCGTGCCATCCTCGTACCTGTACGTAACATCCGCAAGTCGCAATCCGCACGGAGCATCCATGCGCTGCGGTTCGCCCTGCGGTTCAAGAGGTTCTTCGAGAAGTTCGATGAGTCGTTCGGCAGCGGTGAATACGCCAACGAATGCCGGGGCAAGCTTCGTCAGATTGCGTGCCGGAGTCTGTATCTTGTTGACCAATTGCAGGAAAGCCGTCATGCCGCCAAACGTCAGTGTGCCTGCCGACATGCGCACGGCGGCCCACAAGAAGGCAATGAGATAGCCTATGGCGAAGCCAAGGTTAAGGACAAGGTTGGAGAAAATGGAGAATACGGTACGCTTTACGACATTGCTGCGCAGCTCCGCCTGGGTGCTCTCAAGGCGCGCCACCATGTCGTTGCCAGCCTCTAGCGTCTTCACAACCATACGGTGCTGCACCGTTTCCTGCATTGCCGACTGTACATGGCTGTCGGAATCGCGCACCTGTCGGGTCAGACTGCGCATCTTCCCGACATAGATTCGGCTTACGGCAAGGAACACCGGAATGATAGCCACAAGCAATACGGCAAGCGTATGGTCCATAACGAACATGCAGGCGAATGCGCCTACAAACATAAGTACTACGGAGAGGGTGTTAGGAAGGGTCTCCGTGAGGAACGTAACAACCGTTGCTACGTCAATTTCGAGTCGGTTGAGCACGTCGCCCGAGTGATGTCGCTCGCGACTGTGCCACTCTGCTTGCAGTATATGGGCAAGCATGCGCTGCTGCATAAGGTTCTGGGCACGCACGCCCAGTATGTTGCGCACCCACACTCCGGCTATGCTCACGCCGAAGTTGGCAAGTATGATGACACCCATCAGCCCCACTGCCCAGTATATCGAGCCCGGCTCATTGCCCGAAGCGATGTCGATGGCGTGCTTCACAGCCCACACCTGTGTCAGACTCAACGCCACATCTGCCACTCCCAACGTTGCGTTGAGCAGCGACTGCAACCTATTGCCACGCAGTTCGCGCCACAACCATCGCAAAATAATGCGAGCCGGATACTTGGTTTTGGGAATTTTGAACATATTGAATGTTGAGTGTTGAATGTTAAATGTTGAATTGATGCCTACGGCATTTTTGAATTTTGAGTTTTGAATTTGGAATTGTTCTCGGCTGACGCCTGCGATTTTGAATTGATGAATTATGAGTTTTGAATTGTTGGTTTTTAATTTGAGGATTGTGAACTATGCAATTCAAAATTGAATAATTCACAATGCGCGAAGCGCACTAATTCAAAATTCAAAACTCAAAACTCAAAATTCTCATCTCTTATCCGCTCCCCACATCATCTTTTCGCGTAGCGACGAGAAGTAGCGCAGACCGTTTGGTTTCACTATACGCGTCACGAATGGGGCGCGACTGATGGTCACTGCCGAACCCTCATGCATCGTATAGCTACGTCCGTCGACAGCTATCAGGTAGTTGTGCGAACGCGACTCCACCTCCAGACGCACCACACTCTTGTCGCTAATCACAATAGGACGAATGTTGAGACTGTGCGGAGCTACGGGCGTGAGGCACAGTGTGCGGGTCTGAGGCACTATTATCGGACCGCCGTTTGACAGCGAATAGGCAGTCGAACCGGTAGGAGTGCTCACTATCAATCCGTCGGCCTGATACGTAACCAGATAACTCTCGTCGATGCTTGTACGAATGCTGATCATCGAAGCCACGTCGCGCTTGAGCACGGCAATGTCGTTGAGAGCATAATGACAGCCATCAAAGTCGCCCCCTTCGGTGACAACCTGAATGGCGGTGTGCTCCTCAATGGCGTAGTTTCCGGCTATGATGGTGGCAAGCGCAGCCTCAACCTCAGCCGGTAACACATCAGCCAAGAATCCCAAACGGCCCATGTTCACGCCGATAATCGGTATCTGCTTAATACCGACACGCACAGCCGACTTGAGGAAAGTGCCGTCGCCACCCATCGAAATGACAAAGTCGGCATCGAAGTCGTCGCCGTCGAACACGTCGACACCAGTAAGGTCGAGCATGTGCTCGGACGTAAGGAAGTCGTAAAACTCACGGTCGAACATCACACGCTCACCGCGCGACTTCAAGAACGACAGCACACGCAAGAGCGAAGTCGACTTGCGCGGTTGGAAAGAATTGCCAAAAATGGCGATTGTCAGAGGCCTGTCTGTCATCATACAAATATTTATAAGTAACTGTTCAAAATTAATTTTACAAATATGAATAATTCACGAATAAGTTCGTACCCACAGAGGCCAAGGCCCT
>URDM01000121.1 GCA_900546575.1 uncultured Prevotella sp.
ATTAGAACCGTTGCTAAATCATTACCTCCATTGAGGTGAAACACTCATAAATCGCTCATTTTAAGCTATTCAGCAGATTTTAGCGTAATTTTCCGAGAAAAATGAGTACTTTTACACACTACTTAAACATCAAGACAAAGATTATGAATACAAAGATTGTAAGTTTTGGAGAAATATTGCTTAGGCTTTCCAAACCCGACTATCAGCGACTCACGCAAGGCCACCGCATGCTGGCCAACTATGGAGGCAGTGAGGCCAATACTGCCATTTCACTGGCATATCTGGGCAACAATGTCGAATACGTCACCCGATTGCCTTATAGCGCTATGGGCGAGGCTGCTCTGATGCACCTCAGAGAGTATGGTCTGAATGTGAATCATGTGGTGCGTGGCGGCGAACGTCTGGGCACTTACTACTTTGAGGAAGCTGTGGCCATGCGCAATTCGCACGTGATATACGACCGCAAGAATTCTTCCATGTATTCCCTTAAGCGTGGTATGGTGGAATGGGACAAGGTGCTGGCCGATGCAGCCATGTTCCATTGCTCAGGCATTACATGTGCCATCAGCCACGACTCTATGGAGTCTACCATGGATGCCCTGAAGCTTGCTGAGGAGAAAGGACTTACTATCGTCTGCGACATCAATTATCGCAAGAATCTTTGGGGATATGGCATGCAGCCTCACGACGTGCTATACAATATGATGCAGTATAGCGACGTGGCGTTTGGCGACCAGAACGAATGGGAGGTGGCAAGCGGCATAAAGCACATTCCTTTTGAGGCGCAGGATGCCAGCTATGTCATCGACCGGGAGGCTTATCAGGATTATTTCCGCAAGATGCACAAGCTGTTCCCCAAGTGCAAGAAGATGATTATGGCTCTGCGCAATCAGCTGGCAAGCACCCATCACACCCTGACCGGTGTGCTGTATGATGCCGTGACCGACAGTCTGTATACTACTAAGATTTATGACATTCAGCCTATCATAGACCCTATGGGAGTGGGCGACGCCTTTGTGGCTGGCTATATCCATGCCTATCGCAAATGGACCGACGACAATCAGTATTGCCTTGACTTCGCCCTCTCGGCAAGTGCTCTGAAGAATACTGTGCCAGGCGACCAGAACCTCGTTACTGAGGAGGAAATAATTACCAATCTTACTTCCTCAGGAGGAAGAATACAACGTTAAGGATGAAGACTATCAAATGCCACACATTGCTTTGGGCTTGCCACATATCACTTTGGGCTTGCCTGCTCACAGCCTTACCGCTTGCTTCTCATGCCAAAGACATCAAGCCATTGCAGGCTGCAAGGATAGCCGAGAGATATATAAAGCTGACGCCCGAGAGTTTTGCCAGGTCGGCAACGAGGGCAGCCGACGGCAATACACCTTATTATATATATAACGATGCACGTGGACAAGGATTCGTCATCGTGTCTGCCAATGATGCTATGGGCGAGGTATTAGCGTATAGTACCGATGGAACACTCGATACGCTCAACGCCAATCCATGCGTAAAACTTCTGCTCGAGTCTTACAGACAGACTTATGAGGTGCTGAAGGAAGGGGATGCTGTGGTGTTGAAGCAATCGCATATTGCCCATAATGCGGCAGATGCCGATACCCGTTCGGGGCTATTCACAAAGACCGTTGCACCTTTGCTCAAGAGCAGATGGGGACAGGAGCATCCGTTCAACAGCCTTACGGGCTATCCCTACAGCGGATGTGTAGCAACAGCTGTAGCTCAGATGATGTATTATCACAAGTGGCCGGCGCAGGGCAAGGGACGTAACGAATATACCGTCAACTACTACAACACCACCAAGAGTGCCGACTTCAGTCTCTCGCATTATGATTGGAACGACATGCTGCCCGACTATCGCTATCCTGTCAACGCCAATACTGTCCAGCAGAATGCCGTTGCCTTGCTGATGAACGATGTGGGTGTGGCTTCATTCATGCAGTACACTCCTTCTGCCAGTGGCACACAGGGGGCTATGGCTTATCGTGCCCTGCAGAACAACTTCGACTATACGGCTGCCTATGTCACCAAAGCGGTGGAGGGACCTACACGTTTTGCTGAGATATTACGTCAGGAACTGCTCAACGGATGTCCCGTTTATCTTGAAGGACACCCCGCAGGCTCGGCTTCAGGACATGCTTGGGTGACTGACGGATTCGACGAGAACGGACTCTTTCACATGAACTTCGGATGGGAAGGTCAGGGCGATGCCTACTACTCGCTCACCAATCTAAGCGTGTCGCAGTCGGGAAGCGAATTCCAAGGCAAGCCGTTGGCTTTCAACCGTGCCATTACTGCCATTCTTGCTCATCCCAACAACGGCAAGCATCCCGACATCGACCGCTCGCTATTGGAGTCGTCTCCACAACTGATGTTCAATGAGGGCGGGTCGCTCACCATTAAGGATACCGTTGGCAAGACGTTCAATCCCATGCAGACGCTGACTGTAGATATGTGTTCGTTCGTCAACCGTGGCAATCCTTTCAAGGGCGACATCGGTGTGGCTGTTTACGACGATGAGGGCAACTTTCACAGCGTAGTCTATTCTGACGACCATGCCGACGGAGGACTGACGGAACGCATATATGGTACCGACCACAACGGTTATATGGGTACCGACTATCTCATCAACCAACCGCAATCCATAAGTGTCAATCTTGCCAATATGCCCGGGCTACTATCGGCTCATACCTGTATGCGTGGCACGCAAGGAAGACGGCACTTGGGACGAATTTCTACCTATGAAGAAGGCTCCTGTCATTGAGGTGCAGCTTACAGGCGGAAGTGGACGCATATCGGAAACATGCTCCGAAGAAGCCCGATTGCAGCTTATGGCTCAACCACGGCTATCGGCTCCTGCCGAGCAAGGCTCTAAGGTTCAGGCATTCTTTACCGTCAAGAACCTCAACGGAGTACCTCGCGACTGCTATATGAGGGTCAAGTTGCTCGACGAAGACGGGACAGTCGTGCTGAGCGTACGTACCGACAATGCTACAGAGATAGAAGGTTTTACCACGAGCGAGATACCCATTCTGCTCTCGTTGCCAGCCAGTATCAAGCCGGCACGCTATAAGGTACGACTCGAAATGACAGCCGACGAAGAGGAGACTCAGCCCTACCCTATCAATAACATTCACGACAAGGATGCTGCCTATATTGAAGTAATCAAGGCGCAACCACGACCGATAATGGCGCAGACGGAAGTGTATCTTGCTGACGATGCTAACGACAAAATAGAATCAGGCAGTATCGACATCTCCAATGGTCAGCTGTTCAAGATTGCAGTCTCGTTGCTCGCTTCTGAAGGCAGAAGCTACGAGGGACACATAACGTTATTGGCTGAAGACGTTGTGACCAAAGAACGGATAAAGATAAACGGCATCGACGACAACGTCAGCATTTCCTCTTCATTCGCCGTTCCGCTGTTCAGCTATTGGCTGAAGAATAGCAATCAGCCCTTTGCCGACGGTCATACATATCGGTTTGTGGTAATGGGCGAGATTGACAACGAGGACGTGGAACTTAACAATCCGCAACAGCCGTACTATTATCTGAAGCGTCAAGCCTCCATCATCACCATCAGCCAGGGCACGTCTACAGCAATAGTCTCCACCCCTACAGATGCCTCAGTTCAAGTAAACCGCAACGGCAATCAGCTGTCAGTAATCGGCAATAACATTCTGACAATACGACTCTACAACGCCAACGGCATACTGCTGCAACAGGTATCAGCCATTTATGACCGTGCCACCATCTCCCTGCAAGACACAGCACATGGCACGTATCTGCTGCAAGTGGTTACAGCAAAGCAATGCAGCACATACAGATTGATGAAATAGATACAACAGAAAAGGCGGATGCCCAAGACTCTCAATCTTGAACATCCGCCTTTTTTGTTATCAGTCACGAGTTTACTTTTATCCTACAATCGCTTCCTTAATGCATTCTACAATGTAGTGGACGTCATCGTCCGTGACATACGGACCAGCAGGCAGACAGAAGCCTACCTTGAAGAGTTCTTCTTCAATACCATTGGTATATACAGGAGCACCCTCATACACGGGTTGTTTGTGCATAGGCTTCCATACCGGACGGCACTCAATCTTCTTGCCAAGCATGAATACACGCAATGCCTCTACATTTTCGTTAGGCTGACAGTCGGTTGTTGCTGAATCAACGGCATGTATCACACCTGCTGCACCACCTACGGCAGTCTTGATAACTTCCTTGTATGCGTTCTCCTGACCTTGAATCTTCACATCTGCATCCAAAGTGGCAGCGCAAAGCCAGAAGTTGGCATCATAGCGTTTGTCGGCAGGTTGCTTGTGGATATGCACACCAGGCACATCCTTTAAAAGTTCCTCATAGAGTGATTGCACATGCTTGTGGTGAGCAATATGGTCATTGAGGACAGTCATCTGACCGCGACCAATACCAGCACACACGTTCGACATACGATAGTTATATCCTATAGCCGTATGCTGATAGTAAGGATAAGCGTCGCGAGCCTGTGTAGCATACCACATCACCTCGTTGGCATCCTCCGCATTACGGCAAATCAAAGCACCACCACCCGAAGTAGTAATCATCTTGTTGCCATTAAACGACAG
>URDM01000122.1 GCA_900546575.1 uncultured Prevotella sp.
GTACGGTGGTGTGAGAGGTCGGTAAACACGAAAATAGGAGATAAACACCTATGATTAGTGTTTACCTCCTACTCGATTTGCAATAAAATAAAAAGCCCTACCCCCGACCCCTACAAAGCCCTACCCCCGACCCCTCCCCCGTAGGGAGGGGAGTAGGTACCGTTGTCTCCTGCGCTTTATTGCAGAACGTAGCTGTAGGAGGCTATGGCGTCCTCGCCGTAGCCTGAGTAAGCAAATACAGCAGTAGCGGAGGCTACGGCAAGAATGCCATAACCTCCGCTACATACTACTCCCCTCCCTACGGGGGAGGGGCAGGGGGTGGGGCTTTTGGAGCTTTATATTTACTTCACGTTCTTCACCTCTTCGGGCAACACGGGCATTGCACCGTTCTGTGTGCATACGTATGCGCTTACGTGTACGGCGCGCTTGTGGGCATCGGCAACGCTCATACCATCGAGGATAGAAGCGCAGAATGTGCCGGTGAACGAGTCGCCTGCGCCTACTGTATCAGCCACTTCAACCTTGGGTGTGGGCTGGAACGACATAGAGCCAGGTGTGAATACGTAGCTGCCGTTGGTGCCGCAGGTGAGCACGAGCATGTCAAGGTCGTACTTGCCGAGGATGAGCCAGCACTTGTTCTCGATGTCAAGACCCGGATAGCCGAACATTCTGCCGATGAGAACCAATTCCTCGTCGTTGATCTTAAGCACGTTGCAACGCTTCATGCTCTCGCAGATAATCTCCTTGGTATAGAAGTTCTGGCGCAGATTGATGTCGAAAATCTTCATGCAGTCCTTCGGTGTAGCGTCGAGGAACTTATAGATAGACTCACGGCTCACTACGTTGCGCTGAGCCAACGAACCCCAGCATACGGCACGTGCGTTCTCGGCAATAGCCTTAACTTCGTCGGTGAATGGGATGTTGTCCCATGCTACGTTCTCCTTAATGTCATATGTGGGTATGCCCTCATCGTCAAGTGTCACCTGAACAGTGCCAGTTGGATAGGGCACGCGTGGCATGCAATACTGCAACTTCTTCTCCTCAAGCTGCTGGATGGTCTCCTCAGCAAGCTTGTCCTCGCCAAGAGCACTCACAGCGATGGAGTTGAGTCCGAACTGTCCTGCGTGGAATGCGAAGTTTGCAGGAGCACCACCAAGTTTCTTTCCCTCAGGAAGCACATCCCAGAGTGCCTCACCAAGACCTACTACGTATTTTGTATTCATAATAATAATAGCCCAAGCCCTACCCCCTGCCCCTCCCCCGCAGGGAGGGGAGTGATATGCGACAATGGGTGTCGGTTTTTGGTTTGTTTAAAATATTTTATTTAGTTTATTATAATCTGGACCTTGCTGGGCAACTAAGCCTTGCTGGGTAACTGGGCATCTAAGCCTTACTAAGCCTTACTGAGCCTTGCTGAGCCTCCTTAATCTTCAAAGCATTCTACTCCCCTCCCTACGGGGGAGGGGCAGGGGGTGGGGCTTTTGGGGGCTTTTGGGGCTTTTTACTGCTTAACCTTAGGAATATAAGAGAGCAAATAAATAACGCCTACTGCCATTACTACGGCAGCCCAAATCTGCGGATACTGTGCTCCGGCAGCCTTGGCAGCATCGCTTGCAAATCCCATGAAGAGCGGGAATACTGTGCCACCGAAGAGGCCCATGATCATCAGTCCCGAAACCTCGTTCTTCTTCTCGGGTGCTGAAAGCATAGCCTGCGATAACACAATTGAGAAGACGTTAGAGTTGCCGTAGCCTACGAGAGCGATGGCAGCCCAAAGCTCCCACTTCTCTGTTCCGAACACGAATCCAACCATCGACAGCGCCATCATGAGCACGATGATAGTGAAGAAGGTGCGGATGTTGAGCTTGCGCATAAGTATCGAACCGGTGAAACAGCCGAGTGTACGGAATGCGAAGTATACGGATGTGGCGTATTCAAACTGGCTGAGCGTGTCGCCAGCGCCACCAAGACGTTCCAGAAGAATCTTAGGAGCTACGGCGTTGGTGCCTACGTCGATGCCCACATGGCACATGATGCCGATGAACGAGAGCAGGATGATTGGCGAACCGAGCATCTTCAGGCAGTCAACAAAGCCTGAAGCCTTGCCCTCAATAGGTTCTTCCTCAATGCTGGTCATGCCGAGCCACAGTGTGGCAATCATACCTACTACGAAGAAAAGGAGGAACAGAATGCGCCAGCTGAGTCCGAAGATGGGAGCTGTAGTGGTGGCGCCCCATGCTGCGATGAGCGGAGCTATGAACGAGGCGATGGCCTTGACAAACTGTCCGAAGGTGAGTGTCGAAGCCAGATGTCCCTTTACGAGCATCGTCACCAATGGGTTGATTGATGTCTGCATGATTGCGTTGCCAATGCCGAGGAGCGAGAACGAGATGTACATCAGCCAGAGCTGGCTCTCCTTGGTAGGCATGAAGCTGTCGAAGAGTGGCAGGAACACTGCCAGAGTGGTGATTATTATAGAGAGGAGAACGGTCTTCTTGCGTCCTATCTTGTTCATCAGCATGCCCGTGGGCACAGAGAAGATAAGAAACCAGAAGAACACGAGCGAGGGAAAGAAGTTGGCTGCCGAATCCGACAGACCGAAGTCTTCCTGCATATTGTTTGATACTGCGCCGACGAGGTCGACAAATCCCATAGTGAAGAATGCTATCATCACCGGGATGAGCGTAAGTTTGCTTGAGTTGGAATTGCTCATTTTGAGTATAAACTTTTTAGTTATTAGCTGATTGTTTTAAAAATCTCTGCTGCAAAGTTATCGTTTATGCAGCAGAGATGATACAAATAATGTTTCATAGGATTGCAAAAATGTATCATACAACATATCTGCAATGATTGTAACATTACTTCAGATTGTACACAACGTATTTGCCCTTGCCCTTGATGCTTACCTTGTTGTAGGGCTTGGTGGGGAATACGAGGTTGGTCATAGCCATACGGCCTTCGGCATCAAATGCTTCAATGCTGCTCTTGTCGATGAACAGTCGCAGCTGTGTCATCTTGCCATGAACGGGAGCAGTAGTAACGGCTGCAAAGTCGTCGCTGAAGTCCTTGAGTCCGCTCTTGGTGCGGTCCATTGTGAATGTGCGTATCTTGTCGTCGTAAGTCATAACCACCTGCTCGCCCTTTTCGTTGTAGAGTGTGATGGTGGCATTGCCCTTGAGTGTAACTACTACTTCGCACGATTCGCTCAGAGTCTTTGTAGGCTTCTTCGGACGTGCAGCTGTAAGCTCAGGCGATGGAGTCACGCCGCAATATGTGTTGCCTTGGTATTCGTAGAGGTCGAGGTCGCGCGGAATTGAGTTGCCCGAGCGATACTGCTTGGTTGGTACCTGGTTGGCATACTGCCAGTTGCTCATCCATGCTATTGCCACGCGGCGTCCGTTGGGAGCGTTGTCGAAGGTTACTGTGGCATAGTGGTCTTTGCCGTAGTCCATCCATCGTGTCACCTCGGGTGCTGTCTCGCATGTGAATTTCTTTCCGTCGAAGTCGCCCACGAAGTACTGTGTGGCTGAACCACCGAACGGACCGCCAGGGTTGATATTGCAAATGAGCATCCACTTGTACTTGTCAGTGCCGCGTACACGCATCTTCATAAGGTCGGGACATTCCCATACACCGCCATGATTGCCATATTCGGCGCCAAACTGGCTTTCGAGAGTCCATGACTTTAGGTCGTCAGAGGAGTATATGTTCATGTGCTGACCTTCAGCCAGAATCATGTTCCACTTCTTGATGTCCTCATTCCAGAACATGTGCGGGTCGCGGAAGTCGGGAGTATTGCTTGTGATGACAGGGTTGCCATCGTATTTTATGAACGTTTTGCCGTTGTCTGTGCTGTAGGCAAGGCTCTGTGTCTGGTTCTCGCCAGCCGTAGTGTACATGGCTACAACCGTACTATCGCCAAATCCGGCAGTGTTGTTATGGTCCACTACAGCCGAACCGGAGAATATTGTTCCCCAAGCATCAGGCTGGATAGGCGTACCCTCATACTTCCAATGCATAAGGTCGGTTGATGTAGAGTGTCCCCAAGTCATGTTTTCCCACTGCGATCCATAGGGATTGTACTGGAAGTAGAGGTGCCACACACCGTCCTTGTAGAACATACCGTTAGGATCGTTCATCCATCCGTATGCCGGAGTGTGATGATATACGGGACGATACTGCTCTGTATTTGTCATGTTGTATGAGTCGGCATACTTCATGTTCTTCCAGCAAGTGAAGCTCGAAACACCACCATCGTTACGATATGTTCCATTGACATGAATGTCGAGAGAGATGTTCTTGCTGTCCTTGTACTCGCTGATGTAGAGCGGCACATAATAGTCGATGTGGTTTGAGGCGAGTCGGATGTTGAATGCCTTGACCTGACTGTTGCCGTCAATCACCTTGACATTGCACATCTCTGCCTTCTCTTGCACCGGCAGAAGAAGCACTTTCTG
>URDM01000123.1 GCA_900546575.1 uncultured Prevotella sp.
TGCAATACGTAAACTTCATTAACGACAAGCCCATTGGCAGAATTAAGTATGCACTAAATTAATTCCGCCAACAGGTGCCATATACGACATAAGCGCCCATTCGGTCTCGTTGCCGCCGATGGCATGCATCTTCTCGCCGTTGTCCATCTCGTGTACGCCCTCATAAGCGAACACGTTCTTCTGTGCGTTGAGATAGTCGAAGTTGTTCCACTGTGCCGATGTACCAGCCATCAGTCCTACGTGATGCTTCTTGGCGAACGTATGGTCGAAGATGAAATAGTTGTCCCAGAGATATGTGAACGACTTGTTGTCGCTCTTGTAGCGGCTGCTCTCCTCAACGGGCGAGGGTTTCCAGTTGTGCTTGGGGGTATAGCTGTCGTTATACCAGAACTTGGCGTCAATGCCGAACGTGCTCTTCAGCTTGAGCCACTTAGCCAGAGTCACCTCTGCCGAGATATTGCCAAGGAGGTTATAGCCCTTAGTGCTGCTGCGGTCGGTTGTGGTTGGACCGATCGGGTTGCGTGCGCTGCCATACCAAAGCGAATTGCCCTCAGGTCCGGTCCACTCGCCGCTGGCGTCCTTAACGGCAAAGACGGGTAGTGCTCTGTATGTATTGCCCATGTCATAACTGCCCTGCTGCTTGCGGTCGGCCGACACGGTTATGTTGGATGTCATCTTCAACCAAGGCTGCACCTGGGCATCAGAGTTCTGCTGGAAGGTGAATCGGCGGTACTTGACGCTTCTTACAATACCCGTCTGATCGAGCATACCTCCCGACACATAATAGTGTGCCTTGTCGCTGCCACCCGAATAACTCAACGTGTAGTTCTGCATATATCCGGTGCGGAACAACTCGTCTACCCAATCGGTTCCTTTACCGAGAGCCGACGGATCTGCCCATTCGGGATTGGCGGTGTTGCCCGAATTGTTCATCATGTCGTTGCTCAGCGCTGCATACTGGCTTGCATTGAGCAGGTCGGGAGTACGTGTGGCATTCTGCACGGCAAGATTGGCAGAGAGCGAGAGGTGTCCCTTGCCTTCCTTTCCCTTCTTGGTGGTTATCATTATGACACCGTTGGCACCGCGGCTACCGTATATTGCCGTTGCCGAAGCGTCCTTCAGCACGTCCAGACGCTCTACGTCTGCCATGTTGATGGCATTGATGCCGAGGTCGGTTGGCACTCCGTCTATTACTACAAGAGGGTCGCAGTTGTTGATAGAACCCATACCGCGCACCTTAATAGTAACGTTGTCGCCCGGCTTGCCGGCATCTACAACCTGCAATCCTGCTATCTTACCCTGAATGGCCTGTCCGATGTTGGCTACCGGCGAGTTCTCCATGTCCTTGGCAGCAAGCGAACCGACAGCTCCTGTGAGGTCTTTCTTCTTCATAACGCCATAACCTACAACGACAAGTTCGTTGAGTTTGTGGACATCTTCGGTCAATACGATTTCAAGCGACGACTTGCCACCTACGGCAACACGCTGGTTGTTGTAGCCGATGTACGAAATTTCGAGTACTGCATTGTCGGGAACTGAAATCGAGAATTCTCCGTCAAGGTTGGTTACAGTGGCGTTTTTAGTGCCTTTTTGTCCAACGGAGGCTCCAATGATAGTCTCACCATTGGCATCCTTCACTACACCATGTATTGTCTTATTGGTCTGTGCGTATGCGCCTATAGGCAACATTGCAAGAAACGAACAAGCAACAATCTGGCTGATCCATTTTCGATTGGTTTTGTTCATATTATTGAATTTTTTAGTTGTTAGGTCAATTTTACGGTTGCAAATTTAGTTTTTATTTCCATAAGTTGTTCGTCAAAGTACCACATAAGTACACGCCAATGAATCTAAAAAACATTAACAACATGGTTATCAGACGTTTACAAAAACGCATTCACATCGCTAAGTACATCGTCTGAAAAGCAATGATATTGTCAAAGCAACAGAATTAATGAAAAAAAATGAATCGGAATGAGCAAAAAAAGCAATCATCTAATATGTTATTTCTGCAAAATTTGTAAATTTGCAGAAACCTATAGAAACCACAAACAATTCACTCTATGCAACGTTACATAGCCATTATCATACTCTTTATTTCCACCGCCACCTCCTCAATGGCAGACACCAACGGCAAGCTTATACAGCGTATTGACAGCATTATAGACAACATAACGCAGATATACGGCAAGAAGCAGGCACGCATCGACTTCTACAAGTCGATGGCACACAAAAGCCAAAAGCCCGAAACGCTGCTTTCGGCTTACGACAAGCTGTACGATGAGTACTTCGTTTTTCAATTTGACTCTGCCATGGTGTATGCCGACAAGGCTATAACGCTTGCCGACCGCATCGGTGACAAATTCCATCACGACAAATGCCGCATTGAGAAAGCGTCGCTGCTGGGCGTAGGCGGACTCTATGGCGAAGCCGTTGCGTTGCTCGACGAGATTGATTCGACACACCTCGACAATGAACTACGGTTCGACTATACCATAGCCTACTACTTCATCTACACCTATTGGGCTGACTACTGTCACGACTATTACTATTCGCCACGCTATCACGAGCGTGCCAACAATTACCTTAAGCAGGCTGTAACGATGCTCCGCCCTACCGACTCTTACTACAATTTCTTCTGGGGTGAGTATTATATATATGTGGAACGCAACGACAAGCGCGCCCTGGAGCACTACTTCAAGACTCTGAGCACAGCCCCCGTAGAGTCGCGATGGTATGCCATGGCGTCGTATGCCATTGCCAACAACTACAGCGCCAACAACAATAACAACAAGTATGAGGAGTACATGCTGCGTGCATGCATTAGCGACCTGCTCAACTGTACGCGCGAAAACCTCGCCATGCAAGACCTTGCAATGTATCTGTTCAAGAAGGGCGACGACAACATTCTGCTCGCCGAGCGCTACATCAATTTTGCTATGGACGACGCCAAGAACTACAACAACCGACTGCGTATCATTGAAATATCGCAGAAACTGCCCGTCATCGTGTCGACCTATCGCGAAAAGCTGTCATCGCAGAACAACATCATGCGCTTCGCATTGTTCGGAGTGTCTATCCTATTCGCGTTCGTTGTAGTGCTGCTATACTTCTACAGCCGGCAAAACCGACTGTTGGCACGCCACCGACACGAGCTATCCGAGAGCAACGACCTGCTGTCGTCGCTCAACGACAAACTTAATACTCTCAACTCACGATTGCTCGACACAAACAGCCGACGCGAACGTCTGGCTAAGCTCTACATCGACCTTTGCGCCAAATACATCGACCGTCTGAGCAAGTTCGAGACTCTTGTGAAGCGCAAAATTAAGGTAGGCCAGGTCAACGACTTACTCAATACGGCATCGTCGTCGCGCCTTTCGGAAGAGGATGCGGCTACGTTCATGAACAGTTTCGACACGGCTTTCCTCGACCTATACCCCTCGTTTGTCGACGAATTCAACGCTCTGCTACGGACCGACGAGCAGATTGTGCCTCCACACAAGGGACGGCTCACCACCGAACTGCGCATTTACGCTTTGATAAGGTTGGGCGTCAAGGAGAGTTCGGAGATTGCGGCATTGCTCTTTTATACTCCTCGCACCATCTACAACTATCGCTCTGCGATAAAAAGCCGTGCCATTAACCGCGAAACTTTCGAGTGCGACGTCGAGCAGCTGTGCCGTGTAATACACTCCTGACAGCAATGTTCGGTCCATGCAAATATTGTACTGACGGTAAGAAATTGTTACAAACGAAAAACTGATTCTATAGATTTTATGGGCGGTTTTTATAGTCCACGAAAGCGCTTCAGTCACCTCAAAACATAAAAAGGAGCTTTCCTGTCAGACGGTTTTTCCCCATACCGTAAAATGGCAAAGTTGCTGTTGCGTCTGGCATGCTCCCAGCATGTGAAGAGAACGTTTCTCGATTGTGGGGACGATTTCGATGCCTGCAGACTGCAAGGTGTTAACTTCTTTGAATATATATCTGATGTCATCAACAAAGCTGCAGCACTGCCGCCAAGAACACCGCTAAGCAAGTACCGTGACTTGCTGCCGGACAAATGGAAACAAAAAAATATCGCTCAAGAATAAAAACTTGAGCGATATTTTTTTAACGTGTATATGCTAGCATCGCGGATACGCTTACTCATGGCGCTCATGCCATGGGGTATTTTCATTTAATTTTGCGTCTTTTGCGTCTCTTTTTTACGTTTTTGCGTCATTTTGCGTCTGCCTAAAATTGAGGAAATATCATCATTATTGGTAAATTTGCGGAGTGATTGATGTGCCCTCACGTCTTTAACTCCTAATTCTATCAATCCTCAAATCCGCAACCTATAGGGTTTAGTGGGATTTTGCTTGCAAAGCGACAAAATTCATTTTATTGTACATAT
>URDM01000124.1 GCA_900546575.1 uncultured Prevotella sp.
CAAATTTTATTAGTTATATTACGTTAATTAACTCCCTCATTTTCAAACGATTACGTTAGAATTAACAGAGTATTGTTGTAATAAAAACGCAACAAATATAACTTTTAGACCAATTATATTTCATTCTTTCACGCTTTTTACTTAACTTTGTCTGACTCACACAACAAAACCAATATGCAATACAGTAAAAAGCATTATATCATCTTTTTCATCATAAAGGTATTGTCATATATCCCGTTCTGGGCTCTTTATGTAATATCCGACATTATGTACTATCCACTTTACTATATCATCAGATATCGTAGAAAGATAGTACGCAAGAATCTGACCGAATCTTTTCCCGAGAAAAACCTTCACGAAATAGTATCTATAGAGAAAAAGTTCTACCACTTTTTTATGGACATGGTTCTCGAAAGCGGAAAACTTGCCACTATCTCGCCCGACGAGATAATGAAGCGAATGAAGTTCTCCAACATCAAGATGACAAACGACCTGCTCGACCAGGGCAAGTCGGTCGACTACTTCATGGGACATTACTGCAACTGGGAGTGGATGACCTCTATCGGTCTTTGGATAAAGGACGACGTGGTATGCGCCCAGGTTTACCATAAACTCATCAACCCTACGTTCGACGGAATAATAAAGCAGATGCGCGAACGCATGGGCAATATATGTGTGGAGATGCGCGAGACGGCTCGTTTTGTGGCTAACATGGCATCGCAGAACCAGCCATGTATGGTGGCTCTCATTGCCGACCAGTCGCCCAAGAGGAGACAAATCAAGCACTACGTCAAGTTCCTTAACCACACAGTTCCGGTATTGGTAGGTCCGGAAAAGATAGCCAAGCACTTCGGCCATATACCCGTCTTCGTCAACGCAAGAAGAGTGAAGCGAGGCTATTACGAGTGCGTCTTCACCCCATTACACGACAATCCGTCGTCGCTACCCGACTACGAACTGTCCGACATCTACTTCAAGCATCTTGAAGACGAGATACGTCGACAACCCGAGTGTTATCTGTGGACACACAACCGATTCAAATACGCAGAATACTAATAACAACAAAACTAATAAAAAAAGAATTATATGGATATTGATTTTGTGGTTACTTGGGTCAACATGGACGACCCTGAATGGCAGAATGAATTCGCAAAATACTCAGGCAACAGCAACAATACCAAAAACGGAGTGTCCAAAGCACGCTTCCGCGACTACGGATTCTTGAAGTATTGGTTTCGTGGTATCGAGAAGTTTGCACCCTGGGTGCGCAAGATTCATTTCGTCACAAGCGGACAAAAACCCGAATGGCTCGACGAGAACAACCCCAAAATACACCTCGTCAATCATAAGGATTTCATACCGGAAGAGTTTCTGCCCACCTACAACTCGGTGGTCATAGAGCGCTATATGTACAGAATTCCAGGGCTGGCCGACCATTTCGTCTACTTCAACGACGACTTCTACATCATAAACCATATCACCCCAGAACGCTTCTTCAAGAACGGTCTGCCCTGCGACATTGCCGTATTCGACTACAATCCGGCTTGGTCGCAATGGTATGTACGTATCAAGAACAACATAAAGATCATCAACCGCCACTTCAACAAGAAGGAAGTGATGGAGCGATGGCACGACAAGTGGTTTGACAAGAGCTACGGTTCGAAGGCACGCTGGAACTATCTGCTGCGCTTCTACAACAAGTTCATCACGCTGCGTGTTCCTCACAACGCCCAGCCTTATCTCAAAAAGACATTCGAAGAGGTTTGGGCTGCTGCCGGCAAGGAACTCACCGAGACCTCGTCAAACCGCTTCCGCGCCCTCAACGACTACACTCCCGAGCTGTTTCGCATCTGGCAGATATGCAATGGCGACTTCGAACCGTACAATACATACAACGACACCAAGATGTTCCCGCTGATGATAAAATCGAAGAAGGCTATCAAGGCAATATACGAGCAGTCGTACTCGCTCATCTGCCTTAACGATAACGTCCACATACGCAACTACGACGAGGTTATGCACAACCTTCAGGAGGCATTCGAAAGCATACTGCCGGAGAAATCAAGTTTCGAACTTTAACGAGTCTTTCAACCTTAATCTATGCATAAAGTATTAGCTGAAATCATAGCAGGAGTAATCCCGCACAAGATGACACGCAATCAGTGGCGTGGTATTCTGCGTTTCGGCGTGTTCAACGCCATAAAGCTGAACATCGACATACGCCGAAACCATACCACACCTGAGCATCATCTGGCTGTCTGCGCCATTGCCAAGAACGAGGGTCCGTACTTCAAGGAGTGGGTGGAATGGCATCTGTCGCAAGGCGTAGACAAGTTCTACGTCTACGACAACGAGAGCACCGACGGCACAAAGCAGATTCTCGAACCTTACATCAAGCAAGGCATAGTGGAGTATATCGACTGGCCTGGCTACCGACGACAGCTTGCCGCATACGACGACTGCCTCAAACGCCACCGCTTCGACACCCGATGGATAGCATTCATCGACCTCGACGAGTTTATAGTACCAATCAAGGACGCTTCCATACCTGACTTTCTCAAACGATTCGAGCAGTTTCCAGCCGTCGAAATCAACTGGCTTGTGTATGGCAGCGGAGGCAATAAAGCGAAGTCAGCTGAGCCTGTCATGAAGCGGTTCAGGTTCCACTCACAACCCGACCATTACCTCAACCGACACGTCAAGAGCATTGTCAACCCCCGAATGGTGTACACAATGATTGGCTGTCATGAAGTGGCGCGAATCAAAGGGAAGGCAGCCGACTCGCACGGCAACCCCATCACCCGCAACTTCAGACAACGAACACCGCAGCAAGACATTATACGCATCAACCATTATGCCGTAAGATCGCTCGAAGAGTTCCGCGAAAAGCAGATGAGAGGACGTGCAAGTGGCACCCAGACTTCTGTGCCCATGGAGTATTTCAACCAGTATGACCTTAACGATATTGAGGAACCGACTCCCAATATCAGTCAAAACATATAATATACGTATATTATGACAGACAATAAAACCCAACCGCAGGTCATCGTTTCAATGACTTCGTTTCCTGCAGCAATCAATATTGCAGAGCAGGCCATACGCTCACTGTTGGACGGAAGCGTTCTGCCCGACAAACTCATATTGTACGTTACGCTGGCACAGTTTGCCGAAAACGAAATGCCACAGAGTCTCCTTGCACTTGCCAAGGAGAACCCTGTGTTTGAAATACGCAACTACGACCGCGACATACGGTCGTACCGCAAACTCATTCCGGCTCTGATTGACTTCCCCGATGCCATCATCGTCACCGTCGACGACGATGTTCACTATCACAAATATATGCTTAAGGAACTGCTCGAACTGCACGCACAGATTCCCGATGCAATCCTTGCACATCGTGCCAAGCGCATCAAGTACGGCAAACCGTACAAGAAGTGGAGAAAATACCGCTGGTATCACTTCCTCTTCAAGCGCATTCACCGCAGCTTCCTCAACATTCAGACGGGCGTAGGTGGCGTACTTTATCCGCCTCACTCGCTCAAAGCCGACATGATGGACGTAGAATTGTTCACAAAGCTTGCGCCAAGCACCGACGATATTTGGTTCTGGGCAGCAGGAGCAGCCAACGGTTATCCCGTAATTCCAGTTCCGTTCGGACGCAACAAGCCGCGCGGACTCGGCAAACCGAAGGAACTCTCACTCAAGACGAGCAACTTCAAGGCAGGTGTTGACCGCAACGTGAAGGCGTTTAACGCTATATGCGAACACTTCCCGGACATAAAACACATTGTAGAAAATCAATAAAGAAACATCAATATGGATATAGACTTGGTTTATCTATGGGTTAATGGCAACGACCCGAAGTGGCAAGCTAAGCGCGATGCGTGCATCGGACGACCCACAGAACGACAAGAAAACTGCAAGGGCAGATATGCTGACAGCGGAGAACTGAAATACAGTCTGCGCTCTATAGAGATGTATGCGCCTTGGATACGCAAGATATTCATCGTGACCGACGACCAAAAGCCCGAATGGCTCAACACTGAAAATCCCAAGATTCAAGTAGTTGACCACAAGGAGATAATGCCTGCCGAGAGTCTGCCTTGCTTCAATTCGACATTGATAGAGCACTATCTCGACAAGATACCGGGCTTGTCTGAGCATTTTCTTTTCTCCAATGATGACATGTA
>URDM01000125.1 GCA_900546575.1 uncultured Prevotella sp.
GTTGCCGGTTCATCCTGCCTCTTGGCACTGAGCGTATGGCTCACACTCCACTTCATCGGCGAGCGCGCAGCAGGCAATACCGAGGAGATGATTCTCCGCGCCACTACGGAATGGTTCCCCGCACTCCACATTAACTATGAGGTGGGTGTTGACGGCATCTCCGTTGTGATGCTTCTGCTTTCGAGCATCATCGTGTTCACTGGTACATTCGCTTCATGGAAGCTTAAGCCGCTTACCAAGGAGTTCTTCATGTGGTTCACGTTGCTCTCCACTGGTGTTTATGGCTTCTTCATCTCGATAGACCTCTTCACCATGTTTATGTTCTATGAGGTTGCCCTCATCCCTATGTACCTCTTGATTGGTTTCTGGGGTTCAGGTCGCAAGGAGTATGCAGCCATGAAGCTTACGTTGATGCTTATGGGCGGTTCTGCTCTTATCATCCTCGGCTTGGTGGGTATCTACTTCTTCAACGGTGCCTCTACAATGAGCATCCTTGAGATTGCCCACAACAACCACATCCCGGCAGCCGTTCAGAACGTGCTCTTCCCGTTTGTGTTTATCGGTTTCGGTGTACTCGGTGCTCTGTTCCCGTTCCACACATGGTCACCTATCGGTCACGGTTGTGCCCCGACATCAGTTTCAATGCTCCACGCCGGTGTGCTTATGAAGCTTGGTGGTTACGGTTGCTTCCGTATCGCCATGTTCCTCCTGCCGCAGGCTGCTCATAATCTGGCTTGGATATTCCTTATCCTCACCACCATCTCAGTAGTATACGGTGCATTCTCGGCTTGCGTTCAGACCGACTTGAAGTTCATCAACGCTTACTCTTCAGTTTCACACTGTGGCTTGGTGCTCTTCGCTCTCCTGATGATGACCCGCGTTTCTTGCACAGGTGCCATCCTTCAGATGCTCTCTCACGGTCTTATGACAGCACTCTTCTTTGCCCTCATCGGTATGATTTACGGTCGTACACACACCCGTGACATCCGCGAGCTTGGCGGTTTGATGAAGATTATGCCGTTCCTCTCAGTAGGTTATGTGATTGCTGGTCTTGCCAACCTTGGTCTTCCTGGTTTCTCAGGCTTCATCGCTGAGATGACCATCTTCAACGGTTCGTTTGAGAATGCCGACACATTCCATCGTTGCTGTACCGTCATCGCCATTACATCCATCGTTGTGACAGCCGTATATATCCTCCGTACTGTAGGCTTCATCCTCTTCGAGAAGGTGAAGAACCCGCACTTTGAGGAGCTTACCGACGCCACATGGGACGAGCGTTTCGCTGTGTGCTGCCTTATCTTCTGCGTAGCCGGTCTCGGTACGTTCCCGATCTGGGCAAGCCACGTCATCAGCAATGCAGTAGCTCCAATCCTCAGCGTAATTCCAACACTTTAATAACAGTTCAGCAGTAAAAAATGGATTATAGTCAGTTTTTTAATATGATACCCGAGGCTGGCCTCATGGCAATCCTCGTGATAGTATTCCTCGCCGACCTCTTTATGAAGGGCGAGAAGAAACACACTACATTGAGCATGCTGACATGTGTTTTGTTGGTTGCTCAGGTGGTATTATGCTTCAATGCCCAGCCTGCTGAGGCATTCGCAGGACTCTATACAGCCACAGCAGCTGCTCAGGTGATGAAGGTCATCCTTACAGCTGGAGCGTTCATCGTTGTGGTTATGGCTCAGTCATGGATTGAGCGTGAGGACGTGCTGCGCAAGGAGGGTGAGTTCTATGAGCTCGTCATCTCTACATTGCTCGGTATGTATATGATGATTTCGTCTGGACACTTCCTCATGTTCTTCCTCGGTCTGGAAATGGCTTCCGTACCTATGGCTTGCCTTGTGGCATTCGACAAGTATAAGAAGAATTCTGCTGAAGGCGCTGCCAAGTTCGTGCTCACCGCTACATTCTCAAGCGGCGTGATGCTTTACGGCATCTCGTTCCTCTACGGTGCTTGTGGTACACTCTACTTCGACGACGTTGCTGCTAAGATCAGCGCAAGCCCCTTGACCATCATGGGTCTGGTGTTCTTCTTCAGCGGTCTCGGCTTCAAGATTTCGCTCGTTCCTTTCCACTTCTGGACAGCCGACACCTACGAGGGTGCTCCTACAGCCGTGACAGGTTATCTGAGCGTTGTCTCTAAGGGTGCTGCTGCCTTCGCCTTGATGACAATCCTGCTGAAGGTGTTCGGTCCGATGGTTGAATACTACGAGACTCTGATGTATATTGTCATCGTTCTCACCATCACCATCGCCAACCTCTTCGCACTTCGTCAGACAGAGCTTAAGCGATTCATGGCATTCAGCTCCATCTCTCAGGCAGGCTACATCATGCTTGCTGCCGTTGGCAACGAGGCAATGGGCTTGACAGCCTTGATGTACTACGTACTCATCTACGTGGCAGCCAACATGGCAGTGTTCACTGTCATCAACGTTGTTGAGACACGCGGTAAGGGCAACACAGAGATGTCGGTGTTCGATGGTTTCTACACCACCAACCCGAAGCTCTCGTTCCTCCTAACACTCGCACTCTTCTCATTGGCAGGTATTCCCCCGTTCGCTGGTATGTTCTGTAAGTTCTTCGTGTTCATGGCAGCAGCCGAGCAGGGTTCTAATATCGCCTATGCAGTAGTGTTCCTGGCATTGGTCAACACCGTACCGTCACTCTACTACTATCTGAAGATCGTAAAGTGCATGTACATCAACAAGACAGACACTCCGCTTCCTACATTCCAGAGCGACTGCGCCACACGCACAGCCCTTGCTCTCTGCACAGCAGGCGTACTTCTCTTCGGTGTATGCAGCTGCGTTTACGGATGGCTGGTAGCGGCTACAGCTATGTAGAATTAGCAATTAGGAGTTTTGAGTTTTGAATTCAAAACGACATAACGACATAGAGACAATGACTGGCAACTCATCACAAGTGAATTGTCAACCAATGTCTCTATTGTAGTTTTTTGTTTTATTAGTTTAAAGAATTGAGGGCGATATGTATGCTGAATTTATATCATCTTGCTCAAAGAAATCATAAGTGAAGATGTTCAATTTGTATAAGGATGGACTTGATTTGGAGTTTCTGCGTCATTACTGCGTGGAACATGGAGAAGAACGCTTATTGAAGCGTGGTGAGATATTTGAGGATGCAGGCAAGCCGTCACAATATGTAGCTTATGTGGAGCGTGGATGCTTCAAGTATATGGTGAATAACGAAGAGGAAGGTAAAGACTACTGTACAGGTTTTGCCTTCGAAGGAGAGTTTGTGGCTGACTATCCGAATTGTCTTACAGGCAGAAAGTCAGAGTTGACTATTGTGGCTGGAACAACGTGTAAGATATTCCAAATATTAGGGAAAGAACTGGGGACGTTATTAGATTCTGTAAATGCCAAAGGACTCAAACAGGCTATATCCGATTGTCTTTTTGCTCAAGTTTATACACAATATCTTGATACTTATCGTATGACAACCAGAGAACGATATAAGCGTTTGCTAATTCGTTGCCCGGAATTAGTTCAAAGTATCAACTTGAAGGATATAGCCTCTTATCTGAAAGTTACACCAACAACAATAAGCAATATACGTAGGGAATTTACTTTTGGGTAGCAAACTCTCAAAACATTTTGAGAGTTTGCCCATATAATGTTTTATAGTCTTAGAATACGTGCTGTTTTTAATGGGCAAGCATTAACTTTGCACAAAAAATTACAGTATGAATATTCTTATAATCGGAGCTACATCTGGTATTGGTAAAGCTCTTTTTGTGAAGTATGCCAATGCAGATAATCGTATTGGCATTGTAGGTCGGCGAACAAACCTGCTTAATGTATTAAGTCAGCAGTATCCGTCCAAAACCATTGTTTCAAAAGCAGATGTCACAAACTTAAATGAGAT
>URDM01000126.1 GCA_900546575.1 uncultured Prevotella sp.
GACGACGACAATCTTGGACGTGCTACGAAGGACGCAGCCTATACAATGCTCGCCGATATATACCTCACACTCGCTCCCGACAACAAAGAATACTATCAGAAGGTTGTGAGCCTGTGCGACGATGTGACAGCTCTTGGCTACGATCTAAGCCAATGCTCGTACGAATCAAACTTTGACGCTACCATCAACAACGGTCCTGAGTCAATCTTCGAAGTGCAGTTCTCTGGCAATACCGAATACGACTTTTGGGGAAACAATCCGCAGTCGAGCTGGCTGTCGACATTCATGGGACCACGAAACTCCAACTTTGTGGCAGGATCTTACGGATGGAACCTGCCTACAGAAGAGTTCATGTCGCAGTATGAGGAAGGCGACAAGCGCAAGGACCTTACCGTATTGTATGATGGATGTCCCGATTTTGACGGCATGACATACAAGAGCAGCTACTCAACAACCGGATATAACGTGCGCAAGTTTCTCGTTTCGAAGAGCGTATCGCCAGAATATAACACCAATCCTGCCAACTTTGTGGTGTATCGCTATGCCGACGTGCTGCTGATGAAGGCGGAGGCTCTCAACGAGCAGGGCAAGACTGCTGAGGCAGCCGAGCCTCTTAACATCGTCCGTCATCGTGCCGGACTGCCTGGAGTGAGTGGATTGTCGCAGGAAGCTATGCGCGAAAAGATCATACACGAACGTCGTATTGAACTGGCGTTTGAGGGCCATCGCTGGTTTGACATGATACGCTTGCAGCATGGCGACTATGCCGTGAAGTTCCTGAAGTCTATCGGCAAGTCGCGTGTCACTAAGGAACGTCTGCTCTTCCCGATTCCGCAGACAGAGCGAGATGCCAACCAGCTGATGACACAGAACCCCGGATATTAAAACGTCAGGAAACATTATAAACAATAAAACGAATCAATATGAAACGATATATAAATTGTATTTATAGTCTGTTGGCTCTTGTCTGCGTCGGATTTGTCCTCTCGGCTTGCTCCGACCAAGACTATACCGAACTTGACAAGGGACGCGACCAGCTGACGCTTACAGCCAATCAAGCCCTATCAACGCTTGAAGAGACCAGTCATTCAAGCGATGCTGTCACGCTGAATTGGTCTACTGGCAACAATTATGGTTCGGGCAACCGTATCAGCTACCGTTTGGAGCTTGCCAAGGCAGGCACAAATTTTGCTCAACCTTATGTAGCTGTCGACGAACAGACGCAGACATACA
Organism: uncultured Prevotella sp.; assembly: GCA_900546575.1. Taxonomy (GTDB): domain Bacteria; phylum Bacteroidota; class Bacteroidia; order Bacteroidales; family Bacteroidaceae; genus Prevotella. The sequence goes on from URDM01000126.1 coordinate 1,234, forward strand.
CATGGAGTGCAAACGTTGAGAATCTCAACAACATCATTCTCGACAAGATGGAAGGTACGGTTGGAACACCCGTAGACATCGAGGCACGCGTAACGGCAATTGTCAGTGGTTCTGACGAGACACAAACTGCCACCACACAGTTTACTGCCACTCCATACGAACCGGTCACTTCTACATTATATATAATAGGTAGTGCAGCTCCAAACGGATGGAGCGCCGACAATGCTTCGGAAATGACACGCACCACAAACGGACTCTTTACATGGGAAGGCAAGCTCAGTAGCGGTGATATTAAGTTCATCACAACTCTCGGACAATTCCTTCCTTCATACGCACGGGGTGACAATGGCGCTCCAGTACTGCGTACAAGTGATGACCAACCAGACGAGAAATGGACTATAGACGAGGCTCACGACTATAAAGTCACGGTCGATTTGCTTGCCGGAACAGTAAGCATAGAGAAGACAGAAGGCATAAGCCCTGCCTTCGACCAGCTCTTCTTTGTCGGCAATCCAACCGGATGGGGCTTTGAACCGATGACACAGGACGCTCTTGATCCGTTCCTTTTCCGCATGGGGCGCTACTTTGAGCAGGGCGTAGGAGGTGAATTCAAGTTCGGAACATCCATGAACTCATGGGAGAACATGTATAAAGCCACACAGGCAAATGCTCCTTATACTGACAAGAGCATGGAATTCGTATCTGGTTTCGACCCCGACAACAAGTGGAATCTGCAGAACAGCGAGACCGGCAAGGCTTATAAGATATGCGTTGACATTCGTTCGGGCAAGGAACGTATGATGATGAGCGAGTTCACACCATACGAAATGATATACCTTGTAGGTGATGCTACACCCAACGGATGGGATCTTGGCAATGCCACACCGATGACTTCTACAGAGAGTCCTTATGTATTCACATGGACAGGTCAGCTCAACGCAGGCGAACTCAAGTTCTCTTGCGACAAGCAGAGCGACTGGAACGGAGCGTGGTTTATGCTTTCTACTCCCGATGCCGAACCAAAGGGCACTGCCGAGAAGGCTCTCTTTATCAACAAGAGTGACGAAACACTTAAATCGCAGTATCTGACTGTGAACGTTAGCGACCTCGACTACAAGTGGAAGATAACATCGTCGGGCACATACACCATAACGCTCGACCAGCTCAACGAGACCGTAACAATCTCAAAAAATTAACAATCTAACAAAAGCATAAAATGAAAATGAATGCATTGCTAATAGCGCTGCCGTTATTGATAGGCTCATGCAGCGATGACAACAATAGCTACAACGACCCCGCTACCGTTCCTACGGACATTATACAGACCGTGGTGAAGACCACAGCCGACCTCTCGCTCACTGTCACTACAGACAAGGCGGCATACAAACCGAGCGAGACAGTACGCTTCAACGTGACTGACGGTACTCTGCCTGCATCGGCTCGCATACGCTACCGTCATGGTTCTGAGGTGATAGCCGACGAAAACTTAGGTTCAACTTCGTGGACATGGACAGCTCCGCAAGCTGATTATACAGGCTATATGGCCGACATATACACAGTCGACGGCAACAATCAGCAGACCGTCTACGCCACTATTGGCGTAGATGTGTCGAGCGATTGGGCGCGATTCCCACGCTATGGCTTCATAGCTTCATACGGTAGCGACCGCACTTCGGATGTAATTGCTTCCGAATTGTCTTTTCTCAACCGCTGCCACATTAATGGATTGCAGTTCTACGATTGGCAATACAAGCAGCATTGGCCGCTCGGCGGCACACCAGGCAATCTGCTCGAGAGCTACAAGGACATTGCCAACCGCGACAACTACACTTCGGTGGTGAAGGACTACATCGCTCAGGCACACTCGTTGGGCATGAAGGCAATGTTCTACAATCTCTGTTTCGGTGCATTTGACGATGCAAAGGCTGATGGAGTGGGCGACCGTTGGTATATATATACCGACCAGAATCACTCTAAATGCGACCGCCATCAGTTGCCGTCCGACTGGAAGAGCGACATATATCTTGTCGATCCGTCGAACAAAGACTGGCAGAATTACCTTGCCGACCGCAACGACGATGTGTATGAAGCACTCGATTTTGACGGATTCCATATCGACCAGCTTGGCTCACGTGGCACCGATTACGACTATTATGGATCGCAGGTGAATCTGCCTAACGGCTATGCATCGTTCATACGAGCTATGAAAGAGCGTCAGCCCGACAAACGTCTGGTGATGAA
>URDM01000127.1 GCA_900546575.1 uncultured Prevotella sp.
AAAAACTCGTTGTACATCCACACAAGAACGTACAACGAGTTTTTTTATTTATATTGGGAGTTTTGACACACCCTCCTATAAACTTCTGCCCTTTCAGGGCGTGCTGTTTAGGCTTTTGACACACTCCCTCTTCCTACAATATCGTGCTCTCAACTCTCAATTTTCAACTCTCAACTCCAAACTCCAAACAAATCTCACCACAACACCACATCACCACCTCACCCCTTTTTCAGCCAACAGATGATGGGATAATGGTCGGATGCCTTGATGGAGTTGTCCACATGGCAGCGGTAGGGAGTCCAGTGGTCAGAGCACATGATGTTGTCGATGCGCACATAGAAGGCGTTGTAGTGATAGCTAATGCCCGGTCCGTTGGCTGAGGCAACGTAGCAGTCGTTGAGCACCGAAGCCAGCCGGCGGCGCACGTATGATATGGGCGAATCGTTGAAGTCGCCTACGAGTATTATGCTCTGTCCCTTATGGCGCTCCACGTATTCTGCCACGGCATCGGCTTGGGGTGCGCGTATGGCTGAAGCCTCGCCCAGCTTGTGCCACAACCGGCGCGACTCTTGTTCGGCTTCGCGATTGCGTATGTCGCCCTTTATCATGGCATGAAACTTCGAACGGTCGTCGAGCGAGAGTCCGGTAGTTTCAAAATGGTTGACCACGACTATCGTTGTGTCGCCCTTGGCGGTAACGACACGGAAGGCAGCCGAGTTGTTGCCCTTCGACGCATACTCTATCTTCTCCTTGCCAACTATCGGAAAGCGGCTGTAGATGCATATCTCGTCGCCGCCCTCGGGAGAGTCGGTGGAGTCGTGATGAGGATAGAATGCCGAGAGCGTAGAGTCGGCTATCTCGCGCTTACGGCCCGTCGACCCGAACTCCTGCATGCAGAGTATGTCGGGATTCTGGCGCTTTATATAAGTGAGTATTTCGGAAGGCTGAGCCGTATCGTCCCACGTACTGAAGTAGAACACGTTGTACGACATCACCTTTATGCTGCCTTCGGGTGTGGCAGGATTGCGGTTGAATGGGGTGTATATGCGTATGGGCTGGAATGCGAGCAGCAGTCCTGCCACGGGAATAAGCGCCCACCTCACTCTGAACATCAGCCAGAAGGCGAGAAACGCCAGATTGGCAACGAGGAAGACGGGGAAAAGCAGTCCCAGATTGGCTATAAGCGGGTGTGCAGTGGGGTTGATGCGGTCGCTGAAGCCTATGAGCAGCATCACCACGATGGTGGCTATGTTGGCTCCAGCGATTATCCTGAAAGTAAATTCCTTCATATTTTACGGCAGGCGTTGGCTTTATTTGCGGCTCTTGTCGAAGAGCCATTGCTTCTCGTCGTTGCTCAGACTGTCGTAGCCCGAGCGTCGTATCTTGTCCAATATGGCGTCTGTGCGCTCCTGCTCCCATCGCTTGCGCTCGTTGTATTCGGCATCGGTCTCGGGACGTTGGGCAGTACCGCCCGTGGTGTGGCCATAATCCCAGCGCTGGCGTTCGTTGCCTGGAGCGCTGCGGTGTGAGCGTCGCTCCCAAGCCGAGCGTAGAGAGTCGAAGAACTGCTGTCCGCCACGACGGTTGTAGTTGATGTCGGGACGGCGGCGCCAGTAGCGTATGAGGAAGAATCCTACAACCATACCTCCGAGATGTGCCAAGTGTGCCACGCCGTCGCCGGTGGTTGAGAATGCCATGAACAGCTCAATGGCTGCATAGATGAGTACAAACCACTTTGCCTTGATGGGCACAGGAAGGGGGAATATGAACAGGCGCTCTTCGGGATAGAGCATTCCGAAGGCGAGCAGTATGCCGTATATGGCTCCCGACGCTCCCACCGTGGTCCACGCATTGAGGAGCGTTGCGCTGGCCTTGGCTACGAGCATGGTCTGCGAAAGCGTAAATCCCTGTATATGTTCGGTGGCAAGCAGATAGAACTGTACCATCTGTGCCAGCTCCTGAAACAATCCGGCTCCGATGCCGCAGGCAATATAATAGAACAGGAACTTGCGCGCTCCCCACGTGCGTTCGACTATGCATCCGAACATCCAGAGGGCGAACATATTGAAGAATATGTGGCTCCATCCGCCATGGGCGAACATATACGTCAGGAGCTGATAGGCCTGGAAGTCGGGTGCAAGGATGAAGTGCAGACCCAGAATGCTGTTGAGGTCGGCACCTATATTCTGCATCAGGTAAGTGGCAAGAAACACCACTACGTTTATGATGAGCAGGTTGCGTGTTACTGTTGGAATGTTGTTCATACTTTAATGTGTTCAAATTGTTTACTAACAGGTGGCAAAATTACTAAAAATCCCCGTAAACAGGCATAAAATGGGGGGTTGGGGATGTTTTTTTCATTAAATTATGCACTTTTTTCCGATTTTTGTTTGATTTGTGAAAGGAATAGTCTAAATTTGCTATCGGAAAAGGGTCAAACGCATGATTTTCACCTTCTTCCGGGTTGTTTTCACTTGAATTTTCACAAACAATTTAATACTTAAAGGATTATGAACAAGACAGAATTAATTGAGAAGATAGCAGTAGGTGCTGAGTTGAGTAAGGCTGATGCCAAGAAGGCTCTTGAGGCTACAATCGAGGCTATCAAGAACGCTCTCGTTGAGGGTGACAAGATCCAGCTCATCGGCTTCGGTACATTCAGCGTTTCAGAGCGTCCGGCACGCGAGGGCATCAACCCTGCTACCAAGGAGAAGATTACTATCGCAGCAAAGAAGGTTGCCAAGTTCAAGGCTGGCGCCGAGCTTGCTGACGCTATCAAGTAATACAGCAAACAAGTTTTGAAGGAACTATTTTTACGACGTAAAACGGGCAGTCTGCAAAAGGAGCCCTTTTGCGTTGTAAAAGGAGTCCTTTTGGACTGCAAAACGAGTCCTTTTGACAAGCAAAAGGATTACATTTGCAAGCCAAAAGGACTCCTTTTTTTTGTGACCATGAATTTATGGGGAGAATAGAACGAAGCGCACAACACTAAACTTATTATTTCAACACGAATTGAACGAATTGCACGAATGTGGATAAAAAGAAAGTACGGGAGAATTGAACGAAGCGCACGAATGTGGATTGAGGATAATGTTCTTCGGTTTTTCCGAGCGATTGTAATAGAAGATTAAGATGAGAAATGAACAAGCAAGGTAATTAGTAGGAGGAAGGTGTGCAAAAGTCGAAAAGACAAGAATAGAGCTATTAGTAGGAGGGTATAGCATCCCTGCTATACCCACTCTATCTACTGAAAATGAAGGCTGAGTGGAGGGTGTGTCAAAACTCCCAATATAAATAAAAAAACTCGTTGTACGTTCTTGTGTGGATGTACAACGAGTTTTT
>URDM01000128.1 GCA_900546575.1 uncultured Prevotella sp.
ATACTATCAAAGAACTCTTTGGCTGGCAGCGTAAAACTGCTTAGCCTTTATCTCAAATTTTAACGAACTATTGTTATAATAATAAATAATTATTATCACTCCATTTTTCAGATGAACCATAAAAAGCAGCAATTATCGCTTAAAAAAGCAGCGATTTTCGCGCCATAAAACAAAAGGAGTCCTTTTGCCTTCCAAAAGGGTTCGTTTTGCATTGCAAAAGGAGTCCTTTTGCAACCTAAAAGGGGTCCTTTTGAAAGCCAAAAGGAGTCCTTTTCAAATTCGTTCATTACAAGTGGCTGAAATAGTCATTACAAGTAGGGCAAATCGTCATTACCAGTGTCTGAACAGCTCCATATTCACTCGCACTCCCATTCCGTCGAAACGCCAGTTGCGTTGTGCTACGAACCAGCCCAGCGAGAAGGCTCTTGTGGAGAATCCGTAGCCGTACTCGATGTAGGGATTGAGGCGTTTGACGGAGAGGGCGTTGATGTATATGCGCTCACGCTCAATCAGTCGGCCGGCTATGGGAAGCCACGACAGCAGTAGCAGCGGTGTCTCGTAGGCGGCATTGGCACGCACGTAGTACTTTGAGGCGTTGTACCACTGGCTGTTGAGCAACTCGAATGTGCATGCCCAGTCGTCGTTCCAGCCTCCGGGAATGTTGTTTTCGCGGAAATTAGAGTAGTCGAGGAAGTAGCTGCCGAATCCCTTGTGTGTGTAGAATCCGGTGCCTGCGCGCAGCTGCAGATAGCTCAGCGCCGAGAGATGGTGCTTGTACTGTCCGTCAATCTCCACACGCTCATAGTCGGTGTCCGACCCCATAAACTTGCGTATGCCACGCTCGTAGTCGATGGTCAGGATAGGTCCGTTGTAGCCCATGGGCCTATAGGTAAGCTCGGCGATAGGTGCTACGGAGTTGTACGAGTCCTTGCGGCCCAGAAGGTTGAAGCTATGGTTGTCGACGGCTGTACGCTTGTGCGACACTATGCCCAGTTCCAGTCCCCAATGCGACGACGGGTCGTAGTGTGCCACGGCCTTGAAGCTGTGCACGCTGAAGTTGGTGAGGTTGAGTCGCGACCAGTCTATGCTGTCCTTTCGTTCCAGTCGGATGGCATCCATCAGTTCGGAGTTGTATATATGTCGTCCGCTCGACCACTCGGTGCGTATATATGCGTTGCGTCGCTGGTCGATATAGAATGTGAAGGGGAAGTCGAAGTATATCTGCTTCTGCTTGAAGGAGTAGCCGGTCTTGAATCGCAGCTGCAGGGCCTGACGTTCGTTGAAGAAGTAGGAGCCTCGTATGTCGAACTTATACGTCAGTCCGCGGCGCGCGCTGTAGCTGAACGACAGCGGATTGAGCACCGGACTGATGCGGAAGTTGCCCTGCTCGTGCGTGCCGAACTTGCGTCGGGTGCGCATCACGAGGCGTCGGCCGACGTTCTTCCAAAGCAGTTTGGTCCACATACGGGTCTTGCTGCGCTGGCTGGCGGTGTCGGCCTGGCGTGCGTCGCGTGCTGCGTAGTAGCGGCTGTAGAGATACTGCTCGTGGCTGTTTGTGGGTATGGGGCGCACCAGATTGAGCAGCGCCGTGTCACGGCGGTTTACTATTTTTACTGAGTCGGGAAGCTTCTTGGGCAGGTCGAGAACCGTAGTGTATTCGGCAGTGATGTCGTTGCCGAGAAAAAGGAAGCGCGTGTTGAGGTTGCATTGTGCAGGCATGAGTGTCTTGACGCCCTCGTCGCCCGTGGTCATCGTTACATGGAAGCGCACGAGGTCGTACTCGCCGTCAAACGAAGTTTCGAGTATCCGGCCCGTCGATTCCTCTATACGTGCCCATCCGCGCACCAGTTTGGTGTTCTTGAGGCGCGGCCTGAAGCTCACGATTACGGCTCCGCGCATAAACGGACTGACCTTGTAGCGGTAGAAACGGCGGTTGCGCACGTGGAAAGGCGATATGATTCGTCCGTCGATGAGCAGTTCTTCGTAGATGAGAGGAGTGAGATATTTCAGCACGGTTGGCATGGTTCGCATGCCGTAAGGTATGGTGTTGCGCTCGAGCATCTGTGTCAGACGCATGTCGCCGGGCCGTTTCATTATCACGCGGTCGTAGGTTTCGCCTACATGTTCTCGCACTCCGGTGTTTGCAATGGCATACATCGTCGGAATGGCGAGCAACAGGCAGTTGCGCTTGTTGGTACGTATGTCGTATTTCAGGTATGCATAGCTCTCCTGAGCCTTCAATCCTACGGTGTCGACCGAGGCTGCATAGCCGAACACACGCTTCATAATCTGAAGCGCGTACTTGCGGTCGGCGGCGTGGGAACGGGTACATCCAGCCATCGTCAGCACTATAGCGAGCAGTATGTTTAAGAAGTATCTCACGGTTATATATTCGTTGCAAAGTTACACCAAATTTCATGTATCCCACATTTTTTTGTTTAAAAATTTGGCATTCTGCTTTAAAAGCAGTATCTTTGCACCCGCAAACTTATCCATTAGGTATAAGTCGGACTTGTAGCTCAGTTGGTTAGAGCAACAGACTCATAATCTGGAGGTCCCTGGTTCAAGCCCAGGCTGGTCCACGCTTCTATTACAGCGACTTACGCTTCGGCGTAGGCCGCTGTTTTTTAGTTTCTGGGTATTTCATTTGTTATGCACCTTTTATACTAATTGTCATCATTCCAATATCGCCGACCCAGCACCATTTTGCCGTGAAGCCTCATTGTTTTGTTTTACGTGTTTGCCGAAGCCGAACACATAAGAAGCGCTCATTTTTACATAGCAATGACTATCCACTCCATAACCAGACTGCTTGCGGTCGAAATACCTGCTGTTCATCTCATTACTTGAATTCTTCCAGCTCCATGTGAATGGTTTTGCAATCTGGGTCAATACATTCCATGATGAGTTTCCCCATCCTATACTCAAGGAGTAGGTCTCTTTATGTTTAGTCCATAATCCATTGATTTCACTTCCCGGTGCACTCTTTGTTTCAATCTAATATCTTCCTTTTGGGGTGGTTTATTAGACTAACGTAAAAGGTATAGAATTATGAATGGTTATTAACTGTTTTTAAGTGTAATGTATCTAACAGTTCTCTTTAAAAATCGTATTTTTGTCATTAACAAAGACAATGGTATTTCCGATAACAATAAGTGACCTGTTGGCGGAATTAATTTAGTGCATACTTAATTCTGCCAATGGGCTTGTCGTTAATGAAGTTTACGTATTGCA
>URDM01000129.1 GCA_900546575.1 uncultured Prevotella sp.
TCATACTATCAAAGAACTCTTTGGCTGGCAGCGTAAAACTGCTTAGCCTTTATCTCAAATTTTAACGAACTATTGCTTAATGGTATGCGCACTAAATCGTACTAAAATATAACTAAATAAACATTTCATGAAACTCAGAAAACTTTTGGTAGCCGTCCTCGCCGTGTTTGCAGGACTAGCCCAGGCACAACAGATGCCGCCGATACCCAGTGATCCTGACGTACGCGTAGGAAAACTGGATAACGGACTGACCTACTACATCCGTCACAACAACTGGCCTGAGAACCGAGCCGACTTCTACATCGCACAGAAGGTGGGTTCAATACAGGAAGAAGAGAGCCAGCGTGGATTGGCACACTTCCTTGAGCACATGTGTTTTAATGGTACAAAGCACTTCCCGGGCAATGAAGTGATGCGCTATTGCGAGAGCATCGGTGTGAAGTTCGGAGCCGACCTCAACGCTTATACTTCTATCGACCAGACCGTTTACAATATATCTAACGTTCCTACAGCACGCCAGTCGGCTCTCGACTCATGTCTGCTTATCCTCAGCGACTGGTCGAACGCTCTGCTGCTCGACCCCAAGGAGATTGACGAGGAGCGCGGAGTTATCCACGAGGAGTGGCGTCTGCGCACCAGTGCTTCTAACCGTATGTTCGAGCGCAACTTGCCAAAACTCTACCCAGGATCGAAGTATGGCGAGCGCTTCCCTATCGGACTCATGTCGGTAATCGACAACTTCAAGCCGAAGGAACTGCGCGACTACTACGAGAAGTGGTATCATCCCAACAACCAGGCCATCATCGTTGTAGGTAACGTAGACGTTGACTACACCGAGAAGAAAATCAAGGAACTCTTCGGTTCGTTCAAGAATCCTGCCAACATCGCACCCGTCGTTGATGAGCAGGTGCCCGACAACGCTCAGCCTATCGTAATCATCGACAAGGACAAGGAGCAGACCACCAATATGGTGCAGTACATGGTGAAGCACGATGTCTATCCCGACTCGCTGAAGCACGACATGAACTACATCGTCTACGACTACGCCAAGAGCGCTGCAGTGAGCTTGCTCAACAACCGTATGTATGAGAAGGGACTCGACGCCAACTGCCCATACGTGTCGGCAAGTGCAAGCGACGGACAGTATATCTTTGCCAAGACAAAGGACGCTTTCAGCATATCTGTAGCACCGAAGGAACTGAAGGATATGGCTGTGAGCCTCAAGGCTGCCTACACCGAGGCACTGCGTGCAGCCAAATTCGGATTTACCGCTACTGAGTTGGCACGCTTTAAGGAGAATTATCTCAGCCAGCTCGACCGCGCATATAGTGCCAAGGACAAGCGCACCAATGCTGCTTTGTACGCTCCGATACTCGGCAACTTCCTCTCAAACGAGCCTATGCCGTCAATCGAATTCACCTATCCAGTCATGAAGCAGGTCGTGAATTCCATCCCGGTAGAGGTAATCAACAAGATGATGAAGGAAATGCTGCCCGAGAACGACAGCAATACCGTAATCATTTCGTTCTGCAACGAGGCTGAGGGCAATGTCTATCCTACTGAAGTACAGCTCCTCGGTGCTATAAAGGATGCACGTTCTACAGAAATCACAGCTTACGTTGACAACGTGAAGAACGAACCGCTCATCGCCAAATTGCCTAAGCCTGGCAAGATAAAGAGCGAGAAGAAGAGCGACAAGTTCGGCTATACTACACTGAAACTCTCAAACGGTGCTACCGTATTGCTTAAGAAGACCGACTACAAGAAGGATCAGGTCATCATGAGCGCACGCGGCATCGGCGGCACAACTCTCTACGGTCCGAAGGACTATACCAACCTGCAGGTGTTTGACGCAGTAATCGGTGGTAGCGGACTTGGAGCATTCTCGTCAACCGACCTTTCAAAGGCTTTGGCTGGAAAGATTGCCAACTTCGACATCAGTCTTGGTTCGGAGCTGTACACTACAGCATCGGGCGCTTCTACACCTAAGGACGTTGAGACAATGATGCAGCTTCTGTACCTCTACTTCACCAACATCAGCAAGGACCAGAAGACATTCGACAAGCTCCTTACACAGATGGAAGTGACGCTGAAGAACCGCTCGCTCGACCCGGAGACAGCGCTCAGCGACTCGCTCAATGCAACTATCTACAACCACAACCCACGTCTGGAACCGCTCACCATTGAGCGTATTAAGGACATCAATTACGACCGTATCCTCCAGATAGCAAAGGAACGTACAGCCAATGCAAAGGCTTGGACATTCACCATTATCGGCAACTTCGACGAGGCTACAATACGTCCGCTCATCTGCCAGTACATCGGCTCGCTGCCTTCAGCAGGCAAGGTTGTGGCAAGCAAACGTGAGGTTAAGCCTGTGACAGGAGTTGTGGAGAACATCTTCAAGCGCAAGCAGGAGACTCCGAAGTCGACAGCTTACATGATGTGGCACAATGAGTCTATGCCTTACAGCACCAAGAACGCTCTATGTGCAAGCATCGCCGGACAGATTCTTTCAATGGAATATCTCGACAAGATTCGCGAGAAGGAGAGTGCAGCATACTCAGTTGGTGCCAACGGCGGATGCTCGGTAGGCAAGGATAACTATCGTATGTTCCAGATATTCGCTTACTGTCCGATGAAGCCTGAGAAGAAAGAGGTGGCCATGCGCATCATGAACGACGAAGTGAAGAACCTCGCCAACACTTGCGACCCTGCCAAGCTGGATAAGTGCAAGGAGTATATGATCAAGTCATATCACGACTCGCAGAAGAGCAACGGCTACTGGCTCAGCATCATCAGCCAGTATCAGAACCTCGGTATCGACCAGTATAGCGACTACTTGAAGACCCTTGAGGCTCTCACTCCGCAGGACATCTGCAACTACATGAAGGAATTCAACAAGTTGGGCAACCACATCACAGTGGCAATGCTGCCCGAGGAGTAATCCCAAACGGATTTTACGCGCGAAATAACGCAATATTAGTGGACTGCAAGCATTTTATCTGCTTGCAGTCCTTTTTTTGAGTTATGCCAACACAGTAACTATTCAGCGAATATGTATCGCTAAAGGCAGTATGTGATTTTTTTTAAAAAACTTTCAGTATTCCTGTACAT
>URDM01000130.1 GCA_900546575.1 uncultured Prevotella sp.
AAGTTACTAAAAATCAGCGATATATACAACCTTTTACTCATATTTATCAACTTAAATTAATTCCGCCAACGGGTTATATTTATGCTTCAAAGGATGAGGAGTCTGGCGAACAGAATCCTAACAAGCAATGCGCAGTACCTGCCATTTCTTATGCTGATGGCAAGCTGACATTTGCCAGCTCTACACCCAACGCCGAGTATCACTACACCATTACCGACACAGATATGGCATCGGATACGTATAGTAAGGACGGCATTGTAAAGCTTTCGGCTGCTTACAACATCTCGGCTTACGCCACAGCCGACGGTTACAAGCCTTCTGACAAGGCTACTGCAACCCTCTATTGGGTGGAAGCCAATCTGCAGAACACTCCAACCAATATCAATCAGACAGCCACTCGTGGCATCATCGTTACTTCAAACGACGGTATCGTAACGCTCTCAGGTCTCAACAACGACGAGACTGTGCGCTTCTATACTGTTGACGGCAAGCAGCTGGGTGCTGCAAAGGCTGTCAATGGCACAGCATCGCAAGCCGTGTCCGAATCTGTTGTCATTGCCAAAATGGGCAATCAGACCATCAAGATTGCAGTAAAGTAAAAAATATTCAAAAAGCCATCCCTTTAATTGAGGGATGGCTTTTATATTGTCTGATTAGCAGCAAATGTTTTGAGGCGATAAAAGAACAGAGAATAGTGACAAAATAGACTTCATCATCTTTGTTACTTATCCGTAAGAGTTGAGAGGATTATTATAAAAAGAGGAATACCTATAATTGCTTCAAAAGAATATATTGCTGCTTCGCAATACATTTTTGCCGTTTCGCATAAGGAGACCTTGTGTATAAAAAAAAATTGTACTTTTGCAGCATAATAACAAGTTTTCGAGGATCTTGTCCTTGGATATAATTTAATCATAACAACATGTGAAAAAGATTTTATTATCATTATTTGCATTATGCTGTTTTTCGGCAGTAATGGCACAACAGAAGACACACAGTCTGTCTGTAGAATTACTTGGTGCCCAAAATACTGTGGGCATCAACTACGACAGCAGATTCAATGGAAACTCAGGTTTAGGCTACCGTGTGGGCATTGGCTATGGAGACAATTCAGGTTTATTCGACCAGAAAATCAATGGCGTTGGTGTTCCGTTGGAGCTAAACTATCTACTCAGAAAGAAGATTTCTTCTTTGGAGACATCGGCTACCGCTATCAGCGCCCCAACGGCTTCATGTTTCGTGTAGGCGTTTCGCCGTCGTTCAACTTCGGCGACAAGTACGGACTCAACAAGGCTGCTTTCTTTCCGTACATCGGCTTCGGTTGGTCGTTCTAAGCAGAACAGAACATTTTCAAACAATTTAAACAAATAAGCGTATGAAGAAACTATTGTTATGCTTGCTGGTAGGCGTAATGTCACTGACAAGCTGCGAATCGTCAGATCCAGTGGGACTTGCCGACCCTATGAAGTGGAGCACGGTTCCGTCGGGCTTGAAAAACGGCGAACTGAAAGTGGAAGCCGAAGGAGGAAGTTGCCTGTTTGTATGCAAAAACTACAAAAGTTTTTGGATTGCCAGCGTGAAGGAAGAAGGAGAATTCAAGGAAAACACTTCATACAAGGAGTTCGACGGAGGCTGGTATCTCGTCAAGATAGAGGACAACGAACTAAAAGTTATCATCAATCGCAACGAAACGAACGCATCACGTTCCTTCACGGTTTGCGTGGAAGCAGGAAACACTTTTGACAATTTCAAGTTCGTACAAGATGCAGCAAGACAATAATCTTGCAGCATCTCTATACAAAAAAGCGTGTATTCATAATGCGTCAATGTACATCATGAATACACGTTTTGTCCCAAACTTGAAAAAGCCACATTCCAAGGCACTCTCCCCCAAAACACAATAAATTGTGGCTTACTCTCAACTTGCATCATCTTCTCAACTTGCATCATCTACGTTCCCAAGGCTTATCTTCAGGACTACAAGGATGCATTGGGAAGCACGTATCCTTATATTTATGTTCCATTAAAGGATGAGGAGTCTGGCGAAGAGAAGCCTAACGAGCAATGCGCAGTACCTACCATTTCGTATGCCGATGGCAAGCTGACATTTGCCAGCTCTACACCCAACGCCGAGTATCACTACACCATTACCGATACTGACATGGTATTGGATGCGTATAGCCAGGACGGCATAGTAAAGCTTTCGGCAGCTTACAACATCTCGGCTTACGCCACAGCCGACGGTTACAAGCCTTCTGACAAGGCTACTGCAACCCTCTATTGGGTGGAAGCCAATCTGCAGAACACCACTACCAATATCAATCAGACAGCCACTCGTGGCATCATCGTTACTTCAAACGACGGTATCGTAACGCTCTCGGGTCTCAACAATGACGAGACTGTACGCTTCTATACAGTAGACGGCAAGCTGCTGGGTGCTGCCAAGGCTGTCAATGGCGCAGCATCGCAAGCCGTGTCCGAATCTGTTGTCATTGCAAAAATGGGCAATCAGACCATCAAGATTGCAGTAAAGTAAAAATATAAAGTATAACGAAATACTAATCCCGAAGATGTTCCGTGTAGGAATTTCTTCGGGATTTTGGCATTGTACCGTCTATGTCGAATACGATATGTTTATTATGTTTTATTTATTAGTCAAATAATACTTGCCAGTTTCTATCGTAGTAAGCAGAAAAGCACATTTTCTTACCCCCTGTTGATTCTTTCCACCAATTCGTCTGGTGTAAGTATCTCCATCTTTGAGAAACCGAACCACTTCTTGCCTAAGTCCTTAATGGATGCACCTATGTGATATACATCATCGTCTATACAAAGGAAGCGGTCATGTGATAAACG
>URDM01000131.1 GCA_900546575.1 uncultured Prevotella sp.
GCAGGCTTTACTGCCGACAAGCGCAAGGAGGCTGGCTCGCAACACCTTGACATGGGCATTGCCGAAGAGCAGGCTGTAGCTATGATTTCGGGTATGGCTAAGGGTGGATTGCGTCCGGTATGGTCGGTATACAGCACGTTCATCCAGCGCACTTACGACCAGATAGCACAGGATCTTTGCATCAACTCCAACCCAGCCGTAATCAATGTAGTAGGAGGCGGAGTGAACTCGATGAACGATATCACACACATCTGCCTCTTCGACATACCTATGCTTTGCAGCATTCCGGGACTCATCTATCTCGCTCCTACCACATGCGAGGAATATTTTGCCATGATGCGTTGGGCAATACTTCAGGACAAGAAGCCTATAGCCATTCGTGTGCCGAGCAATGGAGTGGTGCATACAACAGAGAAAGTGGACGAAGTGTATAGCTACGAGTCAAAATATAAGATGATGCACGAAGGTTCGAAGGTGGCAATCATTGCTGCCGGCTCATTCTATCAGAAGGGCGAGAACGTAGTACGCCTGCTTGCCGACAAGGGTATTGATGCAACGCTCGTCAATCCCCGCTATCTTAATGAGGTAGATACCGATACGCTCGAAGCGTTGAAGACGAACCATAACCTTGTAGTAACTCTCGAAGATGGCAGCAAGGATGGTGGCTTTGGCGAACGCATAGCCTCTTATTACGGCACATCAGATATGAAGGTGCTTGTATGTGGTGTGAAGAAGGGATTGTACGACAGATACGATGTGGAGCAGTTGCTTAAGGACAACCGCTTGCTCGACGAACAAATCGTGGAGGATGTGTTGGCGTTAATATAAACAGCATATCATAACTCTCAATTCTCAATTCTCAACTAAAAAATATGGCATTATCCAATATAGAGAAACATTACAACAAACATCCCGAAGACCTCCGCTTGCAGCGTAGACACGGTATAGTAGAGTTTGAAACCACAATGCATCATTTGCGTAGGTTCATCAATCCCGACATGCAGCTGCTTGACATAGGTGCAGGAACCGGTCGCTACACATCGGCTCTTATGGCAGAAGGCTATAAGGTGAAGGCAGTAGAACTGGTGCGTCGCAACATCGAAGTGTTTCTAAAGCGTGAACCTACAGCCGACGTTGTGCAGGGCGACGCACGCAACATGCCGTTCCTGCCAACAGCAATGGCAGATGTGACGCTGTTGCTAGGTCCGCTCTATCATCTCATTGGCGACGAGGAGAAGCTTAAGGCTCTTAACGAGGCAAAGCGCGTCACCAAACCTGGCGGACTTATATTCGTGGCTTACTTGATGAACGAGTACAGCATACTGTCGTATTGCTTCGACGAAGACCGTATAGAAGGATTGTTGGAGCGTGGTGCTGTCGATGAGAAATTCCATATACAGGCATCAGCAGACGAACTCTACGACTATGTACGTATCGATGACATCAACCGACTGGACGAATGTGCCGGCTTGGAGCGTGTCACTATCTTCTCGCCCGACGGAGCTTCCGACTATATGCGCACACGACTCAACCGTATGAGCGACGAGACGTTTGCCCGCTTCATAGAATATCAGAAGTGCATCTCCGAGCGTGCCGACTTGATAGGAGCAGGCAGCCATGTGGTAGATGTAGTGAGAGTGTAATTATGAATAGGGCAATAGTAATTGGAGCTACGTCGGGTATAGGACTCGAAGTGGCTCGTCTTCTTGCCGAGCGAGGATACATTGTCGGTGTTGCCGGACGACGTGTTGACCGGCTTGAAGCTATAGTCAAGTCAAACGAGAACATCAAGGCTTATCGACAAATAGACGTAAGGGATGAGGCTGCACCACAGCAGCTCAATGAACTTATAACCGAGCTTGGCGGTATGGATCTCTATTTCCATAGTTCAGGAATAGGGTGGGAGAACTGCGAGCTTGATATAGACCGCGAGATGAAGACCGTGGAGACCAACGGCTTGGGCTTCACACGTATGGTTACGGCAGCATACCGTTGGTTTGCCAATAATAATAAAGGTGGACAGATAGCTTGCATCACCTCCATAGCACGCACACGTGGATTGGGAGCAGCGCCAGCTTATTCAGCCACCAAGCGTTTCCAGTCGCACTATCTTGAATGTCTTGCCCAGCAGTCGCGCATGCGCCGACTCGGTATCCATATTACCGACATCCGTCCCGGCTTTGTAGCTACCGACCTTATTGCCGGAAGTCATTTCCCTTTGCAACTCTCGGCTAATAGTGTTGCACGCTCCATAGTAAAGGCTGTGATGCAAGGCAAGGAGACAGTCACAATCGACTGGCGCTATCGCATGCTTGTAGCAGCATGGGCTATGATACCACGATGGTTGTGGACAAGACTGAGGTTTGTGAAGTAGTTCGTTGTATGATTTTGAAAAAATACAAAAACAGATTCTTTCTTTTTATATACACAAAAGTGTAATTCTTAAGCCATTTGTATCAGAAATACACTTTTGTGTCAAAGCCTTTTTTGTCATTTCCTTTACTTTTGCCCTCAGAAAAACATAAGTAAAGGTATTATGAACAAGAAACTGATTTTAACAGCGTTGTGTCTCTCGGCTATGACTCCGATGATGGCGCAGAATATCACCGGCAAGGTGATGGATATGAAGGGAGAACCTTTGGCGTTTGCCAATGTAGTATTATTGAATAGAACAGACTCGGCTTTCGTCAAGGGCGCTGTGAG